>JAIPFR010000001.1 GCA_021736525.1 Spirochaetia bacterium
AATCATTTTGAAATTTCAACGATTTGGTCAGAAGTTTGCGTTTTAAATAAATAATTATATAATAATTATTTATTTAAATACATAGGCAAACTTCAAAAGCCAATTTCCAAAAATGCGAAGCATTTTGAAATTGGCTCTTGAAACCTGAATTAATTGGGGGAATGTATGAATAATGAAAAAATGGAACTGTCCGCTTTGGAATATCTGTCTCAGGAAAAAGACAGCCGTTTCTCAGCAGAATTGAAAACTGTTATGGAAAATCAAGATGTTAATGAACTTCATGACAGATTCTATACCAACTTGAAATTCGGAACAGCTGGAATGCGAGGACTTATTGGAGGAGGATTTAACAGAATCAACCCCCTGATAGTCAGAAAAGTCACGCAGGGTCTGGCTGATTACATTAGAAGCAACAGTCCAGGCAGCGCGAATAGAGTAGTTATTGCCTATGATTCAAGAAATTATTCTCGTGAGTTTGCTGAGGCTGCCGCCGGTGTTCTCTGCGGCAATGGAATAACCGTGTTTCTCCATAGTGCGATGAGACCTGTTCCCATGCTTTCTTTTGCGGTCAGGGAGCTTTCCGCACAGGCTGGCATAGTGATAACAGCCAGCCATAATCCTCCTGTCTATAATGGGTATAAAGTCTACTGGTCAGACGGTGCCCAGGTGACTCCGCCTCATGATGATGGGATAGCTAAAAGTGCGGCCAGAATAACATCTTCTGATATGATTTCTGAAATGAGTCCTGCAGCTGCTGAGAAGGATGGAGTGCTGGTCTGGCTGAATGAAGAATTTGATGAGCTTTACTACGCAATGGTAAAAAAGACGCTTGTACATCCGGAATTATTCAGTGACAAAAGCCTCACGGGAAATTTTGCCGTTGTCTATACTCCTCTGCATGGTTCCGGAAGTGTTCCAGTCCAGAAAATCTGCGGTGATCTGGGAATTAAATTGCACGTGGTTTCAGAGCAGGATAATGCGGACGGAAATTTCCCGACTGTTGAGCTGCCTAATCCAGAAGATCCAGGTGCGATGAAAATGGCTCTTGAGTTGGGGAAAAAGGTTGGAGCAGCTTTGATTATGGGAACGGATCCCGATGCTGACCGTTTGGGTATAGCCGTCCCTTCGAGCAGTAATAACGGCGGTTATTTACTCCTTACCGGAAACCAGACAGCTTCCCTGATATGTGATTATATGATTGAACGTCTTAACTTGCAGGAAGGAGATAACAGTTCTTTTTACTGTGTAAAAAGCCTTGTTACTACCGACTTGTTCAGAGATATAGCAGAAAAGCATGGGGTGAAATCCATAGATACGCTTACAGGCTTTAAGTATATCGCTGAGCAGATTGCCAGAGGTGAGGCTGATGGAAAACAGTTTGTCTGCGGAGCCGAAGAAAGCTTCGGCTTTCTGACAAACAGTTCGGTTCGTGATAAAGATGCAGTGTCAACTGCTGTTATAGTTATTGAAATGATGCTCTGGTATGCAAAAAATGGTTATACTATCATTGAAAGACTTGAGGACCTCTGGCGCAAATATGGACGATACGACGAGTCCGTAGTCTCAAAAACACTCTCCGGGGCAAGCGGACTGAAGAAAATCGGATCGATCATGGAGAATCTTCGAAAAGAGCCCCCCACGGAATTTGGCGGAATGGCGGTGACTGAGTTTACCGATTTATCACAAGGAACATCTGGGCTTCCGAAATCAGATGTACTGATTATGCAGTTGGAAGGCGGCAGCAAACTGGTTGTACGTCCCAGCGGAACAGAGCCGAAAATTAAGTTTTATATTTTCTCCTACTGTGCCCCGGGAACGAAGCAAGCTGCTGAGATAAATCAGAAGAATACGCGGGCAATACTGGGTTCAATCGAGCAGCTGCTTTATTAAATCTGTCGCCGGCCTTTTTTATTCTCTCCCCAGCTTGTTTTGTGGAAAACGATAATAGATCCTTCATGCCTGATAACATCCATACGGATGCCATATAAGCCAAACAGTGTTTCACTAGTCATGATCTCTTCAGGGGGACCGGCGGCAAAAACACTGCCTTGATTAAGCATAATCGTATAATCTGAGACCCGGGCTGCTGCAGAAGGATCATGCGTTGAAAAAAGAACGGTTAACCCCCTCGATGCTAATTCTGAAAGAATATCCAGGACCTTTCCTGTATTGGCAGGATCCAGATTGCTTGTCGGTTCGTCCAGCAGAATGATTTCTGGTTCCTGAGCTAGAGAACGAGCAAGCAGCACAAGCTGCCGCTCACCGCTGCTCAGAGAAGTTACACTTCTCCGGCAGAAATCCTTTAAACCAACGGCTTGAAGCGATTCCATAGCAATTCTGGTATCAATCTCCCCGGGAATGCCAATCTGGGGCAGGTATGGTGCCCTGCCGAACATGACATAATCAAGAGTAGTAAAAGAGAATTGTACTGGTTCATTTTGGGGTACAAGACTTAACGTCCGGCTGCGATCCCGCTTATTCATCAAATGAATGCTTTTCCCATTAAGCAAGACTGTACCTGTTTCAGGAACCCTCCATCCGAGAAAAAGATCGAGCAGGGTAGTTTTACCCGATCCGTTGGGTCCCAGCAAGGCTGAAACTTTCTTTCGTGGAATAGCTGCAGAAGCATCATCTAATGCTTTTTTTTTGGAATATGGGTAGGTATAGGATGTGTGAACAGCAGATACGGCTATATCGTTCATAATGATTCACCCAATCCTCTTGGAGAAGTGAGAATTACCACAAAAAGCATAGCTCCGGTAATGCTGGTTATTATGCCAAGCGGCAGTTCTCCAGAAAGGATAGTACGTCCTGCTGTATCGCTGAGAAGTAAATACAAAGCTCCGGTAAGCATGGTCAGGGGAAGTGCCTGTCTCGAATTGGCCCCGATGACCCTTCGGGCAATATGCGGAACAATAAGTCCGATCCATCCAACCAGCCCGCTCACAGAAATTGCGGCAGCAGTCCCGGCTGTAGCCGTCAGAAGAATAAAACGCTTTTCCCATTTTGGGGATATTCCGGAAGAAAAAACCGTTCTGTCATCAAGAGAAAGAATGTTTATTCTCCACCTGAACAGGAACATGATAATCAAACTGGCGGAACAGACAGGCAGAATGCTGAAAAATGTTTGCCAGTCTGCATTCCACAACCCTCCCAGAAGCCAGAAGGTTATATCCTGAAGTTGGCTGAGCGGGTCGGCCATATACTTGATAAAGCCAAGCCCGGAAGAAAAAATGGCTGACACGGCTATTCCTGCAAGAACCAGGCGCAGAATCCATCCTCCAAAATGAAAATGTGAAGCCAAATAAAGGGAAAGAACAAGGCCGATTAAAGCAAAAAAGAAGGCACTTGCCTGAATAATCACAGGGGCATATCCGAAAAGGAGAATAGACCCGGCAGCTCCAAACGCAGCACCCTGAGAAACACCAAGAAATCCCGGTTCAACAAGCGGGTTTGCAAACAGCATCTGAAAGACAAATCCGGAGGCTGCCAGAACTGCCCCTGTAAGCACCGCCGTCAGTATTCTAGGCATTCTTATCAAGGTTATAATATTAAGCAATAGCGTGTTTTCTACTTGGAACGCTGCAAAAGAAATTCCCGGGGTGGGATATCTTCCCGTGAAAAGAGCAAGAAAAATACTGAGAAGCAGAACTGCCGTTATAACCGCAAAAGTATGCGGAGCGGTATTATACTGCCGTGAGCGCTTATGATGGACCATAGTTACTCGATAGTTTTCAACGAACTGCTGAAACGGGAAAGCAGCTCTTCTATAACAGCAGGATCATCTATGTTATATAAATCTTTGTAAAATGATGATATTTGAGTCTCAATCTGCAAATCGGCAAACAATTCCGGGTGAAGCTCCTTGGCAAGCCACTGCAGCCCGAGTATCCATCTCGTGTCAGGCTGAGCCCAATTATGGAAGTCAGCCGGAAACGTTGAAATAAAGCCATTTCTATAGGCAGAAAGGTTTTTCCACAATGCAGACTGTTCTATTTCCTCAAGGTATGCAGCAGCCGGGGTCTTGTAGCTGATTATATAGATGCGATCAGGATCCCAGGCCGATATTTGCTCAAAACTGACAAGCTGCCAATTATTGGAAGCTGCCGAATCTGCCCAGACCGGATTGCCGCCGGCTTCTCTGGTTATGAATGTCTGAATCCATGAAGCCGGAGGAATCTGGAACGATGTAATACCGTCTGAGGAGTTCGCATAGAGCAGCAGGACATCTTCTTTTACTTCAGGAGAAAGCGGCTCAGTACGACTTGAAACGGTTTCCAGCCATTTTTCATAGAGGTCTGTTATGTTTCTGGCAGTTTCCTTTTCTGAAAAGAGATTGCCAAGCTCGATAATTTCTTCAATATAATCTTCAGGGCTTTCGAGATACATAGTGAACACCGGTATTCCGAGTTTTTCCAGCTGCTTGCCAATGGAGTTGTAGTTGCGATCTTTTATGATAACAAGATCCGGCGAAGTCCCTGCAATCTCCTCAGCGCTTACCGTGTGGGGTAATCGGTCTTTTACATCTGAGAGATACAATCTATAAAAATCTCCCAGCCCCTGATCTGTAATCCCCAATGCTTTAATACTTGTATTGTACGATTCGAAAAGAACTACAGCATCTGCAGGGATCAAGGTTGCTTTACCTGCGATAACAATTGATGCAGGCCGCTTATCCAGCGTTACCTGATTTCCCAGAGAATCAATGCCTGAATAGATTCTATTATCACCTGAAGCCGATGGCGAAACAGGAGAGAGGGAAGAATCAGCCGTGCCGCCGGCAAAAACAGACATAGACAGAAGTATTCCGAATATTACTGTCAAAATGGAGAGTCTTTTTATCCGCAGAATAACGATTGGAAAAAGTTCTGACATTTGTTTCATAAAGAAGCTCCTCAATTTAGAAAATGTGTATTGAAACAGTTGGTTGAATCTTGACTATACTATCATTATACATACAGAAACACAATGGGAAAAATATGATTAAATCCATGATTTCTCTTCAAGCTAACAGGTTTTCCTTGATTGCAAAAAAAAGTGATAACCTGTAATCTACATATACCATGTTTGGTATTTTGTGTAAGTAAAAAGATAAACGGAGCCCTGTCGTGATAAATACAGAACTTGCCGGCAATCTGGAGAAAGTTAAAGCAGCCCAGAAAATTCTGGCAGTAACAACCAGGGAAGATAGAGATGCTTATCTGTCTGACGTCGCTGAAATTCTCAGAAATAGAAGTACTGCAGTATTTGAAGCAAACAGAAAGGATATTGCACGGGCAGAAAAAGAACATCTCGCGAAACCGCTGATTAAGCGCCTGTTATTTGATAAAGGCAAATTGGATTCGGTTCTGGCCGGAATTGACCAGGTTATCAGCTTGCCTGATCCAAACAATAGAATTCTTGAAGCTCGAGAACTTGATGAAGGACTCATACTGAAACGCGTCAGCTGTCCAATAGGCGTTATCGGCATGATCTTTGAGTCCAGACCTGATGCCCTCATACAGATAGCCTCTCTTTGCATTAAAAGCGGTAATGGAATTGTTCTCAAGGGAGGTTCTGAGGCTGCTGAAACAAACAGAATTCTGGCATCCATATTTCAGGAAGCTGCGGCAGCCCGGAAAGGTGGCAGGGTTCCTTCCGAATGGATATATCTTCTGGAAACACGGGACCAGGTTAAGGAAATGCTGAAGTTGGATGCATTCATAGATCTTCTCATCCCCCGCGGCTCTAATAGTTTTGTGAAATATATAATGGATAATACCAATATTCCTGTGCTTGGTCACGCAGAGGGCATCTGTCACAGCTATATCGATGCTGATGCGGACATTGCTAAGGCAGTACGCATAACGGTAGACGCAAAAAGCCAGTATCCGGCGGTATGCAATGCACTTGAGACTCTGCTGGTAAATCGTGAAATCGCTCAGGATTTTTTACCGCCGCTTGCTGAGGCGATGAAAAAAGTCGGCGTAGAGCTTCGAGGTGATGCTGCAGTATGCTCCATTATTGACTGCATACCCGCTGAAGAAGCTGATTGGCGAACCGAGTATCTCGACCTGATACTTTCGATAAAAATTGTCGACAGCTTTGATAATGCTGTAAATCATATTCATACATATGGATCAGGTCATACCGATTCAATCATAACTGAATCACCGACTCAGGCTGAGCTGTTTATGCAGACTGTAGACTCTGCTGATGTTATGTGGAACTGCAGTACCCGTTTTTCCGATGGTTTCCGCTATGGCCTGGGGGCTGAAGTCGGTATCAGCACGTTAAAAATTCATGCACGGGGGCCGGTCGGTCTGGAGGGCCTCATGAGCTACAAGTGGAAGCTCTACGGCAGCGGGCAAATTGTCGCTGACTATACAGGTTCAAATCCGCGGAAGTTCACCCATAAAAAAATTCTTCAGGAGCAGGTGAGTGGACCGCAAAATTGAGTACAGCAAACGGGTAACGATAAAGATCGGAACAAATCTCCTGAGCATGGGGTCCGGGATCAACCTTGATTTTCTGGAAGATATTGCCAGGCAGATAGCTCAGCTTCGCTCCCGGGGAGTGGAGGTGCTTCTTGTCAGTTCCGGAGCAATCGGCATGGGGGCAGGTGAACTGGGTATTACTGAAAAAGTAACATCCATTCCACTGCGACAGGCGTGCGCCTCAATCGGCCAACCCCTTCTCATGCACCACTATAGGGAAATATTTCGCCGCAGGGATATTATTATTTCCCAGATTCTCCTTACAAGGGAAATCCTTGATAATCGCCAGAGCTATCTCAATTTGCAGAATTCTGTAGAAACCCTTCTGCAAATGGGGGTAATGCCGGTATTCAATGAAAACGACAGCGTTTCAACTGCAGAAATCGGATCAGCTTTCGGAGATAATGACACCCTCAGTGCGTTAATTGCCAGTAAGACTGATTCAGATCTTCTGATTATCCTTACCGATATTGATGGTTTATACAATAAGGACCCGACCAGGTATGATGATGCCGTAATCATTCCTTATGTAGAAGAAGTTACTGAAGAAGTAAAAAGCTGGGCCGGCACTGGAACAGGCGGCAGCACGTTCAGTACTGGCGGTATGCAGACAAAAATTCAAGCAGCCCGGATTGCTTCCGGAGCCGGATGCTCAAGCATTATCGCCCACGGGAGGGCAAGTGACATTCTTCTACGACTATTTGACGGGGAACTCCTGGGTACATATTTTGAAGCAAAAGATAAAATGCCTCAGCGCGTCCGTTGGATACTCCACACCCAGCCGTCAGGAACGATCTATATAGATGCAGGAGCTGAAGAAGCAATAAAAAAACGAAAAAGCCTTTTACCGGTGGGAGTAATTAAAGTTGACGGCGTTTTTTCAAAAGGAGCAGTTGTTCTGATTAATGACGTAGCAAAGGCTGTAACTTCCCTGACAAGTGAAGAAATTCGCAGCAGTATCGGTTACAGCAGCAGTGACATACGAATAAAAACTGGTTTGAAAGGTAAAGTACTCATAGCTAGACCGGAAGAAATTGTTTTTTTGCAATAGGCAGTTATATGCAGAATACCAGTAAGCGATCAGCATATACCGTGAAAAGGATCCCGAATCAGCCGCCTCCTGCCATTCACGATATCGGGGTCGTGCTCCTCCACAGAAAAGGGGCTTTGACAATTTATCAGGCGGTTAAAAAGCTTGAACCGTATCAGCTCTTTGAATGTGCCGTACTTGTTCATGCTGATGATTTACCAGATCCGCTTGATGACCTTATGCGAACTTGCCCCTGGGTTACTTTTATTGTTTTTACCGGCAGCTCACTTCCAGGAACAAGAATCAACGCTGCTGCAAATGAGATATCATCAGATTACTTTTTTGTTTTCTGGGATGATATGACGGTTATTTCCGGACCAGATCCTCGTCTTGTTCAATGGATACGGGTAAATAAGCCGATTTGTGCAGCACCAATTCTGTCCTATGAAAATGAACTTCTTCCAGTAGTACATATGCCGATTCAACATAACGGCAAATTTTCCGTCTGGTCTTTTCCGCCTTTTATGGACAAGACTCCAAATATGTTCCCTTTTGACTATTGCGGAGTCTACGATCGCACAGCTCTCCAGCGACTTGGAGGATTCTGTCCAGATTTCAATCTTCCCTACTGGCAGCTGGCTGATTCCGGTATCAGAAGCTGGCTGGGTGACTGGAGGATTCTCACATGTAACGGCCTGATGTTGTCTTATGACAGAGATCGCCCCTGTATTGATACAACTGAAAATGAAGACTACCCTCTGTTTATGCGAAGAAATGCAGGGTTCAGCTTCAGGAACGGTAAAATTAAGGTTAATAAAACTATCAGCGGTTTGCGTATAAGTCGGTTAGAGCGGGAAGAGATTATGGAAATACAGCATTGGGCCAGGCAGGATCTGGAAACATTGCTGCGTGAATGGAAAGCCCCAGAGGAAGGAAGCAATGAAGCAATCGGTTAGGACAGTGCTGGCATCGGCAGTGTGGCTGATACTGTTTCTTTTTTCTCTTTCTGCATCAACTCCTGTAGAGGATGGTGTGTTCCTGCAAAAAGTTGGCAGTATCATTCTTGATCCGGGACACGGCGGCAGCGATCCCGGAGCCGTTGGAACCTTGAGAACTTCAGAAGGCTCTCTGACAATTTTTGAAAAAGATGTAAATCTCTCAGTTGCCTTGCAGATTTCGGAGATTCTTTCAGCATCTCGACCAGAAATGAATATAATCCTGACGAGAAAAGATGACTCATCAGTTTCCCTGCAGGAGCGTGCCCATACAGCAAATGCAGCATTAGCCGGAGAAGTTGGAAGTGGAGGTGGAGGTGGAGGTGGTGGTGGGAGTAAGATATTTGTTTCTATTCACGCTAATTCAATCGGTGGGGCAGGGGCTGATGCCGTTTACGGCTACGAGCTGTGGAAGCGGTTTCGCAGTCAGCGTTACGACTTTCTTTCTGCTGTCGTTCCTGAGACTGCTGTGGAGAAAAGAGTCATTTTGACAAATGATGATTTGAATGTTGAATTGGATCGGGCTGAGGAACTGCTTTCAGAAAGTCTCCTGATGGCCCTGGACGCATCACTCTCTCACGAAACAAAGAGCAGAGGTATAAAAGAAGCCGGTTTTTATGTCCTTATGCACAGTTATATGCCGTCAGTTTTGGTTGAAATGGGATTCATGTCTAATGAGTCGGAACTGATCAAACTTACCGACCCTGGATATCAGAAACTGTTGGCTGAATCAATAGCCCGGGGACTGCTTTTTTACTGCAGTCTGTTTGAGGATAGTCAATAATGCCTCAGCAGCTGTTTATCCGCACTAAAATTTCAATATCTATCAGTCGCCGCGAAAAGAGCTGATCAACTGCTGTTTAAGGTTTTTAAGCTCAGGTGTAAGGGAAACCTTAAAAACATGGGGGTTAATTAGCCGTTTGTAAGTTTTGTGAAGAGTTGCCAACTCTTTTTGAACTGTATTCTGCAAGGTGTGAACTCCGGGATCTTCAACTGCCCGTTTTCCTTGAGATATTTTTTTCACCAGCAGCGGCCTGATTTCGGTATACCTGCCCGATTTCATAAGAAAACGGTCTGTACTGTTATATGGATGGAGAAAAACATAGTCATTACCGACAGTAACATCTTCGTTATCCAGGGCAATCAGATCCGCTATAGCATTCTGCTGCGCATCGTAGAATCGGTATACTTGCTTGATGCCCGGATCAGTTGTTTTAGTAAGGGTATTTGATACCTTCATTGTCGGTTCATAAATACCTGCGTTATTTTTTTTTGCGGACAGCTTATATACGCCGTTCATGGATGACTGTCTGCCTCCGGTAACCAGGTGAGTTCCAATTCCCCAGACATCTATGGGAGCCTGATCTGCCACCAGCAGGGTAATTATTTCTTCATTCAAGTCGTTTGAAACAACAATTTTTGCATCCTCAAGGCCGGCTTCATCAAGTCGATCGCGAACACTCCTGCTGAGATAACTGAGGTCACCACTGTCAATTCTTACTCCGATGCTCTTTCCCCGCTCCTGTAATTCACGTCCGACGATAATTGCGTTATCGATTCCCGAACCTAAGGTGTCATACGTATCAATAAGCAGAGTGCAGGTATCAGGATAAATGTCAGCAAATACTCTGAAGGATTCAAGTTCACTCGGAAAAGCCATTACCCAGGAATGGGCCATCGTTCCACTTACCGGTATCCCAAATTTCTTTCCAGCTAAGGTATTGGAAGTTGCAGCTGCTCCCCCGATAAAAGCAGCCCGTGAAGCGGAAATTGCACCGTCAACACCCTGCGCTCTCCGAAGTCCGAATTCAAGTATTTTTCCATAATTTGAAGCATGAAATACATGCGACATCTTGGTTGCAATGAGAGTCTGGAAATTAATAGTATTGAGGAGTATGCTCTCGATGAGCTGGGATTCAATCAAATTGCCGTGAATTCGCATAAGCGGTTCCCCAGGGAAAGCTACAGTACCCTCATTCATGGCATACATATCTCCCTTGAAGCGGAAGGTTGAAAGAAAATCAAGAAATGAGCGGTGAAACATACCGGTTGTTTCCAGATAGGCAATATCTTCCCGGGAAAAGTGAAAATTCTCGATTATATCAATTAAATCATTCAGCCCGCAGAAAACAGAAAATCCTCCGTTAAAAGGCTGGGAACGAAAAAACATATCAAAGATAACCTGAGGGTTCTTTTGCTGCAGAAAAAAACCCTGAGCCATCGTGAGTTCGTAGAAATCCGTCAGAAGGGCTGAAGTTTTCATTTTTACGTTACCCGCTCATTCACTTATGTTCGATCAATTACTGAGAAACCTGTATAGGGAATGAGTTTTTCTGGAATTCGTATAGTTCCATCTTTCTGCTGATGGTTTTCCATTACCGCAATGAGAGCCCGGGAAAGGGCGACTGCGGTACCATTAAGCATATGCACGTATTGAATTTTTCCTTCATCTGAACGATAGCGCACCCCCAGTCTGCGGGCTTGGTAATCAGTGCAATTGGATGTGCTGGTTACTTCTCCCCACTCACCACTGTCGCCGCGGCCCGGCATCCAGGCTTCAATATCAAACTTGCGATAGGCAGGTGATCCAAGATCACCAGTGCAGGTATCCACTACTCTATAGGGTATTTCAAGTCCTTGGAAAATTTCTTCTTCTATGGCAAGCAGCTGGTCATGAATCTGCTCAGAATCTTCTGGAAGAGCGTATATAAACATTTCCAATTTCGTAAACTGATGAACTCTATAGAGTCCCTTGGAATATTGCCCAGCTGCGCCAGCTTCCCGCCGGAAACAGTGGGACAAGCCTGCAAGTTTAATCGGAAGCCGTTCTCTGGCTATGATTTCTCCAGCATGATATCCTCCGAGGGTGATTTCTGCGGTTCCCACCAGACAAGTATCTGTATGCTCTATAGTATAAATATTGCTTTCGGGACCGCGAGGGTTGAAGCCGATGCCTTCAACAATAGATTCTTTGGCAATGTCAGGTGTAATAGTCAAGGTGAAATCATATTTCAGCAAAATATCAAGCGCATAGCGCTGCAGGGCAAGGTCCAACAATACTGCTTTATTCTTCAAGTAATAAAATTTAGCTCCGGAAACTCTGGCAGCTGTCTCAAAATCAATTAAATCCAGCTCTGTTCCCAGTTCAACATGATCTTTAACAGGAAAACCAAATGAAGCCGGTGTGCCGTATCGTTTTATTTCCAGATTATCCTTGTCCTCTTTTCCCACCGGAGCATCAGGATGGGCATAATTCGGGATTGCGGCTGCGGCAGAAAAATACTTTTTTTCAATGTCGGAAAGTTCTGCTTCCTTTTCAGCTATCGCATCTTTCAGTTCTTTTCCTTCGGCAATAAGTTTTGCTCGTTCTTCACTCGAAAGCCTGGATTTCATTTTTTTTGCATTCTCATTCCGGCGGTTTCTCAACTGATCATTTGCCGCGATCAGGGCAGCCCGCTGGTCTTGCAATATAATTACTTGTTCGATATCAACATGCATGCTTCGGTTAATAATGTTCTGAGCTATTTCTGCTTTTCGTGCTTTAAGTTCTTTTAAGTCAATCATGGTATTCCTCAGTAAATTATGCTTTTTTCTCTTCAAGGTATACAGCTTTCTGCGAAGCTGCACGGACAGCCTGCATAACAGCTGCATTAAATCCGCCGTTTTCAAGTGCCAGCAGCCCTTCAATAGTCGTTCCAGCGGCAGAAGAGACCGAAGTGATGAGCTCCAGGGGCTTGGTGCCGTTTTTTTTCATCAGGTCAAGAGCTCCGGAAAAGGTTTCAGAAGCAATAGCAATTGATTGTGGATAGGGAATACCTTCCAAGGTTCCTCCCATGGCCACAGCATGAAGAAACTGATAGAAAAAAGCTATAGCCGACCCAGATATGCCAATAAAAGCCGGAAACAGGGATTCAGCAAGCGGATAGTACGTGCCGCAGGCTTCAGCTATTTTCTGAGCTTTATGTACAAACTCGATGCCTGATTCCGGGGATGCCGCAGCCGCGGTTACAGCGCTGGAGACCGAGGCTGCTATATTCGGCATAAAGCGGATAATTTTTTTTGTATTAAGACCGGAGCAAAGTGTTTCAATGGTAACACCAGCAGCAATGGATATATATTGATGGTCTTTCTTTGCTGCAGCCAGAATTGGGTAAATGGAGGGGAGAATCTGTGGCTTGACTGCAAGAATGGTGATGTCTGTCTGCATAACAATTTCGACAGCTGTATTCAAAGCTTTTCCTGACAATTCTGCTGCAAGTACCGAGCTTTTCTGATTGTCCGTGTCATAAAAGAAAAGTTCGACGGCATCGAATTTCACAGAGAGAGCCCGGGCAATAGCCGATCCCATATTTCCGCATCCAACAAAACCGATTCGATCCATACAATACACCTCCAGCAAACGACGCTATACCATACTAGTTATTTTATCGAACCTGTGCAACCATTTTTCGAGGCTGCTGTACAATGAGGTTAAGGTTTCTGGATTCATGAATTTGGTATACAGGATGATGGCCATGCCATGCGATGCAGTGTTCCACGCTTTTCCATTCCCCGGAATTGATGCTGGCGTAAATATTCATATGCTGCTACAGCAGCGGCATTGGAAAGGTTAAGGGACCTGGCAGTGCTGATCATCGGAATTCTTACCGCTGATTGGGGATAGCGGATAAGTATCTCTTCGGGTATTCCACGGGATTCCTTGCCGAACATGAGATAGGAGGTTTCCGGATAGGTGTATTCTGTATAGAGTTTCTCAGCTTTAGTAGTGAAAAGAGTCAGAGCACCGGATTCGGAATTGACAGCTGCAGGATTGGCGGCAAAGAAATCATCAATATCTTCATATACCGTTATATTGAGCAGATTCCAGTAGTCAAGTCCGGCACGCTTCAAATACTTGTCCTCGATGGAAAATCCTAAGGGCTTGATTAAATGAAGATCTGCCTGAACGGCAGCACAGGTTCGGGCAATATTTCCCGTATTTTGTGGTATTTCCGGTTCTAACAGAACAATATTCAGCGGCATACTGCTACGGTTTCCTTTTTGATGAGTTTTTCCTGCCTAACAGGCTTGACGCCTTAACTAGATGTATCCCAGAACTCTGCATAGTTTGGACGGCTTTTTCCAGCTTGTGTTTTCTTGCATAACCGGAATCAAAGAGTTCGTTCTGAACAGCATGTCCTGATTCCTCTATCGAACCGATTCCGGCTCCAATCAACCGCACAGGGCGGCGATCCCATTTTTTATCAAAAAGCTCCCATGCTGAAAAAAAGAGTTCTTCAGCGGACAAAAAAGGAGAAGTATTGCTTTTCTGGGCGGAAACCGAAGAGAAATCTGTATACTTAATTTTTATAAAAGCAGTTTTTCCAGTTACAGAATCACTCAGGGTTCGGAAGAATACCTGATGGCTGAGGTCGAATATCAGTTGTCTCAGAGTTTCCCTGTCGGATACATCTTCTGAAAGGGTAAGCTCATTACTGACCGAACGACTTTTCGTCTCGCCGGTAAATATACCAGGATCAATCCCGCGAGATACCGCATAATAAAAAGAACCGGATGATTGACCGAAAAGTCTTTTAAGCGTTAACTCATCGAAGCTTCTCAACTGCTTAACAGTGGTTATCCCCTTTGAGGCAAGGGCTGTCTCAGCCTTAGGGCCTATCCCCCAGATGTCTTTGATTCGGCAGCTGTCAATAAAATCTATCTCTCTGCCTGGAGGAACTCGAAAAAGGCCATCCGGTTTGCTTCTTGCAGATGCCATTTTTGCAACAAATTTCGAAGCTCCAATGCCAATGGAAATTGTCAGCTGGGTTTGATTTCTGATTGACGACTTAATGGTTCCGGCAGAAGATTCGGGAGGTCCCATCAGCAATTCTGTTCCAGTCATGTCAAGAAAAGCCTCATCAATTGAAATCTGCTGAATAACAGGAGCGTGCTGTTTAAGGATATCCATAATAAAGCGGCTCATATCAAGATATCTGTTCATCCGAACCGGCAGGTAGCATCCGTCAGGGCAAAGCTTACGAGCCTGGAAAATGGGCATAGCCGAGTGAATGCCAAATTTCCTGGCCTCATAAGAGCAGGCGGATACCACGCCGCGACCTGAGGTTCCACCGACAATCACCGGTTTCCCTATAAGATCAGGATTGTCTGCCTGTTCAACAGAGGCATAAAAAGCATCCATGTCTACATGAAAAAAGCAGGGATCAATCATCTTCTGAATTCCATCTTGCATTGAGTTCTTTTTCGGCTGTCCTTATGAGTTCTTCCATCAGACTGTTCCAGTCAAAACCGCCGGATTTGACAAGCTGCATATACATGCTTGTTTCTGTAAATCCCGGTATCGTGTTTATTTCATTTAAGTAGACAGCTCCGGAATCCCTGTCAAAGAACATGTCTGCCCGAGCCATGCCGCAGCAGGAAAGAGCTCGATAACCAGCTGCAGCAAGTTTTCTGATTCTCTCTGTTACATCCTGGGGCAGCTCGGCGGGAATTGTGATGCAGGCGGCATGCTTCTTTGACGAATACTTATACTCATAATTATAGAATTGGCCAGGGGCTGCGATCTCTCCTGGTTGTGAGACGAAAAGATCGGTGCGAGTATCAAAAACGCTGCATTCAATTTCTCGACAATTAATTGCTTTCTCAATCAGAACACGTCTGGATATATCAGCTGCTTTTTCAAGTGCTGGATAGAGTTCAGCCAGCGTTCCTGCTCGGGTAATACCAATTGACGAACCGGAACTTTCTGGCTTAATGTAAACAGGCAGTCCCAATGATTCAGAGATCTCATGAACCAGCATGGCTGTTGAAGGTTCTGCTGCTGAAAAACCGTCATACATAAAACTGTCGACACAAATATAATCCACAACAGGCAGACCGGCTTTTTCCCAGTAGAGTTTTGCAGTATATTTGGAAAAACCAATAAAGGAGCTGCTGAAACTGCTGCCGATATAGGGAATCGGCAGAAAATCAAGCATACCCTGAAGCCGTCCATCCTCACCATAGGCACCATGGGTGAGGGGGAATAAAACACCGTCAGCAATAAGTCTGCTGCCGCAGGACAACCCCTTACCGGGAACTATCGTTACAGCCAGCTCCTCATTCCTCTCTATAAGAGCCCTGTAAGCCTCTACTGAATCATCCCATATAAGGGAAGGTTTCTGGAGATACAATCGACTGTTCCGGGTAATGCCGATGCACATTACAGGATAGCCAATATTGGTAAGTGACTGATACACAGCTGCCGCAGATACGCAGGATACTGAATGTTCGGGTGAGTTGCCGCCGTAAAGAAGAATGATAGTTTTACGCATACGGTTTTCTCCTGACTGCGCTTAATGCTTCACGCACAACCGCCTCCTCATCCCAGGGAACAGAGTGATTCCTACGCTCGATTGTTTTTTCATGTCCTTTTCCAAGAAGCAGTATACATGATTCAGGGGTTGAGTTTCTCAAAGCTTTTACTATAGCGCTGCGACGGTCGGTATCAATTAAAATGGTTCCCTTGTAGCTATCGGGGATTCCACTTTTGATTTCCTTAATAATACCCGTTGTATCCTCACTCCTGGAATCATCCTCTGTAAGAATAACTATATCACAATATTCTGCGGCTATCCTGCCTAGATTGACACGCTTTGAAGCATCGCGTTCACCGGGACTTCCAAATACTGCAATGAAACGACTATCCGGATACAGACGGCGCATATCAGAAAAAACGTTCAAAAATGCATGCTCGGTGTGAGCATAATCAAAAAGTATGGTGCCGTTTTCTCCCGCGGATAGTAATTTGAATCGTCCTTTGACAGCTTCCATTGTATTGAAGCTCAGTGTTTTTAAAGGGAATCTGCCAATACAGAACTCAAGGTAAGCAAGCAGGGCTGCAGCAAAATTCTTCACCTGGGTGAAGAAAACAAAAGGCAGTTTGCCTGCCCAGCTGAATGTATCTGATAGTATTGATACCTCTATACCTGTAGAGCTGAAATTTTCAATGACAATTGAAAGATTCGGTTTCAGGACTGACGCAATACCATGCTTGTCCGGCAGTTCAACCGACCAGGATCTGATTTTCTGATCATCTCCTATAACGGCTTCAAGGGCTGGCCGCCAATCAGCATGGACAGGAACCAAAGCTGAACCACCGGGAATCAGCTGACGGAAAATATTCATTTTTGCATCGATATATGCAGCTCTGGAACCATGGAAATCAAGGTGATCAGAAGTTATATCGGTACATACAGCCAGAGAAAAAGAAATATCCAGTAATCTCCCGGTTGCAGGAGAAAGTCCATGAGAACTGGCCTCAATAACTGCAGTCCTGCAGCCGTCAGCAATTGCTTCAGCAAGAAACTTATGAATTTCTATTGCATCGGGAGTGGTTAAATGTGTACTGTTTTCTCTAATCCCTTTTCCTGAGTCCTTCCAGACGGAACTGAATAGAGCCGGTTTGTATCCATTGTTCTGAAGAAGCTGATAGAGAAAAAAACAAGTGCTGCTTTTCCCGTCGGTGCCGGTAACTCCGATAACCGGAATTTTTCCTGAGGGGTTGTCATAAAATTCTGCGCTTAAGCGTGACATGGCACGCTTGACATCCTGAAGCTGAATATAGCAGACCCCTTCAGCAAAAATTGAAATACGCTCCGTATGAATAACAGTTGAGGCTCCATTAGCTATCGCCTTATCAATATAATCATGCCCGTTTACATGACAACCTGATGCAGCAAAAAAAATATAACCAGGTTTGCAGGTTCTGGAATCATGAGACAATCCTGAAATTTTTTTTTCAGAAAATCCATGCATGACCATATAATCAATGGACCCCAGAAGCCGGGATAGTAAAAAGAATTGGTCATTTTTTACTGTCATGCTGCATCGTAGCAAAAGTATTCTGATTTTACCACAAGAAAAATAAAAAAAGCGGCAGGTTCAACTGCCGCTTTTGCTTAATTATGAAAATTTCTTGCTATTTTGCACCTTCCACGTTGTACAGATAGTCAAAATAGTCAAGTTCGGTTGACAATACCTTATCAAGATTGGGTACTGTTTGTTTGTAGGATTCCAGCGTCAGCCAGAATTCGAAGAATTCAGGGTCAGCAGAATAGGAATCTGCATAGAGCTTTGTAGCCGTAGCGTCAGCCGCACCTTTAATCTCTTCAGATTTTGCATACGCTTCAGAAAGTATTTTCTTCTTGTCGTTTTCCTGCTTGCCCAGCCATTCAGCTTTTTTACCTTCCCCGAACGAGCGGTAAGCTTCAGCAATCTGATTTCTTTCTTTAATCATACGATCGTACACACTTGCAGTCAGGTCGTCAGAATAGCGAATCTGGCGAATCAGGATATCGATAAGTTCGATGCCGTATTCTTCTCTGGTAATAGGGGCGGCAAGGGCAAACATTTCAGCTGAAAGCGCTTCACGTCCTTTGCTTACAGGATCTGATCGAACTGACGTTTCAGTAAGATCGCGGAGGCTTTCAGCCTCTTCCTCGTCCTCTAGCGACTGAACCTGTTCAGTTATGACAATTTCAAGAATCCGGTTGGAATTCCTGACCGCTTCGTTGAGAAAGTTCTCGGCAATGATCGTTCGAACGGTGGAATCTACTATATCGTCGAGGCGGGCATAGCCCTGTTCTACAGTATTAACTGCTTCATAAAACTTCAGCGGATCAACAATTTTCCAGCGGGCGGTCGTATCTACCCAGATAAACTGGTTTTCTTTGGTAGGGATCCTTTGAGAATCACCATCCCAGGAGAGAACCCGCTTGGAATATTTAACGACATTGTCAACAAAAGGCACCTTGAACTTCAGGCCGGCCTCTGTCTGCGTGTTCACTATAGCCCCGAAACGGGTAATGACGGCCTGTTCGCCTTCATACAAGATATAAAAAGGACCGAGAATGACAAGAATAATTACCAGCACTAAAATCACGGCCAGGGTAGTAATAAGCTTTTTCATCAGTTTGTTCCCCCTCCTGTTATGACTTCAACGCCTTGGGTCCCGATACTTTGAATGGGGAGAAAATTCTCAAGATGTTTGTCAATGATCGTTATTGAACCATTAGATCCCGGCTGCAGAATCTGTTCGATGGTTTCTATATAAAGCCGGGTTGCGGTAACCTCAGGATCTGCGGCATAGGCTTCTCTAACAGCGTTAAAACGGGCAACATCACCTATGGCTTCATTGGTCCTCTCAACTGCGTACCCCTCTGCTATCTGAATCAGCTGCAGCGCTTCACCTTGAGCCTTGGGAATTTCCTTATTGTAGGCCTGCTTCCCTTCGTTAATCAGCCGGTTCATATCCTGTACCGATTTGTTAACATCCTCGAAGGCGTCCTGAACTTCTCCGACTGGCGGAATAATATTTCTCAGTTTTACGGTAACCACCTGAATGCCGAGTCCGTAGGAGTCCAGAACTTTCTGCATGCGCTGCTGGGCTTCGTATTCTATAGTTATTCTTTCTGACCCCATAACTGCAAGAATAGCGAGATCGCCAACCAGCTGATTTATAACCGACTGACTTATATCTCGAATAGTTTTTTCCCGATCAAGGACATTGAAAAGCCAGGCATACGGATCGTTAATACGATACTGCAGGGTCCATTCAATATCTACAATGTTAAGATCTCCGGTAAGCATGACTGATTCTTCAGGAAAATCAGCTCTGGCAAAAGTTGATGCAACCCCTGCCTGTTCCGTACGGAAGCCGAAGCTCATCGTCTGAACTACTTCAGTCGGTACATTATAGTTTTTCTCGATACCAAAAGGAAGCTTCCACTGCAGTCCGGCTCCTACAATCCGTTCAAACTGTCCGAATCTGAGAACCACTCCCTTTTCCGTCTGGTCAACAACGAAGAAGCTGCTAAGTCCAAGAACAATCAGAATAATAACTGCAATAATTACTATGATGATTTTTGGCTGAACTGTGAACTGCTTCGGAGTTGAATTGGCGTTACGTTCCAGCATAACTCCTCCTCGAAATATACATTCATTCTTAAGTTAATCCGATACCATGCTATAGTCAAGGTATACCGGCTATTCTTATCAAATCTATTATCTGAACGGATTGAACAGACCTGTTCTAATCGCTATATTAGGGGATATGGAAAAACACAAACGACGTCTGATAACCTCAGCCTTACCCTATGTCAACAACATTCCTCACCTTGGAAACCTTATTCAGGTGCTTTCAGCAGATGTTTTTGCACGATTCTGCCGGATCCGCGGGTATGAAACCCTCTATGTCTGCGGAACTGATGAATATGGGACGGCAACCGAAACCCGCGCTCTGCAGGAGGGAATAACTCCGCAGGAATTATGTGACCACTACAATGAAATACATACGGAAATATATGACTGGTTCACCATCGCTTTCGACCGTTTCGGAAGGACTTCAACCCCGAAGCAGACAGAAATTGTCCAGGATATTTTCACCAAAGCTGATGCTGCAGGCTATATAGTCGAGCGTGAGATTGATCAGCTTTTCTGCCATTCCTGCGATCGTTTCCTTGCTGATCGTTTTGTCCACGGCATCTGTCCACATTGCGGGTATGAAGATGCCAGAGGTGATCAGTGTGAGCATTGCGGCAAATTGCTTGACCCTACCGAGCTGTCTCACCCTGAGTGCGGCGTTTGCGGAAGCGAGCCTGAGCTGCGCTCGACAAAACACCTCTACCTGGATCTTCCCAGGGTACTTCCCTTGCTGGAAAATTGGATTGATAAAGCTTCAGTAGAAGGATTCTGGGCTAGAAATGCCGTTCAGATGACTAAAAGCTGGATCAGGGACGGTTTGAAGGAACGCTGCATAACCCGTGATTTGAAATGGGGAATTCCGGTTCCAAAGGAAGGATACGAAGGGAAAGTTTTTTATGTCTGGTTTGATGCTCCTATAGGTTACATATCTATTTCAGCCAATCATACAGACGACTGGGAATCGTGGTGGAAAAATCCTGAAGAGGTGGAACTCTTTCAATTTATCGGAAAGGATAATATTCCGTTCCATACCGTAATTTTCCCCAGCTCACTGCTTGCAAGCGGTGACAACTGGACGCTGCTGCACCATATGTCATCAACAGAATATTTAAACTATGAAAACGGCAAATTCTCAAAAAGCAAGGGGATAGGCGTGTTCGGTACCGATGCCCGGGATACCGGAATTCCTGCTGACGTCTGGCGTTTCTATATCTACTATAATCGTCCTGAAAAAGCAGATGCTCAATTTACCTGGGCTGATTTTCAAGAAAAGGTTAACGGCGAACTTATCGGTAATCTTGGTAATCTGGTAAACCGGACGATTTCCTTTATCAATCGATTTTATGACAGCATTGTCCCTGAGGGTGTTGTAGACCCGGATTTTCTAAGAGAAATACAAAAACGTGAAGCTGAAGTAACGCAGCACCTTGAGCGGGCTGAGCTCAGGGACGGTCTCAGGAAAATTTTTGCTCTTTCGTCTTTCGGCAACAGGACTTTTCAGGCCGGGGAGCCTTGGAAAAGCCGCAAGGAACAGCCGGAAGCAGCAGCCGGGCTGATCAGAAGCCTGGCCTATCTGATCAGGGATCTTGGAATCATGATAGAGCCCTATCTTCCGGGAACATCCAGACGCATTCTCGGATTTTTCGGGGTTGAAGAGATTGCCTGGGATCAGTTAGGAGAGTTTACCGGCCTGGGTTCTGTGGGTAAGGCCGAAATTCTTTTTGATAAACTTGAAGACGAAGCAATAGCCCTGCTTCGTGATAAGTTTTCGGGTACTCAGGATGATCGCAAGCTTGAAGCCTCAAAGGATTCAAAGGATTCAAAGGAGAAAAAGATGGAGATGAATAAGGAACAATCTGTCAGCGAGCAGCCTCAGGAAGTACCTGCCGAAGTTCGGTTCAATGAGACTGCGGATTTGCGGGCAGCCAGAATAACTGCCGTGGAACGGCATCCTGAAGCTGATAAGCTCTACATAGAAACCCTTGATGTCGGTGAGAGCGAATCGCGCACGATAGTTTCCGGACTGGTTCCTTTTTATTCCGAAGATGAGCTGCTGGGAAGGACAATCATTCTCGTATATAATTTAAAGCCCGCAAAGCTTAGAGGGGTGAAAAGTAACGGGATGCTGCTGGCGGCAAGCTGTAACAGCGCTGAAGGCGTAAAAGAAGAGGTGGAAGTCCTCTTTGCCGACTGGGCTGAGCCAGGGCAGAGGATTTCTGTCGGGGATCTCCAAATTCCAGCTGAAGACAGGAAGAGAATAACCGTTGATGCATTTTTCTCCATCCCGATTTCTGTTACCGATCACGAGGTAAAAGTCGGCAGCCTGCCCCTTTCAGCAGCGGGAAAAATTATTCGAACTGACAGAATCTCTCATGGAGATGTTGGTTAAGCCTGCCTCTCTGCAGGCGCTTGAGAATGCAGACAATCCCTTCCAGTCCAGATTCTGGGCAGAAGTAAAAAAAACTAACGGATGGGATCCGCACGCATTTACTCTCTTCTCTGCAGATGCCGGATCTGGAGGACTCTCAGATTCCATTGGCGGCAGAGTTTTGCTTGTCCTGACAAAAAGAATTTTCCCGGGAGCTGTCATTGCCTATATCCCTTTCGGACCTGACTTGCCGCAAGGGCATATGGATACTTTAGAAATGAGGCAATTGACTGCTCACCTGCAAAGATCAATAATTCAAAAACTTTTCCTTGTACGATTCGACTTCCCCTGGAATTCAGTTATTACACGTAAGGACGGCAGCAGAACACCAGGCAGAGATCGATCCAGGCTGTCTCCCCGGCCTCTATCCTATGCCATTCAGCCTGAAGCGACATTGCTGCTTGATTTAACTCCTTCCCTGGATACTATATATGCCAATTTCAGGAAACGGGCTAAACGGCATATCGCAAAGGGGCTTCAGTCGTTTAGAACGGAAGTATATACCGATCCTGTTCCTGAAGAGGTGTTTTCCGACTGGTATGATATTTACAGAACTACTGCCCGCCGGGACGGCTTTAATCCACGTTCAGCTGAATATCTTCAAAAAATGCTGAGCACGGCAAACGATGACAGCAAATCCTCGGGATGTATGCTTATCGCAGCACGACAACATAACCGCATGGTTGCCGCCAGCATAACGCTCATATCCAAAAGCATTGCTGTATACTTGTTTGGTGCTTCTTTACGTTCAGATGACCAACAATGCAGCCCTTCATATCTTGTGCAGTGGCAGGCTATTCAGGAAGCAAAGCGTCGGGGCTGCAGGGTGTATGATTTTTTTGGTATATCTCCTGCTGATGCCTCTGTTTCCGGAAAACCTCATCATCTTCAGAGTCTCTCCCAATTCAAGCAGTCCTTCGGCGGTCTGTATGCTGAAAGGCCGGGCACCTGGGATGTTCCGCTGCGTCCGTTGACCTATAAGCTGTTTTCTATGGCAGAAAAGTACCGCATACGTGCTGCACGTTCATAAAACATCTTTGTTGCGGAATCTTTTTTCATCCGATACTGCCGGTATTCAATGGTGACCGCTTATTGCACAATAAACGGAAACGATCTCCTCTGTCGAATTCATGGAGAAACAGTTCAAACGAAGAGGCACCAGGGGAGAGCAAGACACAGCTTGGTGTATCCATGTCATCATCATTGAAAGCTATTTCACTCGCAGCATTAAAGGCTTTCTCCATAGAAGAGTGAGGACCGGTAAATTGTATATTTTCAGCAATCAGAAGGGGGATGAGTTTTCGCGTCAGTGATCCATCTAGAAGATGAACCGTTGCTGATCGCCTGCATGCCTCAACCAGATTATCCAGTTCGAGGTTTTTGTCAGTTCCACCGGCAATAAGGTGTACTTTCTGGCTGCTGAACCTGGAAACCGCAAAAAGGGCTGCTTCCGGTACAGTTGCAGCGCTGTCATTAATGAAGGAAATTTTTCTTTTCCCGCGGAATTGTACAGCCGCTGTCTCTTGTCGATGAGGGATGCCGGGAAAATTTTCCAGTCTTTTGACAATCTGATCGTTTGAAACACCCCAGACTGAGCAGGCCGATGCTGCCGGGATCAATTCATATGAAATATCAGCCAGTGGTTGAGTTGAGTCCAAGTGAATATTTGCTGAACGATTTGTCTGGAAAAAGAGTATCTCAGGGGCATCGGCTGCATGGTAGTTTATAATATGTCTGACTTCAGCCGGCGCAACTGCTTTACCGTGGGGTTTTAACAAACTGAATATTTTACATTTATCTGAAAAATAGTCGTTTAATGAGGCATAAGCATTGAGATGATCAGAAAACAATGATGTGAGAACAGCAAGAGATAAGTATTTACCTTTATTTGAATTATATCGGGCAGCATCACGAAGCTGCCATGAGGACATTTCTGCTATAAGTACGGTTTTTTTTCTTTCTTCTGCAGTCATAGCCTCAACTTGCTCGAGTGCGGTAAAAGGTGATATTCCCATATTGCCCATCAGGATTGGATTTGCATCAGAATTTTCAAGTATGTAGGCTATGGCCGATGCAGTGGTCGATTTACCTTTTGTTCCGGTAATGCCTATGACAGGCAGTTGAAACAGGGGCAGGGTATAGGAAAAATCACTTTGTACATTTCGGCAGCCGGAAAGAATGGAAAGATCAGGGGCAGCTGCAGGGCTTTTTATTATCAAATCGGCAGAATGTACCACGTGCTCAGGATGACTTTCTAAATAGTAGGTTATAGGGTAATCTTTCAGCTGTTTAATAGAATTCGCTAATCGGGATTTATCTGCCAGATCGGTAACGACGACTGAATGTCCTGCTTTTGCAAAATATGCTGCTGCTCCAGTTCCGCCTCCATGCTGGCCTAATCCGAATATCAAAACATTCATGCTGCTCCTGGCTGCTCCTGCGTGCAGAAATTAATTGCTTCCCAGATTTCCCTTACATTATAGTTGGCAGCACCGATAATTACAATAATTACTGGTGCTTCACCTGAACCCCTTGACCTCAATAAGCTTAATAGGCATAATGTGCGAGACTTTGAATAAGTAAGGAGCTTAACTGTGCCCTGTGGAAAAAAAAGAAAAAGACATAAGATTGCAACTCACAAAAGAAAGAAAAAATTAAGAAAGAATAGGCATAAGAAAAAATAAAAAGATAATTCCAGAAGATATACTGATTTTCTGGAATTGTCAGGATTAGCAGCAGAATGATCCTGCAGCTGTAATGACTCTTTGCTGAGAAGCTGTTCCCGATAGAATACTGAAAAGTACAGGGAACGGCTTTTTTCTGTCCTTGCTGCAATCAAGTCTAGACAGTATATTTTTGTTACCAGCGTTTATTCTGCTGTATATTCCCGGTTAAAGTTCCAGCGGTTCAGGAACCCATTTTCCTTCTGACAGTCTCATTCCATATGTATGCTCAAGTAAATAGTGAAGACCTCGCTGCATGGCTAAACTGAGATTGCAGAAGTCTTTGTAGGATCTGTCATGAGACAGCAGCTGCGGTGCAATTTCATCAGCCCGAGATGTCAGAAGCATCTCTGAAAGCATTTTTGCCGCAAGAAAGCGTTTCGGTTTTTCTACTGCCAGAATCAGAGGATGAGGTATCATCTCAAGAACTTCCCAAGTAATCTGTTCGGCTTGAGCATATTTGCCGGCATCCTTGTCCTGTTCACTTATTCGTACGGGAAGGTTTTCTATTATAGCATCCAGACTTTTCGTCAGATACCGCAGATCAAAAATACCGGATGCGCAATTGAAAAGTATTTCTTTACCAAGCTTTTCTGCTTCGTTAACTGAAGATACCGGGATGGCGGCTCCGATGTCAGCACAGACGAATCGTCCTGATGCAGCGTGCTCTACAAGAATCCCACCCTTAACATCTACGGGGGTTTTGCGGGAGAATTCAAATGAAGCCTGGGATCCGTTGAGCACTGTAAGAGCAAGGTGAACCGGGTCAGGAACATTGCCAAGATTGTCAATATTAACCAGAGTACTCAAATAGTAACCGTTGGAAAAAAGTTTTTCGTAGACAGGCCGCAGAACTGAAAAATTCTGGCCATGTCCCCCGGGAAGCGGCAGAAGTGCGTCACGCTTTCCGTAGGCTTCAGTAAATACTTTGCGGGGAAAGCCGACTTCTTTATGGGTCAAGGCGGCAAGAAGCGGTTGTGTTTCACTTTGAACATTTGTAATGTCAAAACCAATGCGTTCAATGAGATCTATAAGCAGCGGAGAACTGCTGAAGGATTTATATGCTGATTCAAGGGAATTTGCTGTAGAGGGATTTCTCATTTCAAAAATAGGGATTCGGATTTTTTTGCCGGTATGTTTTTCAGCTTCAAGCATTAACAAGAGCAGCGCCCGCATTTTGAGCTCAATAAAAGAAAAACCGGGAGAGCCGTCTGGATTGACATAAGCCGGCACAAGTGCTTTTGGCTTATCTATGCAGTACCCGGCATTCTCCTGATAAGATTTTCCAAGAATAGAAAAAAGGGGTGGGAGATAGGAACTGTTACGCTTATCATCTATATAGCTTGTTGCCGACCCGCCGTTAAGAATTCCGTAAGCTGTTACTCCAAGCAGGTTCAGTCCTAATTTACGTAAATTATTATAATCAAAAGTGACATCATATTTTCCATCAGGTCTGCAGTAATGATCTATAGCAAGGTCAGGGAGCAGGGAAATAACTCGTTCTACAGCTTTCTTTCTGGACAGAGTCAAGGAGAGGCTGTCAGAGGGATATGCTATGGAAGGAGAACGGGTGTCTGGTATAAAATACTGGTTATGAATATCCTGTTCCGGGGAAGACTCCGCATTAGCTTTCCGTAGAATATCAAGGGTTGCCTGTTTGTCGATACTATAGTTGATGTAGGGTAAGTCGATGATCTCATTTTTTTTTTGCATAAGTAATAATACTCTGCTGACAGGTTAAAAATCAAGATTTCTTTTCAATTTGCCAGATGGTTTATTTACAGGAGAAGCAAAGCCTGGTTGTTGACAATTGCATAACTCTATGGTAGTTTGCTTTGACCTCTTTATCCGCAGTCAGCGGATCATTATAGTCCACAAGGAGGGAGTATGAGAACCTACGAATTTACTGTTATTCTTCGAGCAGAAGAAGATGCAGCCGCTAAAGGAAAAGAACTTGTCAAGAAGGAACTGGCCAATGCAAACGCGGCTATCCTTAAGGAAGAAGATCTTGGCATACGTGTTCTCGCATACCCAATCAAGAAGGAAGAAAAGGGACGTTATCTCTACATGGAACTTCAGGCGGATCCTGCCGTTATTTCTGTAATAGAGAAAAACTGTCTTTTGATGAATCCCGTGCTGAAATTCTTGTTTGTAAAAAAAGAATCATAGATATCGGAGAGCGTTTTTATGGCAAACGATATAAACATGGTCGTTTTGGTAGGACGGCTCACGCGTGATGCTGAGCTCAGGTATACCAATTCCGGTACCGCTGTCTGCAAATTTTCTCTTGCCGTTAACCGAAAAAAGAGGTCGGGCGACACATGGGAAGATGAAGTAAGTTTTTTCGATATTGTTGTATGGGGAAAACAGGGAGAGGCGGTGAGTCGGTACCTGGAGAAGGGAAAGCAAGTTTCCGTAGCAGGAGAGCTGCGCCAAAATCGATGGGAACAGGATGGGCAGCCGCGCAGTAAAGTGGAAGTCGTCGTGACTAATCTGCAGCTGCTTGGCGGAGGCGGTCCAACCGGGACAGGTCAGGGTACTCCGCAAGGTAGAGCTTCAGCGGGACCAAGTATGCAAAAACCTGAACCTGCCAGATCTGCAGGATCCGGAAATGATTATTCCTATTCTGGTCCTGAACAATTTGATGATGACATACCTTTTTAAGAGGATTGAGGAGAAATTGCAAAAATGAGTGAAGAAGCAAAAGCACCTGCTGCAGGCAGCACCAACACTAGACCAGCTCCGCAGCGGCAGAATGATAACAGAAGCTACGGCGGCGGAGATAACCGTGATCGTGACGGACGGGACAGTCGGGACAGTCGTGACAGAAGACGAGGTCCAGGCGGTCCCAGGCGTCCTGGCGGCAGCGGCATGTTCAGAAAGAAAGTATGCCGATTCTGCACACAGAACCTTAAGGCTGATTATAAGGATTTTGACGGCCTTAGAAGATTTATTACTGAAAGAGGCAAAATATTGCCGAGAAGAATAACCGGAACCTGTGCTAAGCACCAGAGAACACTTTCAACAGAAATCAAGAAAGCTCGGGTACTTGCATATTTACCGTTTGAAAAGAAGTAGAAGCAGATATCTTATCTAATGGACAATATACGTAGCCATACATATTATCATTTGGTTGTTTACAGCATTGCAGTAATTATACTGTCAAGGTTTGGTCTTTTGTTTTATTTTTGTATGGTTCCGCTGCATTTACTGTACAGGAATTACCCTGCAAAAGTGTTTTTCAAGACTGCAGGGATATTGACCGCAGGAATTGTTCTATGGGATATACTGAAGTATACCGGCATTGGTCTTTCGGGATCAGCCTATTTGCTTGCTGCTATTGGAATGTTTTATCCTGCGATGCTCCTGATGAGCACCATGGTCTATTACCTTCCTGCTGTCAGCAGGCGACAGATCAGAATGGGAATTGCCTCCTTAGTTCCCGCTGCAGCTGGAACAATAATAATTGTTCTGCTTAACGGGGACAATCCGGCGGCCGGAGATGTTATTGATTTCTATTCCCGGATTTTTTCGGAAATCCTTGCATCTGCAATGCCGGGGGCACAGGAACTTGGATCAGCAGACTTTCTTTTCCTGCTGGCATTGGAAATAATGAAGGCAACATTTTTGCCTTTCTGGTTTATTATATTCGGGGCAGGAATTTTACTGAGTGAGATAGCTGTTCAGAGAAAATCAAGTGCAGCAGGACCGGTAAAAACCTTTCTTGATTATTTTTCGGTATCCGATAAACTTCTTTGGCCGTTTATTGGAAGCTGGATGTTAGTTTTGCTGGATATAGTATTCGGATTGGGAGCATTTGGCGACTTGATCTGGAATGCCGCTCTTGTTTTCCTTCTTTTTTACGGTACGGCAGGAATATCTATTCTATCGTATTGGGGCAGGAAAAAACATTTAAGAATGCACCCGCTTTCGTGGGTTATACTGGCAATTTTTTTGCTGTTTATACCGGGTATAAATGTTATTTTGATTATAACGGTTCCTGTACTGGGATTATCAGAACACTGGATCCACTACAGGTTAGCGTCGAAGGAGAAGATAGATGAAAATAATACTGAATGAAGATGTGTACAATCTGGGAGAAGAGGGTGATGTCTGCACTGTTGCCGACGGTTATGCGAGAAACTTTCTGCTTCCGAAGAAGTTAGCTGTTCTCTTTAACAATACTAACGTTGCCTTTTTCAAGAGCCGTGAAGCCTCTATAAAAAAGAAAAAAGAAGAGAAGCGAAAAAAGGCACTATCCTTTAAAGAATCTATTGAGGAAATGTCTTTGGAACTCCGCGTTTCAGCTGGTGAATCAGGCAAGCTTTTTGGAGCAGTAACGTCAGCTTCCATAGCAGAAGCTCTGGCAAGGGAAGGAGTACATATTGAAAAGAAAAAAATCGATGTACCCTCTCATTCCATAAAAATGGTTGGCACCTACATTATTAAAGTACGGCTCTACGAGAGTGAAACAGCTGATCTGAAAATTGAGATTGTTAATGAACGATCAGCTGAATTACGTGATAAAGCAGCAGCTGCTGCTGCAAAGGCTGCTGCCAAAGCAGCTGCAGGATCGGCTCCTGAGACAGCAAAGGAAGAAGTTGTCCAAAAAGAACCAGTTGATGAAATTATCGGTTATGGTGATACGGAATTTGCCGATGAGGAAGATGACGACGAGGATCTATAATTAAGATGATGCCGGCCGGAAATTTGGGGAGAGTACCTCCACATAGTGAGGATGTTGAAAAAGCTGTTCTCGGGGCTGTACTTCTTTCAAGTGAAGCCCTTGAGAAAGCTTTGGAAATTCTCCGGCCTGAAGATTTTTATAAAACATCCCACAAGCTTATTTTTGAATCGATTCAGCATTTATCGAACAGCCAGAATGCAGCAGATTTGATCAGTCTCACAGATATGCTGCGACAGAGAGATCATCTAGATAAAGCCGGCGGTCCTTCGTATATAGCAGCTCTGACCTCTGATGTTCCAACAACAGCCAATGTAGATTACTACGCAAAAATAATTCGCAATAACAGTTTTCGACGTAAACTTATAACTATCTCAAGTGAACTTACCTCAAGAGCTTACGATGAATCGGAAGATACCCAGGAACTTATAGCAGAAGCTGAAAAAAAAATATTTGAGATTCTGGATAATTCCAGTATGTCAAATCAATACCAGGATGCCGGAACAATCGTAACTGAAACGGTAAATGTAATAGAGAAACTCTACCACGCAGGAGGGGACTATACAGGTGTTCCATCTGGATTCCCCGAGCTTGATCAGTTTACCAGCGGCTTCCAGAATTCTGAATATATCGTAATTGGAGCCCGCCCGTCAGTTGGAAAAACAGCGTTAGCTCTAACCATGGCCTCTTATATGGCAGTTCAGAAGAAAATTCCCATTGGCTTTTTTACTCTTGAGATGTCAGGCAAGTCATTAATGCAAAGACTGCTTTCTGCTGAAGCCAAAATAGATTCAAGCAGAATCCGAAACGGCATGCTCAAGCATTCAGATTTCAGTAAACTGACAGAGGCTGCCGGCAGATTGTACGAATCACCTCTCTATATAGAGGATACCCCGAACATCAAGCTGCTGGAACTTAGAGCCCAGGCCAGAAGGATGAAAAAGAATGAGAAAATTCGCGCTTTGTTTATTGATTATATTGGATTAATAGAAGCGGAGAGTAAAAATAATATTCCCCGCCATGAACAGGTTGCAGAAATTTCACGCTCGCTTAAATCATTGGCAAGGGAACTTGATATTCCTGTTATTGCCCTGTCTCAGGTTGGAAGACAGTCGGAGGGCAAAGAACCAACACTTGCAGATCTCCGTGAATCAGGTTCGATAGAACAGGATGCTGATGTTGTTATGTTTATTCATAAGCAGCGTGAAACTGACAAAGAACTTGATCACAATGCAAAAACTACGATTGAAACCGATTTAATTCTTGCAAAACAGAGAAATGGACCTGTTGGTACGTGTAAACTGGTATTCATTCCTCGCTTTACCAGATTTGAGTCTCTTGCCAAAGGCAGCAAACCCTGAGACAGAGAGAGCTGCTCTTACCCCAGAAAATATCTCAGATCATTGAATACGGTAAAGAAAAGCAAGGTGAAAAGGATACCAAAACCGACAATCTGTAAAATGTAGTATTTACGTGGAGAAATTTGTCGTCTTGTAAGTCCCTCAGCAGCCGCAAGAACCATTTGACCGCCATCCAATGCGGGTATCGGCAGTAAATTTGCGAACCCTAAAGCTACACTCACAAAGCCCAGCAGCTGCAGCAATGTACGAATTCCTGTAATAAAACTTTGCCGGAAGCCCGCAGCAGCGGCCTCACCTACAAGGTAAGTGATCTTTATAGGGCCAGCCATGGCTTCTTCCAGATCTAACCCTTTAAAAAGCATTCCAATACTTTTAAATGTGAGAGAGAATGTAGAAGCCATTTCCTTAATTCCTTTGCCAAGGGCATCAATGAGTGATTCTGCTTTATTAGTAATCGTCAGTGATGGGAATCCAAATTGAATCGTAACATTACCGTCATCACTTTTCGCCGGTATATAGGTTAGAACAGTCTCACGATTTTCTCGTTCAACAGTAACTTCAAATCTATTGCTGATACTCTGGGATATACTATTGTAAAAACCCAGGGCATGGGTAACCGGTTCATTCCCGACGCTCTTTAACAAGTCGCCAACTTGAAAACCGGCAGCTTCTTCCGGGGACCCGGGAGGAAAGGATGTAATGATCGGCTCTATCCAGGCATATATGCCTATTATACCGGAACCTGTTTTCCGATCTATTTCCGGTATTATTATCGTTGAGTATTCGGTTCCTTCACGCTGGTAGACAAGAGGAAGTTCTTTTTCAGCATTTGTGATAAGAGCATCCTGGATATCGGAAAAATTAGAGATAGGATTATTACCAATTTTGATAATGTAATCTCCAGACTGAAGACCAGCTTTTACTGCCGGACTCTCCTGCGATCCGTCATTTCCGGATAATATCGGGAATTCAGAAACAAGAATTATCCGGTTAGAGTAGGTCGGGTATTCATAGCCAATTGCCCAGACGCTGGAAAAAAGGATAACAGCAAAGATCAAATTGAAAACAGGACCAGCAGCATACGTAAGAAAACGTCTTATGGGTGTTACAGAAAATAGTGATCCAGGCTCCTTGGGAAAGGTTGAATACTTGTTGTCGAGAGCTTTGCGAAAAGCCTCTTCACCCTTAAGTTTGCAATAACCTCCAACAGGAAACAGATTAAGCTTGTATTGGGTGTTTTTATGAGTGAATTGCTTCAGAGTTTTCCCCCAACCCACAGCGAATGCTTCAACTTCAATCCCTGAGAGTCTGGCTGCCAGCAAATGTCCATACTCATGGACAATAATGACTATGCCCAACCCGAATAACCCCAGAAGGATTGTAATTATAATCATAATACTTTAACAAACTCCTTGCTTTTTCGACGAATAGCTTCATCTATGGCGAAAACATCATCAAAGTCTGCAGGGTTTTGTGACCAGTCAAGCTGCAGAACTCTGTCAGTCAGTTCAGCAATCTGCAAAAAGGAGATGACACCTTTGGAGAATTCATCAACGGCTATCTCATTGACAGCATTATAGGCAATGGTATATGCGCCTTTTGCAGCCAATGCCTGATAGGCAAATTTCAGCATTGGGAATTTCTGAGTATCCGGATTCTCAAAGGTAAGCGTGTGACCGACAATATCAAAAGGAACTATAGTCCTGTCAGAGATTTCAGGATAGCAAAGTGCATTTATTATAGGGATTTTCATGTCAGCAGAGCTTAGTTGGGCATACAGGCAGCCGTCAGTTGTAGATATCAAAGAATGAACTATACTTTGAGGATGCACTACAACTTTTATTTTGTCAGAGGGGGTGCCGAAAAACATCTGAGTCTCTATTACCTCAAGACCTTTATTTGCGAGAGTTGCAGAATCAATAGATATTTTGTTTCCCATATTCCATGTCGGATGCTTAAGTGCATCCTGGATCGTAATCGAAGAAAAGGTCTCAACAGGTCTGGTGCGAAAAGGTCCGCCTGAAGCAGTGAGAATAATTGAATCAATGAATTTCTCCGGCCTGAACCGAGTCAGCTGAAAAATAGCCGAATGTTCAGAATCTACAGGAATTATCCTGCAGTTATGCTTTTCTGCCAAAGGAAAGATCAGGGGACCAGCCATTACAACTGTTTCTTTATTTGCCAGAACAAGATCTTTCCCAGATTCCAAAGCTGCAATTGATGGACCGAGACCGGCTGCGCCTGCAATCGCATTCACTACAATATCAGCATCTGATGAGCTGATCATTTCAAGAAGACCTTCTTTTCCGTAATAGGTGAACTTTCCAGCAGTATTAACTGATGGTTCAGAGATCGTGGTATCTGCAGAGTTTCCTGAATAAGCAGTTACTACTGAATTTCCGAACCGCTTCTGCAGTTCCAGCAGCTTTACCCCGTTTGTGTGACTCGATAATCCTGTAATTTCAAATTTATCAGTAAAAGCTGCTGCAGCATCCAGAGTACTGCTTCCTATTGAACCAGTGCTTCCGAGTAGTAATATTTTTTTCTTCATGGATTACCCCGTTTGAATTACTGTAACAAAAATATAGAAAAAAGGGGCGGAAAAGACAATGGAATCAATAGAGTCAAGAATTCCACCACGACCCGGCATAAGCACTCCAGAATCTTTTGATTTTGCCGAACGTTTTAAAACAGACTCAAAAAGATCGCCGATATTTGAGGTTACTGAAATCAGAAGAAAAAGAAGTGCTTCCAGCAACCATGTTGTTCGTGCCGGAAAAATTGTGGGGATGAGGGCCAGATACACAAACCCGATTACGACAGTCATAACAGTACCGCCGACAAATCCAGCGGTACTTTTCCCCGGGCTGACCTTGAATATATTACGAGATGATTTCCCTAAACTCATCCCGAAAAGATAGGCAAATACGTCATTTGAGAATATAAGGAGAAAAAGCATAACAAGAAGCCAGCCCGCATGTTCCAGACTTGTCAGTTTAATGAGAAAAATTACAAAAAGGGCAGGGTAGAAAGCAATTATGAGATTTGAGCCTATTCTTGCTGCCGACCCGGAAAAATTATCAATATGGCCAGTAAGAATTTCATCTCCGCAAATAATCAGGACAATGAAAAGAAAAACCAACTCAAGAATCGGAAATCCCGGAAAATAAAAAATGCCCAGATGAGATGCGACAGGTATGAGAATGGTAATCCAGGGAGAAAACCGAAGCCTGAGCCCAGTATTTGCATGCATCATCAACGCATGAGTCTCTTTGGAGCCCAGAAAGGTGAAAACAATGATGACAGCCAGAAAAGCAGCATAGTTTAGATAGTAAAGAAAAAAAATAACACTTAATATCAGGGGAATTCCAATAACAGTAATAAGAATTCTCTTAAGGACTGTTTTCAATTATCAATTCCCCCGTAATTACGTTTTCTGTTTCGGAAGTCGACTAAGGCATTGTCCAGATCACCAGCTTTCCAATCCGGCCAGAGTTTATCACTAAAAAAGAGTTCTGAATAGGCACTCTGCCAAAGCAGAAAGTTACTTAAACGTCTCTCTCCAGCTGTGCGGATGATCAGGTCAGGATCGGGAATTTCAGGATTATCTAAAAATTTCCGAAAAGAAATCTCAAGAGCATGTCGGTCAGAACCAGCAGAAGAATCAGCAATAGCGTGGAGTTTGAATGCCTTTTCCATGCCCCTGACTATTTCATTCCTTCCGCCGTAATTAATTGCAAGACAAACTGTCAGTCCAGTATGAGCGGCAGTATATGCAGCAGCTTCGTCAATAACAGCTGCAACATTTACAGGAAGGCCGCTGCGGTCTCCAGTATGCAGTATTCTAATGTTCTGTTCTCGATAGAATGGGTATTCTTTTCTTATATATTTTGATATGAGGCCCATAAGAAATGAAACTTCCTGCTCTGAACGTTTCCAGTTTTCCGTAGAAAACGCGTAAAGCGTTAAAAAAGAAATATGTCTTACAACAGCAGCCCGTATTATTCTTTTTGCCGCTTTAAGTCCTTCAAGGTGCCCGGAAGTTCTAGGCATCTTACGGAAATGTGCCCAGCGACCATTACCATCCATGATGATGCCAATATGCTGCGGTATGGACGGATCAGGGTCAGGGGATTTGTTGTTCCGGGCTTCCATTAAACTTCCATAATTTCCTGTTCTTTTTTATCGAGCAGAATATTGATTTCTGAAACAAAGGTGTCTGTAATTTTTTGAATTGAATCTTGACCCTGCTTAAGATCATCTTCGGTTATAGTTTTTTGCTTCTCAAGCTTTTTCAGTTCATCTATAGCATCACGTCTGATATTTCTCACAGCTACACGGCTGTTTTCAGCGATATTCTTTGCAAGTTTTACAAGTTCTTTACGCCTTTCCTCGGTAAGCGGAGGTATATTAATTCTTATAAGTTTTCCGTCATTGTTCGGGTTCAAAGAAAGCTCCGATTTGAGCAGTGCCCGTTCAATTGGTGCAAGGAGAGATTTATCCCAGGGCTGAATGACAACGAGCCTTGCTTCAGGCACTGAAATACTGGCTACCTGACTTAGCGGAGTCTCCTGACCATAGTAATCGACTTTAATTTTGTCAAATAGTGCAGTTGAAGCCCTGCCGGACCTTAGTGTGTTATACTCATTTTCAAGGGCTGTGATGCTTTTCTGCATTCGCTCTTCCATGCTGCTGATAACAGATTTCATAATAACTCTCCATCATTTTAGAATTAGCATAACCCGAACCTCTGATATTATTGAAAATCGGGGTAAATGCGTTGACATTGCACAAAAAACAACAGGCTATAAGCCGAAAACCTTATAGCCTGCCATATTTGAACAGTTATGCTTCTTCACCAACCTTAAAGTATCTGTAGTCTGTAATTTCAAGCTTTGTACCAACTTCTTTCGATAAAGCTGCGAGTACCTGAGACACACTGGATTTATCATCTTTAACAAAGGGCTGTTGAAGAAAACATATTTCAGAAAAATGTTTATTAATTTTTCCTTTCACGATATTCTCAACAACATTTGCCGGCTTATCCATTGCGGCAACCTGTTTAGTGAAAATGTCTTTCTGTTCCTCGAGATACTCGGCGTCAACAAGCTCCTTGGAAAGATATAATGGACTGAATGCTGCAATATGCAGGGCACAATTAAAGAGAAATTCCTTAACAGCTTCATTTGCAAGGACTGCAGTATTATCCGCTTTCATTTTAACAAGGACACCTAAAGCCCCTTCGCCATGGATATAGTCAGCTGCTATTTCATTCTCAGCAAGGGGGAGGACTGAAAATCTCTTGAGCGTCATGTTTTCCTTGATGGTGCTTATCAGATCTTTAACCATGTTTTCTAATTCTTCATCTATTTCCGTTTTGTTTTTCTCGAAAACAGTAGAAAGGAGGGCATCACCTAAGGCAATAAAATCTTTATTTCTGGCTACAAAATCAGTTTCACATGCGATCTCAAGAATCCCTGCCCGATCTGAAGTGATTTTAGTTGAGATACGTCCATTATTTGTAGCCCGACCGCTTCTTTTTGCAGCCGCAGCAAGTCCAAGTTCTTTAAGCTTTTTTTCTGCCTGCTGGAAATTGCCATCGGTTTCAACCAAGGCTTTTTTACAGTCTAGCATACCTGCACCTGTTTTTTCACGCAGTTTTTTTACGTCTGATGCTTTTATTGTCACTCTGTTCTCCTTACACTCATTTTTTATGATATCGAAGAAGTTACTTGTCTTTACGAGACAAGTAACAATTTACTACTCTTCGTACAGCGTTTCCTCATCGACAAGTTTGGCTGCCTCTTCATCAACAACGCCCTCAAGTACCGGGTTTTTTACAGGAGCGTCAACCTTTTCTTCAGCAGGATTGAAATCAGCATAGTCATCTTCTGAATACTCGGTTTCTTCATTAACCAGCACATCCTCACCTTCGTCAAATGAAGAATCCTCGTTCTCCTCAGAACCGTCAAGCATTTCAAAGCCTATTTCATTATCGGCGTCTACTACCGCATTAGCAATAATTTCTGTAAATAATGAAATTGCACGAATTGCATCGTCATTGCCCGGAATTGGAAAATCAATATCTGTTGGATCGCAATTTGTATCGACAACGGCTACGATAGGTATGCCAAGTCGCTTAGCTTCCGCTACCGCTATTGTCTCTTTACGCGTGTCTATGATGAAAATTGCTCCGGGAAGATCCTTCATTTCCTTGATTCCGCCAAGGTTCTTCTCAAGCTTGGCCCGTTCCCGATTAAGCTTGGCAATTTCTTTTTTAGTCAGACTTTCAAAAGTCCCGTCAACTTCCATCTTCTCTATTTTCTTGAGACGATGAATTGATTTTTTTATTGTTGAAAAGTTTGTGAGCATGCCGCCAAGCCAACGGTTGTTCACATAAGGCATACCGCAGCGCTTTGCCTCATCTTCAATCGCCTGTTGAGCCTGTTTCTTTGTTCCTATAAAAAGAATTGATTTTCCGTTTTTAACCTGCTCCCTGATTAAGTCATATGCTTCTTTAATGCATACTGTCGTTTTCTGCAGGTCAATGATGTGAATACCATTTCGTTCGGAAAAGATGAATTTCTTCATCTTTGGATTCCATCGTTTGGTCTGATGACCAAAGTGCACACCTGACTCGAGCAGGCTTTTCATACTAACTACTGCCAAAATATTCCTCCATAACACGTGGTACGCAACTATTAATTATAGCTGTTCAGCGCACCTGCCTTCTCTGATTCTCACCTGACGGTGGAGATTTTGAGTATCTACATACTCAATTTATTTGTGGGAAAATAAAACCCCGCTTCCGTAATATGCCAAATATTTCATGTATTGGCAAGCCTGCGACCGTAAAATAACTTCCTTTAATCGAAGAAATTAAGCGCATCCCCATTCCCTGTATTCTATAAGCGCCGGCAGCCCGGTCCCATTCCCCGCTTAGCAGGTAGTCTTCTATCTCTTTCTTTGTTAAGGAAAAAAAGGTAATATCCGCTCGATCCCAACCTGAAAACGTAATTTGTTCGCCCGGAAAATATACTGCATATCCGGAATATACAGAATGAGCTTTCCCGGATAAAGCTGAAAGCATACTATAAGCTTTCTGCCAGCTGTCAGGTTTGCCGAAGATTTCATCATTATAAACTACCATTGTATCAGCTGTTATAACAGGATCCGCAATGTTCTCGGTAATTGCTTTGCTTTTAAGCAAAACAGAAAGTTTATGCTTTGCAAGATGCTCAACTGAATCGCCGGGGAAAGCATGGACAATTTCTTCATCGGCAAAAGTCGGCAAAACGGTTACGCGAAATCCTGCCTGCTCAAGAATGCTTTTTCTGGCAGGTGAAGCTGAGGCAAGAATGATCCTATTATTAAACGAGTTTACAGGGTCAGGATTCATGTTCAAGCTCCTCAAGTTCCTGGTGGGTTTCTTCCCATATACAGAATGCTTTTTCTAACTCTCTTTCCAGATCTGTTCTCTCTGATGATAGTTTTTTCATCATGTCACCGTTCTGGTAATTTTCAGGGTCAGCCATCTGCATGTTCACCGCTTCTATGCGTTTCTCAATGTTCTCAATCTCCTCCATGCTGACTTCAGCCTGCTTGCGAAGCGATTTTATTCTATTCCTTACCGCATTCTGGTTTTTATAGGCGATACTGTTTTTATCGAGTCCCGAAGCAGGGCCAATACCGCTTTTTGATTTATCTGACCGCTTGATATCCTTACTCTGCATTGGTTGTTCATTTGCTTGAGAGCCGGTTTCAATATATTGGTTTCTTTTCTCGAGCACCCAGGCAAAATATTCGTATTCTCCTTCGAAAATCTCCATTCCGGATTCCGACATGTAAAATATCCGATTAGCAAGATTTCTGATGAAATAACTGTCATGAGAAACAAAAATAAGGGTGCCGGTAAAAGACTTCAGGGCTTCAAGCAGTACATCCTTGGCCGATAAATCAAGATGATTGGTAGGCTCATCAAGTACCAGGACGTTGTATGGTTTCAGCAGCAGCTTCAGAAGGGCCAGTCGGCTTTTTTCTCCTCCGCTCAGGATGGAAACCGATTTGAAAATATCATCACCTCTGAATAAAAAAGAGCCGAGGTAAGATCTGAGCTTTGGGATAAGCCCGGTTGGCGCCTCTTTTTCAAGCTCCTCGTATACGGTCAAGTCTCCCGTAAGACTTTTATCAGAATCCTGAGCAAAATATCCTATGGACACCCCTGATCCTTCACGCAGTTCACCATCAAATGTTTTATCTGCTCCGGCAAGGATTCTCAGCAGCGTCGATTTTCCTGCGCCGTTCTTCCCTGAAACAGCAATACGATCACCTTTAGCTATTGAAAAATTCAAGTTTGATAATACGGGTTCTGCACCATAGGATTTGCTTAAAGATTCAGCTATGAATATTTGATTTCCGGAATGTTTTCCAGGCGGAAACGAAAAACGTATTTTTTTCAAGTTTTCAGGAAGCTCTATCCTCTCGATTTTTTCCAGCATAGAAACTCTGCTCTGAACCTGACGGGCTTTAGATTCCTTGTACCTGAACCGCTCGATAAACTGTTCTATGCGTTGAATCTCATTCTGCTGCTGTTCATAGAGCTTAATAAGCTGCTCATTACGCTGTTCCCGCTGCTTTTCAAATGAAGAATAATTTCCTGCATAACGGGTCAGGGCTCCTTGAAATATCTCTTCGACTGAATTTACGGTATCGTCCAGAAAGTCACGATCATGTGATACAACGAGTATCCCTCCCTTGTAGCGTGATATATAGTTTTTCAGCCATATGCGTGCTTCAACATCGAGATAATTCGTAGGTTCATCCAGCAGGAGGAAATCCGCCTGCTCCAGAAGTACTTTAGCGAGAGCAATCCGCATTTGCCAGCCGCCGGAAAATTCTCTGCATGAGCGCTTGACATCAGCTGCAGAAAAACCTAAACCTTGAAGAACATGATAAATACGCGCTTCGCGCTGAAAATACCCCGAGTTAAGAAGTTGTTCATTAAGGTGGTGATGTTCATGCAGAAGCGGTTCAAGCGATACGGAATCTCCCGATGCAGAATGATCGGCTGCCTGCTGCGAAATGTTGTTTTCAAGACTGCGGACAGCAGCCTGTATATCATGATAAAAGGAAAAAGCCTCATCAGCAGCTGCATATACACTGGTATCAGGCAGGATATAATCTGATTGCGGAAGATAGGTTATCCTGGCTCCCCGCGAAACATGGATGGAACCCGAATCCGGTTTAATCATACCGCTGATTATTTTCATCAGGGTTGATTTTCCGCTGCCGTTAGCTCCGGCAAGGGCAGTACGGCTAGTCTCAGAAAGATGTATCGATGCCGAGCTGAGAATATCCCTGTCTCCAAACGCTAATGATACTGATTCCAGCTGTAATGTCGGCACAAGCAATCTCCTGAATTTCCTGCAGTCTTCATGCATAGTACCTATCATAAACCGATTCGATTTTCAATAGAGTGACTATTCCGGAATCATTCTCAGCGCTTCTAACTAATATAGGTCAATGCTTCTGTAAACAATATTGATTGTTTACAGTCGATTAAATAGAATAAGGGAAATACTCAGATCTGTACCATGGAAGCGTTTTATCTGGAAGTCTGATTGACGACTGTGCACCTGGAGAAAAATTATGCTCTGTCTTACTTTAACAGAAACCAGTCTGGAAAAAGATCTTCTGCAGTTTCAAAAAAACAGAGATCTTATCGATATGGCAGAGCTGAGGATAGATTTACTGGGATCGGAAATCTCAGTTGATGCTCTCCGGAGATTCCCCTCCCTGTGCGATAAACCGGTAATCCTGACTTGCCGTCGAAAAAAAGATGGCGGATTGTTTTCTCAAAGTGAAAGGGTGAGGGTCAATCTGTTAAAAAGACTCGCTTCTGGAAATTTTGCATACTGCGACTTGGAAGATGAACTGCCCAGAGGGGAAATAGACCTGACCTTCAGGGAAAAGGGCACCAGAATAATCCGCTCATTTCATGACATGACGGCAGTTCCGGGGAATTTGTTTACACGAATGCAGAAAATCGCAGAGCAGGGGGAGATTCCAAAAGCTGCTGTTATGCCGAATTCATTTGCAGATACGGCACGTATCTTTGAAGCGAAGAATGAACTGCAGAAAATTGAACGAAAAATCATTATTGGAATGGGAAATTATGGAGTTCCTACCAGAATATTATATAAAAAAACAGGTTCATTTCTCACCTTCTGCTCAGCACCTGGAAGCAGTCCGGGAGCTCCCGGTCACTTAAATACAGAAAGTCTCCGAAAGCTTTACCGTTCTGATCAAATTACTGATGATACATCAATCTATGGTATCATCGGTAATCCGGTAATGCATTCAGCTTCTCCCGCTATTCACAATCCAGGATACCATCGTCTTGGCATTGATGCCGTATATGTTCCTTTCATGGTTGACTCAGTACGGACGTTTTTCCCATTTGCAGAGTGGTTTGGAATTAAAGGTTTTTCCGTGACCGTTCCGCACAAGCAGAATGTACTTCCGTATCTTGGAAATATATCTCGAGAAGTTAAGCAGATTGGCAGCTGCAATACGGTTGTAAGAACAAAAAAGCTTTGGAAGGGCATCAATACTGATTACTATGGGTTTCTGCATCCGATTCATGAAGATTTGGAGATGGGCCACCTGAAACGTGCTTTAGTTATTGGAGCCGGGGGGGCTGCGCGTTCAGTAGTCTGGGCATTGAGGAATTTCGGCTGCAGTGTTTATATAACAAATAGAACATTTGATAAAGCAGAAAGGCTTGCAGCTGAAACAGGTTCATCTGCGATTACACTCCAGGAAGCTAGCCGGCTCTGTGCCGACGAAGCGGAAAAATATCCTGACTTAATCATTCAAACAACCAGTGCCGGTATGGATCCGGATATTGAAAGCGACCCACTGCCGGAATATAAGTTTACCGGTGAAGAAATAGTTTATGAGCTTGTTTACAAACCGCGAATAACCCGCTTTCTTAATCGAGCGATTCAGTCAGGCTGCAGAATTGTGTACGGTTATGAAATGCTGTATGCCCAGGGTATACAGCAGTTTAAATCTTTCACAGGATTTGACTATCCGCAAAATTAAGGGGTGAACAAAGATGCATGAAGTTTTCTCAGTAAAAACACCTTTCTCACAGTATAGGATCTTTCAATACCCTCAGGCAGGGTTTTTCCTGTAATAACCGCATCTTGCCGGGCAGGGTACTGGAGAGATGTCGGCTGAAGAAGTGTGACGATTTCCCTACGGGATGCGTCACGCTCATGAATTTCAAGAAGCTCATTTTTTTTACTGAGAGCATCCTTACAGAGGTTTATTTTCCCCTGATAATCAAGACCCCGTGCCTCGCTGATTGTGGCATGGATTCGCGATCCCTTTATCTGCTCATCTGAAAGTATAAGCTTTTTATCAATTCTAGCCCTGAAATCTTCGGTATCTTTTTCCGAGAGCTTTTTGAGATTAAGAGAGTTCAGCAGATCCTCTACGAATCCAGGAACGTTCTTTTCTGTATCTTCAGGAATGGCATACGCAGAATCTGCCTTCATTATCACTGAAAGGTTGATGTTTGATAAGTAATTATTTACTGTCTCAAGACTATCATCGATAAAGCTCATTACCGACGGCTGCTGCATAGGCTCTTCGCTGCTTGAAGGTTTTTCAACATTTGAATATTTTGTCTTTGGAAGGTACTCAATGCCGAAAGAGGATAAACAGCTTCTCCACACTTTTTCAGATTTACGGTCCATGAGAAACAAGCCTTCAGCCAGTGTTTCCAGAATGTATTGTTTAAAATCAGGATGAGAAGTTATGATACGGCTCATTGCTGCGTCTGCTTTCAGTACAATACCGGAAAGCAGCGATACTCGATTGTAACTGTCCCTCCATGTCTGCAAGGTCCGGAGTATGAGCGGGGGAACTTGAAATCCTGAGGCTTTCTCACAGGCAGATTGAAAATCTGTTATACTTCGGCCCATGTCGCAAGCTCTCAGGAAGCTCTTTTTAGTCAGGTCGAATGAATACAGGATATCAATTTTTCTCAATTCAAGAAAAACCAGCAAATCAAAAGCATTCTCTGTATTAATTGAGGGGTCTGCGCGAATAGTAAAGTCTGAATCCAAGGATGCAAAAGGTTTGGAAAGCATCTTCTGCGAAAGAGCAGGTGAGGAATTATCGGATTCTGCAAAAATCGGGTGTCTCGGGAACAGCTTACTGAAAAAGACTGTTATTCCAGGGTTTACGGCGTAATACCCTTCATATTGAGTGGGATAAAGAATCTGCTGTGACACCAGGACTTCCATTAATGGATTAAGAAGGATTTCTTGAAATTCCATGGAGTTTTTCTCGCTGCTGATTATTCGTGAAATTATGATCAGTCTTTGCAGGGCTTTCTCCCCGATCACGTTAAGGTTTCCTGCTGTCAGGAAAATCAGGAAAAACAACAATTGACTCATAATTTCCCGGGTAGGTGAGAGCCCCAGCAAAGCAGCTAAACCCGGCAGAAGCAGTCGCTGCGAGAGGGGTGACCCAGATATATCAGCAACAGATCGAATATCAAGATCGGACGCTATACAGGGAATATTCTTTTTTATTTCAACAATACCCAGTGTATTAAATGCGCTGATTGCCAGATTCCATGCAGAAGAAAGTATTTCAGCAGTTTCAGGATTGCCGGAAATACTGGTGAATTTTTCTGACATCAGCTTTGGGGGCTGTCCGTCCGTTTGTTCTGCAGTGTTTCGCTGAAGAAGATGAACCAGTACTGTTGGAATGAAGAAACCATTGCTCAGACAGTCGGCAGGCAGCGGCTTAGCAGCAGCGGGCAATAAAACATTTTCAACTATTACTTGATTATTGCCGCAGCCAATCAGCAATGAAAAATCGATGAGTTTTTTTTCTGCCAGATCGTGGAAAAGAGGATTGATCTGAAGTCCGGTTCCGTCAGTCGAGGTAAGAAGGAGGAGACGTTCTTCAAGGTTAAGAACAGCATAATGCAGCTGAAAAAATTCAAGCTCATCCTTGAAGATTTCATAAATATCCTGAATTGAAGGCTCTTCAAGCATGGATACTGCTGTCAGTATCTTCCTGTCCACGGTATCTGCTATTTCTGCTATTCGCTGCAGCACCTCGGTCCTGGTAAGAAAAGAGATAAGCTTTTTAATGAGGGTAGGTTTATGGAACGGTGTCTGAAGCGGACCCAGATAGTTTCGCATGATATAGAAAAATGTATCATCGGGCATTGAGAGCAGAAGACTTGTGAACACATCCTGTTTATCCATGATAATTAATCCCAATTCTCAATATGATACTTATAGCCTTGTTCAATAAGAAATTTCTGTCTGTTAGCAGAAAATTCTTCCTCGGTAGTAAAACGGGTGACAATGGAATAGAAACTTGACCCGTGCTCTTTAGGTCGAAGAATGCGTCCCAACCTTTGGGCTTCCTCCTGTCTGGAGCCGAAGGTGCCCGAAACTTGTATCGCTACGGATGCATCAGGCAGATCAATTGCGAAATTAGCAACTTTGGAAACAATTAAAATCCGCTGCTCACCCCTGCGGAAAGCACCATAGAGTTCTTCACGTCTGGCATTCTGAGTTAAGCCGGTAATGATCGGCTGCTTAAGTTCTTCCGCTAATTCTTTCAGTTGGGAAATGTATTGACCGATAACAAGAATGTAATCATCAGGATGGTTTTCAATAAGCTGTTTGACAACATCTATTTTAAGAGGGTTTTCTGCTGCAATGCGATGCTTCTCCCGTCTGGTCCCGACGGCATAAGATAACTCCAGCTCCTGTTTGAGCGGAATGCGAATTTCATAGCAGTTGGCTTCGGCAATCCAACCCTTCTGTTCCAGTTCCTTCCAGGGAACGTCATAACGTTTGGGCCCAACGAGAGAGAACACTTCATCCTCACGATTATCTTCACGAACTAACGTTGCGGTGAGCCCCAGTCGGCTGATAGCCTGTATCTCTGCAGTAACTTTGAAGACTGGCGCGGGGAGAACATGTACTTCATCATAGATAATCAGTCCCCAATTACGTTTGCTGAAAATACTGAAATGGGGAAAATCGCTCAGCTTGTCCTTTCTCCACGTCAGAATCTGGTATGTGCAGACAGTAATTGGACAGATTTCCTTCTTGAATCCGGTATATTCACCGATCTGATCACGTTCTAGCGTTGTTTTATCAAGAAGTTCAAACATCCATTGATGCACTGCCGCCGTGTTGGTGGTGAGAATCAGGGTGTTAGTCTGAAGCGCTTCAATTACAGCAATACCGATAATTGTTTTTCCCGAACCGCAGGGAAGCACCAGAGTGCCGAAACCGGAGCAGCCATTGCCGGAAGCAGTAAAAGAATCCCTTGCTTCAAATTGGTAGTTCCTTATATCAAAAGGATATCCCGATAGAGTTTGACTTCGCAGGCTGACCGGCAGCGGATCTCCTTCCCTCAGGGGGCATTGATCATCAACCGGATACCCTGCTTTGATCAACTGAAGTTTCAGCTCTCCGCGATTATACAGATGAACCAGAAACCCCAGCTGAATATCTTTCTGGTTCTCAATGTTTCTGCCGGTCAGATCAGGGTCAACGTTTTCCGGCAGGGGGGCAAGCAAAGATGCTATATTTTTGCGCGACAGGAGTTCGTGATGAAGATTAGCTTCTGGTACATATAGATAAAGAAACTGATCGTTTTGGTTAATTCTGTGCAGTGAGAGAAGTCCATATCTGTTTATGGTTTCCTTTATAAAATAGAGGACATTTTCCGGGATGGGAAATCTGGACCAGAAAGAGAGTTCTTCGATAATCCTTTCGGCTGTGAACCCGGCTGAAGCGGCGTTCCAGATTGACAGAGAGGATAGCAGGTACGTATGGAAATGTTCGGGAGATTTTATCAGTTCAGCGAATGCTGCAAGTGAGTTGCGGGCATTCTGGAACTCTGGTGAGTGAACTTCGAGTAAAATAGTTCTGTCGCTTTGTATAATTACCGGACGCTCATGATCAGATTCAGTCATTATTTTGTACCCTGCTTACTTGTTTTTCAATTTTATCGAAATTATAGATGATATAAGTCCTCCCTCCGGTCAGAAAAAATATGGTTGCGTCTGGTTATATTCTTATCACGGGCAAGATCAGGATCAATATCTATGATAGCAATTTCCTCCTTGTCAGGAGAGGACGATGCAAGGATAGATCCGTCAGGTCCGGTTATCTGACTGCCTCCGGTGTAGGTGCATGATACAGGACCTGATTGTTCACTGCCAATTCTATTAGCCAGTATCCAGAATACCCGATTTTCTATCGACCGGGATCTTGTGGTTATTTGTGCGGCCCCTTCAATAACAAGGTTTGAGGGGTGACAGATTATCTGAGCCCCCAAAAGAGCGAGAGTTCTTGCAGCCTCAGGAAAAAGATGGTCAAAGCAAATCAGCATGCCGACAGTTGTACCGTTAACGTCAAAAGTAAAGAAATCCTCATTCCCCGGCTTAAAGTGGAGTTTTTCCCTGTTGAACAAGTGCGCCTTGCGATAGACTTTCATTACTCCTTCAGGGCTTATATAAACGGAACTGTTAAAAAAACTGCCGTCCAGAGCATCCTCTACACAACCGTATACATAGGAAGTATGGTTTTTAACTGCCATGCTGCTGAAAAAATCTGAAGTAGGACCGGGCAAAGTCTCGGCACAAAGCGCCAGTTCATCCTGGCTGCTGAATAGATATCCGGAGAGAGCGAGTTCAGGCAGTACCAAAAGATCCGTACAATTACCTGAAACAGCTGCAGAAATCTTGTTTCGTGTTTCTTCAAGGTTGTGAAAAATTGGTGAATATTGGTAGTAACCTATTTTCATTTTATTCTCCTGCCTCTAAATGCATCAAAAAGTTATTAATCATGCCTGCAGATTGTTCAATAGGCTGGTCGCCCGATATATCTATTATATAATCGGAGATCCCCCTATATTTTTCATCACGCTCCCTGAAAAGATTATGAAAACTGACTTCCGGTGCATTCTGATCAAGAAATGGAGGTATTCCGTTCTTCATAATCCGTGTCAGAAGAATCTTTTCATCCTGTTGAATGTAGAAAACTGTTCCGCCTGATATTTTAATGTGCTGAATAAGCCTGTTGTTATCACAAGCTCCGCCGCCAAGAGCAACAAGGAGCCTGGATTCTTTAGCATCAGCTGATTGTGCTAAATAGTTTCGCAGGGATGCAAATTCAATTTCTGCAAAGGCTTCTCTGCCGAATATACGGTAATACTCTCTTACTGAGACGCTGCGTTCGTATTGATTCTGCAGTGAATCAAGAATAAGATCATCAGCATCGGAAAATAGAAGATGGTGCTTCTCAGCGATGAGACGTCCGAGAGTGCTTTTCCCACAATGCTTCAATCCGCAAAAGAATAACGGCAGCGGTATTTTTTTCAGTAGTTGATTATGTTTCACGCTAATTCCTGATACGGTCGGATTCCGATTCCGGATCGTCACTATAGGCCCTGAAATTTTCCGGTGATGCATCTCTATCCAGCAGTATTTTTCGGGAAGCTCTTTCAAACCGCAGAGTAAACAAATTCCTGTAGAGGATTATGAGACTTACCAGCCAGACCAATGCTCCCAGAGCCGGAAAAGAGGCTCTCAGCAGATCCAGGCCTTCAAGGATAATTATCTCTGCTGCGCTCGCAAACACATCATACAGAACGTCAATGAAAAACATGAATGAAGCGAAACTGGGGAGAATCCAATAGTAGCCCCACTGCTTGAAAACAGAGAACAGCGAGAAAATAAAAGCTGTCAAATGCAGCACTGCGGCTATCAGCTCGATATGAAACAGTTCCATGGTTGTGAAGTATTCACGCTCCCTCAAAAAAAATGATTGAATATGCAAGATTGTCGATTACAGACACAGCATAGTATACTATCAATAAGCAATTTTGATAAGCGACTGAGAACAAATATTACTTTGAGGTAATTACATGAATAATGTTATAGATTCATCCATCTTGAAGCAGCGGGTACATCCCAAAAAGGAAGATGCCAGGGGTGCCTATTTTCGGGATACAACGGCAATAATTCACTCGTATCCATTCAGGCGGCTGAAGCACAAAACCCAGGTGTTTTTTGCCCCGAGCAACGATCACATATGCACCAGAATTGAACATGTTATGCATGTAGCATCAATTGCAGCTTCAATAAGCAAGGGTTTGGGACTCGATGATGAACTAGCCTGGGCAATAGGAATGGGTCATGACCTTGGGCATACTCCGTTTGGTCATGTGGGGGAAACTATCCTGAACACACTCAACAGACAGAATGGCGGATTCATTCACGAAGTATACTCCTTGAGAGTTGTAGATTATCTGGCAGAATACGGAAAAGGGTTAAACTTGACCTATGCCGTTCGCGACGGTATTATCAGCCATTGCGGAGAAAAATTTGAACAGTATATTCTTCCAGATCAGCGACCTAAAAATCTGGAAGCTGTCTCTGGACGTGATTCAACCCCGTCGACCTGGGAAGGCGCTGTTGTCCGGATTGCTGATAAGATAGCATATCTTGGGCGGGATTATGAAGATGCCGTAAAATTACGGGTTATAACGAACGATTCCCTTCCGGAGTCAATTAAGAGAGTTCTTGGATCTACCAATGGGGAGATAATTAACAATCTGGTGCATGATGTGATTGTCAGTTCAGGTGAATCCCGTGGAATCGGTTTTTCTGATGATATATTCGAAGGCGTCTGCAAAATGAAAGAGCATAACTACGAAAGAATTTATAAATCACCGCTGCTTTCAGAATACCATACCTATTTCGAGCGAATCATGCGTATTATATATGAGTATCTTGAAATGATCTTCTCCCGTAACGGCTTCAACATCATTGCCTACAAAAAGGAAAAAAACCTGCTTGCTGTACGTTTTGGTGATTATGTGATTAAAATGAGAGATTTTTACGAAAGAATAGACGGCAATTTCAGGCAGATTGTAAGTGATTATGTTGCAGGAATGAGCGATAACTATGCACTGGACAGTATAAACGAGATTCTGCAGCCGCGATATATGGAAAATCAGTTTAACCGTTTCGAGATGGAGCGCTGATAATTTTCCTATTCACGTCGTGCAGGTACTTTCTGCCGTGTTGGCCGGCCCCTCCGCCGGGATAGACCAGCAAGGCTATTTTCTGGGAAGTGAAAGTTTTCCGATCTCTTGAATGAACTGGCTGACATTGTCGAACATCCGGTAGACTGAAGCAAACCGCACATAGGCCACCGGATCCACCACGTACAATTTCTTAAGAACCAGTTCCCCGATCGCCTGTGATGAAATTTCCCGTTTGCTCCCGGCTTGAATCATGGATTCATCTTCAACCTCATGAATGAGGTTCTCAACGGCATTCTGACTTATGTCACGTTTTTCGAGGGATGTCTGGATACCCCTTTCCAGCTTCTGCACATCAAAGGGTTCGCGTCTTCCGTCTCTTTTAATTACCATCAATGGTTTTTCTTCAATCCGTTCATAGGAAGTGTAGCGGTAATGACAGCTGAGACATTCACGTCTTCTTCTAATGGTTGTTCCGCTGGAATTCTGTCGTGACTCAAGAACTTTATCATCCATATTTCCGCAATGGGGACAATGCATACATGCAACTCCAATTACAGGCAGAGTGTTTCTCATCTGCGTTCTGCTAAGCTTTTTGCTTCCGGTATCAGCAAGGCTGTATAATAATCTTTCATATAATAGCATATTTTTTCCGACGGGTAAAAAACAATATATATGCATTTTTTAGAGTTGCAATTTTCCTTGAAATGAAACTATAATAACAAAAAGTTTTTATAATAACAGGATTGTGTATGGAATCTATCAGCAGCATTGTAAAGAAGCTTATTGACGTTAAACCCTTTATCCATGAGTCTATTATCCGCGGAATAGTAAGTTATGCCAATCTTGCTGATATTCTTATTCCCGACATAACCAAACTTTATGGAGCTGAAGTTAAGCAGTCTGCTGTGGTAATGGCCCTCAGGCGACATGCTGATGAGCTCAGGAAAAATGAAAGCAGCATTGCTGAAAAAAGCATCGAGTATGAACTGACAATAAAAACAAATATTCTCGATGTGAATATTGAAAAGCGGGAGTCAGCTTTCAGCAAGCTGATGCGTCTTCATCAGATTGTATCGATGGAAAAAGGTGATTTTCTTAATATAACCATTGGCTCAAATGAAATCGGGATAGCAGTAAGTCAGAAATATCAGGCAGAACTGGACTTGATTCTTGCAGGAGAGATAGTGCTGCACCAGAAAACAGACCTGGTTGCGGTATCAGTTCTGTTTACCGGTGATTTTCTTGATACACCGGGGGTAATTTATGAAGCGGTGAGAAAACTCGCATGGGAGCACATAAACGTTCTTGAGATTGTGACAACCATGAACGAATTGACCTTTGTAATTAATCGTGAAGATTCTTCACAGGCTTATGAGGCTCTCCAGAGATTTCTATAATTCGAAAACTGCGCGATTTTTATATAACGAATATCTGCTCATTGATCAGGAAAGAGGTGATATGGTAACTTTTATGGAAGCTGCTTCCAGACCGTCCTCGGTTTTTTTTAATGTCTTAAGCAGGGCTAAAGTTATTTCAGAGAAAACATCCTGGACATATGGATTCAAAGGGATTTTTTTTTCATCCACCTCAACGATAACTGTTCGTTTTTGTTCTCTTTTTGACGACATGATAACCTCCGGATGCATTTTTGTTAAAAAAACCGTTTCAGAATCAGCTTGAACCGAAACTTTCTCTATGGATTTCAGCGTATACAGCATAAAACATTTTCAGCAGGATTGCAGTATGAATTGTAAAAATATTTACATTATCAGCGGAGACAGAGGCAGTGGAAAAACAACTCTTACAGAGAAATTCATTTCCATTCTCCAACATAACGGCATAAAAGTCGGCGGTATTATCACACGATCGGCACCAACTGAAAGGTATGTGATGAAGGATTCTTATGATGCCGTCGATATACTGACCGGTGAGCAGCATCCGCTTCTTACTGCTGCAGCAGGAGCTGAGCGAATTAAGTCGTTTGGACGCTTTATTCTGCATGAGGATACTTTTTCCTGGGCTGCTTCACGGATAGAAGAAGCTATTGACACCTGCGGAGCGATCATCATAGATGAACTTGGTCCCCTGGAAATTAAAAGGGAAGGGTATTACCATATTGCAAAAAAGGTAGTCAGCAGGTATAAAGGTCTCATTCTGTTCGTAGTCCGCTCCGGTCTGGTGGATCAAATCACAAAGATTTCTGAATGTGATCCGCAGAAAATCGTTCAGTTAAATGCAGGAACTGATGAAGCGGATATTTTACAAAGATTTGCATACGAGGTTTTCGAAAATGAATGAGCTTCTCTGGGTGGTAATGCTCCTGATAAATTTTGCTGCAATTATGATCAGCTATCGCTTTTGGGGGAAAATCGGTCTTTTTCTCTGGATACCGATATCAGTTATCATTGCCAACATACAGGTAACAAAAACCATAGAATTATTCGGAATCGAGGCAACACTTGGGAACATCGTGTATGCAACAAGCTTTCTGGCAACAGATATTCTCAATGAGAACTATTCCAGACGTGATGCTGCACGTGCTGTCGGCATGGGTTTTTTTGCATTGCTGTTTATGACAGCAGCTATGAATCTTGCCGTCTGGTTCATTCCTGCTGAATCCGACTTTGTTCATGACAGCATGAAAAACTTATTCAGTTTGATGCCGAGAATAGCCGTCGGAAGCCTTGCCGCTTACGGTATTTCCCAGATGCACGATATCTGGGCTTACAGCTTCTGGAAAAAACGAAAACCGGAAAAAAAGTTCATTTGGATAAGGAATAATGCCAGCACGATGATCAGCCAGCTTATTGACACGATCATATTTACTTCAATTGCCTTCATCGGGGTATTCCCGCTCAATGTCCTGGTACAGATTGCCGCGTCAACCTATCTGCTCAAATGGCTGGTAGCTGCGGCCGATACCCCCTTTATCTATCTGGCTAAACGGATGAAGGATAAGGGGATTGTTCCGTAGCTGGTACTGTTGCGGGCGAAAACGTTTCTCTCACAGCCTTGCAATTGGCTGAACTGCCAGCTATGAGAATATCCGCAGTTTCCGTACCGTTCAGCAGAGCGGTACTGCAGGAAAAAGGGACTCCCTCAAAATCAGACAACTCCATTCCGGCAAAAGACAAAATACTGTGGGCGGCTGCAATATCCCAGATGAATCCGCCGGTACAAATTGAGGCGTCAATGTCTTCGTGGATAACCGGGGAGAGCAAATGCAGTATGCTGCTTCCAAAATTCCGGCACTTCCCGGAAAACCTTCTAAGATCCAAAGCTTTGTGGATTTTTGAGCTTATAACTATCTGACGCAGAGGAGATTTTGAAAAATCTTTGCGGGGTTCAAACTGAATTCCGTTAACTGTCATAATTTGAGGATGCCCGGGATCAAGTCTGACAAATAATCCGGTACGTACATCAGGTCCCCAGCGTGGTGCATAGACCATTGCTCCAACCGGGTTACCGGTCTTATCGAGAATTCCCAGGGCAACGCACCAGGCCGGCATTCCCTGACTGTAGACATCGGTACCGTCAACAGGATCGAGAATAAAATACAATTCCGGGGTTGAAGCGGAGTCGCATTCCGGCATCCTCAACCCTGACTCCTCCGACAAAACAGCAGCTTCAGGAAACAGGCGACTGATTTCCCTCACAAGCAAACGATCAATATATAAGTCGGTTTCAGTGAGCACCGACCCGTCCTTCTTGTAGTTCCGGCAGATTCCTGACTGCCTGTCAGCAGCATAATCTCCGCATTTTCGGATCATGCGGCTCAATTCTTCATATCGAATCATATTGATTACTGACTTCCTCTATGATAGGTTTACGGTGAATATGATAACAGCATTGGAAAATAAATTATATAGATACATACGACACAGTGATTTTTATAAAGCCTTTCTCGCACGGGGTATGAAAACCGTCCACGCAGAAGGCATTGAGGGATTTCTGTTTGCTTTTTTTGTTAAAATGGCTTCAGCCTCAGTAAAAAAAAAGACCTGGGTGATACTTCCTACAGAAGAGGATGTTCTGAACCTTCTCAAAAACCTTGATGTGCTTGACTGCAGAACTGTACGTATAGAATCTACTGGTCTCAGTCTTTATGCCGAAGAATCCTTCAGCGAAGCTTTTTTCAAGCGTATTCAGACCTTTGCCCAAATAGCAGCGGGAAAAGAGGGAGTCAGAGTTGCTTCTCTTCGGGCTTTTTCGACCGCCGTCCCATCCCCTGAAATGCTGAAAGAAGCCAGGAAAACTCTGGTCGTGGGACAAAATATCGATACGACACTACTATCGGAAACATTAGCTGACAGCGGATTTCTACGGGTCCCCGGTACAACGATGCCGGGAGAATTTTCAATTCGCGGAGAAGTAGTCGATATTTTCCCCTATGAAGCAGAGTTTCCTTTCAGATTATATATAGCATGGGAAATAATAGAAAAAATCAGCAATTATGATCCTCTTGGACAGGAAACCTTCAACACCATACCGGAATTCACCTTTTCTCTTGCTAAGTCCGGTGAGAAAAAAATGGGCTTTATTGATTCCTATATAGACTCAGAAGATGTAATTATCCTGTTCGGAGAACAGAGACTGGCTGCAACCTATGAGTCCTTCAGAATGGAAGCGCAGAAGCTTTTCCGTGAAGCTTACAATGCAGACAAAAACTGCAAGAGACCCGACGAAATGCTTTTCCCTTATGATTATTATGAGAGTAATCATAAAAACTGCATCATAATAGATGATATCAGGGGTCAGCATAGCGATGCAGTTACATTGAGTACAGTCGGGCCACGTTCCTATTTCGGCAACTTGACCTATTTTCAGAACGAAATCGCCGCCCTCAAGGAAGAGAACTATCGGATTATACTATTTGCCGGTACCGTCAGTCAGAAACAGCGGCTGGAAATGATACTCAGGGATGATGAAATCGAAATCATCCCCCGTGAAATATCTGAAGGATTTTCCATACCTGAAGAACGCCTGATCGCAGTTTGTGACCATGAGATTTTCGGAAGGCGCAGAAAGTCACTTAAAGCGCTGCATCATACAAAAACATCTCCGCTCGACACCTTCGTCGATCTTGAGCCTGGCGATTTTGTGGTTCATATCAATTATGGAATTGGTATTTTCCGGAAAATCGATCGGATAAAAGCTTTGGGAAAAGAGCGGGACTACATTCAAATAGAATATGCAGAGCATGAAAATGTATTTATTCCCATTGAACAGGCAAATCTTGTCCAGCGATTTATCGGGAAAGACGGGACTGCTCCTAAACTAGATAAAATCGGCGGCACCTCCTGGGAAACGAAAAAGCGACGGGCACGGAAAAATGCTGAAGATCTGGCAGATAGACTGATAAAGCTGTATGCCCGGAGAAAGCAGGCTTTTGGAACAGCTGTACCCAAAGACAGCGACTGGCAGCTGCAGTTCGAGGCGATGTTCCCCTTTGAAGAGACAGAAGATCAGATAACCTGTATGCAGGACATAAAAGAAGATATGGAAAAGCCGATTGTCATGGATCGTCTCATCTGCGGTGACGTGGGCTATGGGAAAACGGAATTGGCAATTCGGGCGGCATTTAAAGCTGTTATGTCCGGTAAACAAGTAGCATTTCTTGCTCCAACCACCATCCTTGCCGAACAGCATTATGATACGGTTGTACAGAGGGTGGAACCATTCCCTCTTCGCATTAAAATGCTTTCCAGATTGGTCAGCCCGAAAGAACAGCGGAAATCACTGAAAATGCTGGCTCAGGGGGAGATAGATATACTGATAGGTACTCACCGGATAATCCAGAAAGATGTCATATATAAGGATCTCGGGCTGCTTATTGTAGATGAGGAACAGCGTTTCGGGGTTAAAGATAAAGAAAAAATAAAGGAATTAAAGGCTTCAGTTGATAGTTTAGCCCTCTCAGCTACCCCCATCCCCCGAACACTGTATATGTCCCTGCTGAAAATAAGAGACATGTCCCTGCTTACCACACCCCCGATTCAAAGGCGTGCTATTCAGACAATAATCCGTGAATATGATGAGCCTCTTGTTCGAACTGCAATCCTTCAGGAAGCGGAAAGAGGAGGACAGGTTTTTTATCTGCATAATCGGATTGAAACCCTGGATAAAGTAGTTTCATCGTTAAAAAACCTCGTCCCGGAAGTCAGTATAGATTTTGCTCACGGACAGATGGATCCTGAGCAGCTTGAAGATAAAATGCGGCTTTTTGTACACAATGGTTTCCAGGTATTAGTGGCTACAACCATTATCGAAAATGGAATCGATATACCCAACGTAAATACCATTATTATCGATCGAGCAGATCGCTACGGAGTCAGTCAGCTGTATCAGCTGCGCGGAAGGGTAGGACGCTCAGATCGGGATGCATACGCATACCTCCTCTATCCCAACAGAAAGGCTCTTTCTGAAATTGCCATGAAAAGACTCAAAATTTTATCTGAACACACGGAATTGGGTTCCGGCTTCAAAATTGCCATGAAGGATATGGAAATGCGCGGAACCGGAAATCTGCTGGGCCGTGAACAGAGCGGACAAATGCAGGCTGTCGGGCTGGATATGTATTTGCGAATACTTGATGAAGAAATCAGCAAATTGTCAAAAACTGATGAGCTTTCACGAAAAGATGTTTTTCTGGATCTGGACTATTCCGGTTATATCCCCGATTTTTATATTGAAGATGCAAGTACGAAATTTGAGATTTACCGGAAAATTGCCGGTATAACAAAAGACATACAAATACAGCAGCTTACCTCAGAGCTTGAGGACAGGTTTGGTCCAGTTCCATCTGATGTGCAGAGTCTGCTCTATATTGCCGAGCTGAAAGTATTGTGCCGTAAGCTTGATATTTACCATTTGCAGGAATTACGGGGAACCGTACGGGTTGAGTTTTCAAAAATAACCAGCATTTCTGTAGATCGGTTAGTCGATATGATCAGGGAAAGCACCGGAGCGGTATCCATTGACCAGAAAAAACCCAATGTTGTTATCATGAAAACCGAAGCTGTATCCCTGAAAGACAAAAGTCTTTTTATGCTTGAAAAGCTTCAGCGACTATTGTAAATTGCGAATAATTAAAAAAATACGACAGGGGATGTACAATACGTGAAGGACCTTGATAAGCGGGTGATTCTCGAGGAAAAGGACGGCAAGTCAATCAGAAGTTTTGTCCTGCGCGGCGGGCGCCTGACTAATTTGCAGGAACGGGCCCTGCAGAACTATTATGACGATTATGTCATAGAATTCAGCCGGAATATCTTGGACTTTGAAAAAATTTTCGAAAATAAGAATCCAGTAATAATAGAAATCGGTTTTGGAATGGGAGAATCAACAGCAGAGATTGCGGCGAAATTTCCGGATAATAACTACCTGGGCATTGAGGTTTTTCTTGCCGGTGTGGGAAGACTGCTTCATGACATTCACGATCGAGGTCTGAAGAATCTGCGGATTATCCGCTTCAATGCGGTTGATGTATTGCAGGAGATGATCTCCGGTCAGTCTGTCGCTGGATTTCATATTTTCTTCCCTGATCCCTGGCCGAAAAAGAAGCATCATAAAAGAAGACTGCTCCAGGCGGAGTTCTTCAAGCTTTTGAGCCGGAAGCTGAAGCCGGAAGGATATATCTATTGTGTGACCGACTGGACCCCTTATGCAGAATGGATAATTGATGAAGCCCGAAAAGTTTCAGAATTAGTCAACAGTTCAGAAAACGGGTATTGCAAACCGGTATCCTGGCGTCCTATAACAAAATTTGAATCGAAAGGAATAACAAAGAAACATTCAATTCACGAAATATGGCTCGAAATATCAGGTATTCCTCGGCCATGAAAAAAGCCCCGGAGTGTTCCCCCCGGGGCTTGAAACTGTAAATTTGATCGAATTATCAACTCCTGCTTCCTGCAATGGCAGCTTCAGTTTTCCTGGTTTTCTTTTGACTGTTTTATTACGTCCTCAACCACTTTTCCCGTAGCAATTTCATAATGGTGAAACTCAAGTTCAAAAGAGCCTGTTCCAGAAGTCAGTGATTTCAAGTCTATGGCATATCGAAGCATTTCACTCTGAGGCACCTCTGCCTGCACCAGGGTAAGTCCGCCGCCGATATCTTCCTGCCCGAGAACCCGGCCTCTCTTGCCGCTCAAGTCAGAGAGTATATCACCAAGATAGTTATCTTCAATAAAAACGCTCAGCTTCATGATAGGTTCAAGAAGTACAACATTTGCTTTGACAATTGCAGTCTTTAAAGCCCCTTTTGCAGCAAGCTTGAAAGCCATTTCAGAACTGTCGACCGGGTGCTCTTTACCGTCAACTATCGACACCCCGATATCAACTAGCGGGTAACCGGCAAGGTAGCCTTCTTCCATTGCTTCCAGAAGGCCCTTCTCTATACCCGGCATGTATCCTTTAGAAACTGATCCGCCCTTAATGACATTCTCAAAAGAAAAGAACTCCCCTCTCTCAAGAGGCTTGATTTCTATAATAACCCGACCGTACTGACCATGGCCTCCAGACTGTTTTTTATGTGTATACTCTGCCCCAGATGGTTTTGTAATAGTTTCACGATATGCAATTCTGGGAGTCCTGGTATTGATTGAAATTTTCTGTTTTTCCATAATTCGATTAAGAATCATGTTTATATGGAGTTCTCCCATACCGGAAACAACATTTTCTTTTGTCTCTTTATTAAAGCCCACCTGAAAAGTAAGGTCCTCTTCCATAACCCGGTGCAGCGCTTCATTCATCTTGTCTTCGGATTTTTTATCGGCTGCTGATATTGAAAGGGTGTGAATAGGATGCGGAAGAGCCAGGGACTTGAATGTGTAGGACAACTCAGGGGATGACAAGGTATTGTTAGTGCCAAGATGAGCAGATTTTGCTATAATTCCAATATCGCCTGCGGCAAGCTCCCTTACCTCTATCAGTTTTTTCCCGACCATGCGATACAGCTTACTTGGTTTTTCTTTTTTTCCGACTGCGGGATTATGAAGTTCGCAGTCAGTGTTCAGTCGGCCGGTTACAACTTTTATGAAGGAAAGTTTTCCGGAAAACTGGTCAATAGTTGTCTTGAAGGAAAAAAGTGAAACTCCGCCAACCGGGTTTACAGGGATTTCAATTTCTTCGTCTTTTTTGAGGGCATGCTCAATCTTGACATCGGGAGAGGGTGCGGCTATGGCAAGGAAGTTCAGGAGAGAAACAATTCCTGTATCAGTTTCTGCACTGCCGCAAAGTACCGGAACAATTTTATTATCTTTCAGCCCGATAATAAGTCCCTGACGTATTTCATCAGGAGTCAAGGTTCCTTCTTCAAAATATTTCTCCATCAGGCTGTCGTCACCTTCTGCAGCTGATTCAATGAGAGTCAGTCGGTATTCCTCTACAGTCTCCAGCATATCGGCTGGAATATCAGTTGATCCGGTCTCACCTATCAAGTATGCGGAATTTTCAATCAGATTGATAATTCCTTTATAGGAACTTCCCGATCCTATCGGGATAGAAACTGGCACACAGGTTTTGCTGAACCGTTCACTGATGTCAGAAAATGCAGCGTGGAAATCTGCCCGGTCAATATCCATCTTGTTTATAAAAACAATTCGTGACATGTTCCTGTTATTCAGACGTCTCCAAAGCTTTATAGTTTCTATCTGGACGCCGGCACGGGCATCAATGACCATCAATGCAGATTCTGTTGCTCTGAAAGCTGAAACAACCTCTCCCACAAAGTCAGCAGTTCCGGGAGTGTCAATAAAATTCATCGTTTTATTGGCCCACTCGAGACTGGCTAATGAAGCATGAATTGATAAGCCCTTTTCTATCTCTTCATCGGTGTAGTCACTTACGGTTTTTCCGGAATTAACAGATTCCGCCCGGGAAATCACACCACTGTTGGAAAGTATATGTTCCAACAGGGAGGTTTTCCCAGTGCCGTTGTGTCCTACAATTGCCACATTTCTGATATCAGCGCTGGTTAAACTCATAGGTCCTCCGTGTACTTTATGGGATTATGTTTAATAGGAATGACTATTATGCATATCCCAATTTCCTAGTTATTTATTTTCTGCATCTTAACAGTCAGGAAAGAGACGGCGCAAATGCATTAAAACACTGTAAAACGGGTTGAGGGATCTGTCAACAATATAATCCATATCAGAGATTATCAGCAAATAATAAAGGGGAGACATCAGATAACGGTATAAATGGATATATTTTACAGCTACAGAGAACCCTCCTTCCGGGAAAAATGCGAAAACTCCATGGCAAAAGTACCCCGCCCCTGAGTCATACTGCGCAAAGCTGTCGTATACCCGAACATATTAACCAAAGGAATTTTTGCGGTTATATGATCAAGTACTGCTTTACTTTCCATGCTTTCTACAACTCCGCCTTTCATCGACAGATGACTCATCACTTCGCCGATATTTGGTTTGGGACACATAATATCGACTTTCATTATTGGTTCCAGGAGTATGGGGTCAGCTTTTCTGCAGGCATTATCGAAGCCGATAGCAGCTGCCGCCTCATAGGCAAAAGTTGTTGCAGTCAGCTCGCTGTAATCGGCCTCGACAAGCTCCACTTTAATGTCATATGCAGGATATCCATAGCGAATACCTGTCTGGAATGCGTTGTGAACTCCTCTTTCAACGGCTTCCTGAAATTCGACAGGCAGTAATTTATGAGAAACGTGCGAGATATAGATGTTTCCGCTGCCAGTCGGGAGAGGAGAAACTCTCAAGGTAATCTCTGCCCGATTTTCTTTGCCTGCGAGAAGCTTTGAAAATTTTTCAGTTAATACCACTTCCCGGCTTATTGACTCACGATAGGTTACCTGCGGATTTCCTATCCGGGCTTCTACTTTCATCTCCTTTGTAATGCGGGTTACCAGCACATCAATATGCAGCTCTCCCATACCGGATATTATCAGCTGCCCGGTGTCGGGATTTTCCTTGTAAATAAAAGTAGGGTCCTCACGGGTGAGAATTTCCAGGGCTTTTTTCAGTTTGTCCTGGTCTGAGATAGTTTTAGGCTCAATAGCAACTGATATAACCGGTTCAGGAAAAACCATACTCTCGAGAAGCACCTGATATCCTTCCGAACCGATAGTGTCTCCTGTCTGTGCATATTTCATCCCCACAGCAACACCTATATCGCCGGATTCCAGAAAGTCGACAATTTCCGGTTTATTGGCATGCATGCGGAACAACCTGTTTATCCGCTCCCTTTTTCTTTTGGAAATGTTAAAAACAGCAGTACCCTTCTTTATTACCCCGGAATAAACACGGAAAAAGCAAAGCGGACCAGATTCCCTGTCGTTCTGAATCTTAAAAACAAGGGCCAGGGGAGGGCCGGCAGCATTATGGGTAATCTTCACCGGTTCTTCGCTTTTTACTGAAATTCCGGTAATTGCCGGGATCTCCTCAGGTGAAGGCAGATAGTCGATTATGCCGTCGAGCAGACATTGTACTCCGACATTTTTCAAGGAGGCTCCGACAAAAACCGGAATGCACTGCTGATTAATAGTTGCTTTTCTGATGGTCTTCTTAATCAGAGCCAACGGTATTTCTTCTCCATTCAAGTAATGTTCCATTATTTCATCAGAAAAGTTAGAAAGGAGATCAAGGGCATGAGTATGCCATTCCCGGGTTTTTTCCTTCATTCTGTCAGGAATCGGAAGGAAGTTCATTTCGCTGCCGAAGTTTGTTGCTTCAAATTCAATTTTATGCATCGATAGAATATCAATTATCCCGGAAAATTCCGATTCAGCCCCATCAGGGATGAAAAGAGGAAGCGGTTTTGCGCCCAACTTCTTTTCCATCTCCTCGATTACGCTATAGAAGTCGGCACCCAGCCTGTCCATTTTATTGATGAAGGCGATGCGCGGGATGTGATAGGTATCGGCCTGGTGCCAGACTGTTTCAGACTGCGGTTCAACACCACCTACGGCACAGAAAACGGCAACTGCACCGTCAAGAACCCTGAGTGAGCGTTCTACTTCAGCGGTGAAGTCGACATGCCCGGGGGTGTCGATAATGTTTATTTGCACATCTTTCCAGAAACAGGTTGTTGCTGCAGAAGTTATGGTAATTCCGCGGTTCTGTTCCTGTTCCATCCAGTCCATGGTGGCTTCTCCGTTATCCACCTCGCCGATTCGATGGCTTTTACCGGAGTAAAAGAGTATTCGTTCAGTAGTAGTTGTTTTTCCGGCATCTATGTGTGCCATAATTCCGATATTTCTTGTATGATGCTTTGGCATATACCATCCTTTTGTCTCTTTGAGATCTGCTTCCATCAGAATGCTGTTACGCAGATACATTCGGCGCTGATAATAACATAATTCAATACCTTTTTAAAGTGAGATTTGCAGGAAGTTATTGACAAAAAGATAAGCATTGTGCTATGTTCTCACTCGTTGATCGGCAGATGCTTCCTGATTTTATCTTTGTGGATAATTGCTGTATCATTCTGAAAAACACGGGCGATTAGCTCAGCTGGGAGAGCGCCTGCCTTACAAGCAGGATGTCGGCGGTTCAATCCCGTCATCGCCCAAATCTATTTTAAAGGAAAAAACCGGAACATTTGCTTCCGGTTTTTTTTATGCCGGGTTTGCAGCAGCTTTGCAGTTATCCAACATTCTATGGTATAATTTTCGAGGAGACTAACATGAGTATTCAAGATAACATTATCAGAATCCGACATGAAATAGAGCTTATTTCGCGGGCTTCAAAAAGAATCCCCTCGGAAGTTACACTCATGGCGGTAACAAAAAAGCAGAGCATCGAAGCCGTAGCTGAAGCATTGGCAGCCGGTATATCCTGTTTTGGAGAGAACAGGATTCAGGAAGCTGCCGAGAAGTATGCCGGCCATCCAGCACGTACCATGCTTCATATAGTCGGTCATGTTCAAAGTAACAAAGCTGCCAAAGCTGTTGAACTTGCTGACTGGATTGATTCGGTTGATTCCTTGAAACTGCTGAAAAAGATTGACGGAGCTGCCGGTAAACTGGGAAAGACCGTACAGGTATTATTCGAATACAATATTTCAGGAGAATCATCAAAATCCGGCTTTGAAAATGAGGCTGATCTCTTCGAAACGTTGGAGTTTGCTGGAAAGTGCAAAAATATCAGCCCTCGCGGCTTGATGACCATCGGGCCTCTTTCCGACAATCCCGAAAATATAAGAAACTCGTTTATCCGAATGCGCAGCATTTTTGAAAAGGCAGTTCAGCGCTATCCTCAATATCAGTTAGATCAACTCTCAATGGGAATGAGCAACGACTGGAAGATAGCTGTTGAGGAAGGTTCAACTTTGATTCGGGTAGGAACAGCTATTTTCGGGGCAAGGACGCAAGAATGAAGTGTAAAATGCTGGTGACGATGATGATCCTCGCTGTCCTGAGCTTTCCCGTGGTCACAGAAAGAGGAAACGGCGGCTCTTTATTTGCGGAAGTATCGGGGGGGCAGGTAAACCTTTCCTATTCTCCTTATCAAGCCGAAGAGTTTTCTCCCTGGATGCACGATTTACGAAGGGCAGAATCATTGTTTTTCGGATCGCTTCCCCTGACATACGGAATAGTCTCTCTCTCATTTTCCCTTTTTTCTGAATCCGACAGTTTGATGACTACGCAGGATTACATCAACAGAGTAGGTGCGGCAGCCCTGTTGTCAGCAGCTATTGCTGTGACTGACTATATTATTGGAATAATTGAGAATGAATCAAAATAAGCCCTTGAATCAGCCGGTAAAAAAGGAATCTTTCACCGTTGAACTGGGAGATCCATCTTACAGCCCAACAGGAACTCGAATTGATGCCTATATAGCAGCGGTGCTGCCTGGATTTACCCGGAGTATGATTGATTCGGGCAATTCGGAGATCGTAGTTAACGGAAAAAAAGTTAAGAAAAGCCGTTTGGTAAAAAATGGGGATATCGTGGAATTCCAATACACCATGCCGCCGTCTGAACACCTGGTGCCTCAGGATATTCCTCTTCAAATCGTCTATGAAGATTCAAAAGTAGTGGTGGTCAACAAAAAACAGGGAATGGTTGTCCATCCGGCTGCCGGGAATCACGATGGAACTCTTGCTAACGCTCTTCTGCATCACACTCTAGGGCACACACAAAGAACTGATGAGTCCGGTGAGTCCTATCGACCGGGAATTGTTCACCGGCTGGATAAAGATACTTCCGGCATAATGATTACTGCAAAAGATACGCAGACCCATGAATTTCTTTCCAGCCAGTTCAAGAATAGGAAAACAAAAAAAATCTACATAGCCTTGATTAAAGGAATCCCTGCACAGCGAACAGGAACCGTATCAGCAAGAATCGTCCGGGACCCCCGCCATAGAAAAAAATTTACCGTAACGGAAGATCCTTCAAAAGGGAGAGATGCTGTTACCGATTATCTGGTACTGCGCGCCTTTTATCCCGGTGACGGTACGGTTTATTCTCTTGTCAGACTTTCACCGCGTACTGGACGCACCCATCAGCTTAGAGTTCACATGAAAAGCATAGGATGTCCAGTATTGGGGGATCCGCTCTACAGCAGAAAAGATGCAATGTTTCCTGCGGCAAGTCTCATGCTGCACGCACTGTCTCTTACCATTTCCCTGCCGGACAGCAGTCAGGAGAAAAAGTTTTATGCACCTATGCCGGGTCGGTTCAAGAAAATTCTGGATTGTTTCCTGTCAAAACGTGTTTTGATCCGTGGCGATGAGGCATCAGATCGGTATTGATAATTTTCTCTATTCCCAAAGTCGTGGGAGTTCCATGTCCCGGAAAAATTATCGTGTTTTCGTCAAAAGGAAGAATTTTCTCGCGAATTGAGCGAAGCAGAAGAGAGCGTGAAAGAGACGTAGAGGTAGAACCGATTCGACCTGCCATGAGAACATCACCGGTAAAGAGCGCGTCACTGATTTTATAGACCATTGAGTCTGAGGAGTGACCGGGAATTAAAAATGCGGAGATATCAAACCCCGCTAAATTCATATGAGAATCATCAGATACAATACGAACCGGAAAATCATGTATATGAGGACTGTTCGCAAAAATTTCTACATCATAAATCTTTGAAAGAGTTTTGAGTCCCTTGGTGTGAGAAGCATGCCGATGGGTCAGAAGTACATATTTTATATAATAATTATTGTCTTCAATTAACTTCAGCAATTCCAGATCCATATGTCCCGGATCAACAAGTATCGCCGCTCCTCCGTCGTTATTGCCGATGAGGTAGGTATTGGAAAAACCGATAACTGAAAAATGGAAAAACAACTTCATTTCAATTCTCCCTGAAAAATAGTGCTTCTTCAAAGTTAGAGTACTTGAAACTGACTTCCTGTCGTTCGGAGAGGTAAAAATCAGCTTTTTTCAAGTTACAGTCTTTAAAAGAAACATGAGAGAGTTTTGAGGATGAAAAATTTGTATAGTAGAGGTCGGAATCGTCAAAAACCGTATGGGAAGCAGTTATGCCGCTGAAATTGGAGTGCAGAATATCGGACCCTGTAAAAGAACACTCTCTGAACTCAGAACCGGCAAAAACTGAATATTTGCTGGTAACTTCATGAAATGTGCAGTTGATAAACGTCGAAAACTCAAAAAAGCACAACTGAATATAGGAATCACTGAAATCTATATCCTGGAAAGTTCCGTGAGAAAATTTACATGCATAGAGACTGCTTTTAGACAGGTCGAGATTTGAGAACTCCCCATGCGTGAGGCAGTAGGATCCTACAATCCCTTTTTCCAAAAGCTTTGCTGCCGCTTCTTGCTGAAGGGATTCCGGGTTTTCAGCATGCTGAAAACAGGTAGTATATTTTGTAACTGCAAACTCATTGCATCCAGGATGGCTGCATCGTATAAAATCAAACATACTTAGAAAGGTAATCAAAAAGTTATAGTTGTCAATACCCCTGATTGCATGTACATTACTCAGGTATGAATGATCTTATCGGGATAATTGAAAAAGGTATTAACAACATATATACAGTTCACTCTGAAGGGGGAAACTATCTGTGTCGAATCAAGGGAAAAAAGCTTCCCGGCTCTGAAGCAGTCTACAATCCTTTGGCTCCCGGAGATCGGGTAATATTTACCCCGGCAGCACACAGTACGGGGATGATCAGCTCCCTGATCCCTAGAGAAAACAGTTTTGTTCGCTGGAATATGAAGCGAGGCCTTCCGCAGGTAATGGCCGCAAATGTTGATGCTGTACTGTGTACTACATCGCCTGATAATCCGCCTTTCCGCCCGCGATTTATCGACCGGGTTATAGTTTGTGCAGACAATGTCCCGGTAATTGTCGTTCTGAACAAAGCCGATTTGCCAATAAACGCTGAGACATCGGCCAGGATGAACCACTACCGGCATCTGGGTTATACTGTCTTTCAGACATCTATGTATCAAAAGGTAACAATAGATACACTGAGAAATTTTTTATCGGGAAAAACTATCGCCGTCGTTGGTCAGTCAGGGGTCGGGAAATCAACCCTTATCAATGCACTGATGCCTGAAGCTGCACAGAGAACAGCTGATATTTCAGAAAAGAATAACAGGGGTAAGCACATAACGAATTTTGCCGTCTTGCTGAAAAGCGAGTACCTTACTATTATTGATACTCCTGGTATCCGCGAAATTCAGGTACCTGTATTGGATTTGCATCTTATTGGAAGTCGTTTTCCCGAAATAGCCCGGCTTCAGGATAGATGCAGCTTTCAACCGTGTCTGCATCGCGGCGAGCCGGATTGTGCGGTTGCTGCCGCAGTTGAGGACGGGTCAATACTCACCGATCGATATGAGAGCTACCTGAGAATTTTAGAGTCGATAGAGGAGCTGAAACGTGACGCTTACTGAATCAATAACCGGACATACCTCAACCCTTTCTACTCTTTCCCGTACCCTGCAGGACTTGGAATTTGGAAAAATTGTTGATGAACTTATTCGCTATACGGTTTCGCATGAGGGAAAGGATACATTAAGAAATCTGGTTTTTTTCAGCAAACCGGAACAGCTTGAACGGGAACATGCATATGTTGATGAAATAGTGAACGTCTGGGCAAAACAGAATACCATCTGGACGGGAGTATTCCCCGGAATCACAGGACCGCTGAAAAGTGCCGCAGCTGAAGGCGGCATGATGGAAGGCGAAGAAATATTCGAAGTGTTTCAGTATATCGATTCTGCTGTCAATCTGCTTGAGTTTTACAGCTCCTGTGAAGATTATTCCCCTGTGCTTATTACGAAACTGTTAGCGGGACTGCCCGATCTCCGCCATCTTGCATCTGAAATATCTCAAGCACTCGAAAGTCCAGGTACGGTAAAGGAAACCCATCCCCGTATAAAACCATTAATTCATGAACTCGAGCAGGCTAGACGCGACAGGGGAAGTGCAGTTGATGTTTACTTTAAACGACTTCCGGATACCATGCAGCAGGACCGGGCGGTCATGCGTGATGGGAGAATTGTTCTTCCGGTAAAAAGTGTCGATAAAAACCAGATACAGGGAATAGTCCATGGCAGTTCCAGTACCGGTGCAACATTATTTATGGAACCGATCGATCTTATCGATAAAAACAATCGGGTAGCTGTTTCAGAACAGAAGATCGCCATCGAAATTCGAGCAGTCTTGAGGGAGCTGACTGCAGCCGTGCGGAAAAATCTGCCTGAGATAGCCGGAATGCAGTCAATTATCGGTACCATGGATGCATATGCAGCAAAAGCACGCTATGGGGAGGTCCATAATTGCCATAAAGCGTCCTACTGTCCAAAAGGGATACATCTCAAAAAAGCACGCCACCCGCTGCTGTATTCCAAGGCAGTTCCGATCGATATTGAGATTGACGAGGATACGCATGCCATGATTATGTCAGGACCGAATGCCGGGGGCAAAACGGTAACCTTGAAAACAATCGGTCTTCTTTCCCTTATGAATCAGTTCGGGTTGTTTATTCCTGCCGGAGAGGGAAGCAGTCTTCCTCTATTTGATCTTATCCTCACTGATATTGGGGATGAGCAGTCTATCGAGGCCTCTTTATCAACTTTTTCGGGCCACATGAAAAATATCAGTGAAATATTGCAGACTGCAGCTGAACATGCCAGATCTCTGGTGATCCTTGATGAGCTGGGGTCAGGGACAGATCCTGTCGAAGGATCAGCTCTTGCACGGGCGGTTCTTGAATATGCATCACAACGGGCAGCCTTAACGCTAATTACCAGTCATCATTCTGTACTTAAGCAATATGCCTATGCATCAAAGGGCATTATCAATGCTTCGATGGAATTTGACGACACTTTGAAAACTCCGACTTTCAGGGTTATTTCCGGCATGCCGGGAGAAAGCCATGCAATTGAAACGGCAGTACGCATGAAAATGCCCGAAGCGGTTATTGAAAAAGCCAGAACCTATTTATCCGGAGAATTTGTACAGATAAGTGCCATCATAAAAGGTCTTGAAGAGCGGAGGAAAGAGCAGGATGAGATTTTAAACGAACTGCGGCAGAAGCAGAAAGTCATTCGTGATAAGAGCAGGGAATATGATTTAAAAATATTGAAAATCCG
>JAIPFR010000024.1 GCA_021736525.1 Spirochaetia bacterium
GAGCGGAAGCAACTTGTTGGTTCCATTGCCGAGCGAGTGCCGGGATCGCAAGGTTGAGATACCCCGCCCCTTGGGGCGGAACGGAGGCACGAAGTGCCTCGGGTCCAGGGCTTGCCCTGGGGTATCGATACCTTTCATTTTGAAATTTCCTCACGAAGAAACAGAATGAGCAAAGGAAGGAGAGGGTGAAGATGAAGGCAAAAATAGCTTTTTTGTATGGTCCTGGAGATCTCCGGGTGGAAGAAGTAGATCTTCCGGCATTGAAGGAAGATCAGGTGCTGATTAAAATGCATGCGGTCGGGATCTGCGGATCTGATGTCGAATGTTTTGAGGGAAAGTCGGCAGAAGGACGCTATGACATTGCTCCCTACACTCCCGGTCACGAATGGGCTGGAGAGGTAGTGGCTGTCGGCAGTGCCGTTACGAGCATCAAGGTAGGAAACAAGGTTACCGGCGACTGTGTCATGGCGTGCGGAAAATGTGAAAACTGTAAAAATGGATTGATGCCTTCAGCCTGTCTGAATATGCGGGAACTGGGGTTCCGTCCCGATTCGCCAGGGGCTATGGGGGAGTATATGATTCTTGAGGAAGAGTATACGCACGCAATTCCGGATGATTGGCCCTACACGCTTGGTGCCTGGGTAGAGACCTTCTCCGTAGGCTACTGGGGAATCTGGGGAAATGGCGGATATCTTGATGCCAGCGATGATGTGGTTATCCTGGGTGCTGGACCCATCGGGCTCTCGGCAGCAATGTCGGCTAAAACCTCCAAGGCGAAGGTTATTGTAATAGATCCTCTGGAGAGCAGAAGGGAGACAATACTGAACTATGGAGCCGATGAAGTCGTTGACCCGTCAGAGGGCGATCTGGTTGAAAAAATCAAATCCCTGACAGGCGGAAAAGGTCCTTCGGTAATTGTTGAGTGTTCGGGGAATGATAAGGGAATTGCATCGGTATTCGATATAGCCGGTCACAGCTGCAGAGTGGGATTTGTCGGCCATTCCATAGGTCGGCTGGTTCCGGCAGAGCTGGGTAAAGTAATCTGGTCCAACCTGCGGATTGTGGGATCGGGCGGGACGAAAACATTTATGCCGAGGACTATCAAATTTTTATCCAGAATCAAGGACGATTATGATTTCGAGGCTCTGAATACGCACTATTTCCCATTTGACAAGATTCATGACGCGTTTGATGTGGCCTGTCACGACAAGGCAAATGCCCGTAAAGTAATGATTACCTTTGATTAACATACAATTTTTCACGCAGCCCTCCCGTTTTTCCGGCATGCATCTTTGTTCAGCTATAGTTATTCAGCTATAGTTATTCAGCTATTGTTATTCAGTAATATAAGGGGAGGGCTGCATTGAAAAGGAGGGACTGCATTGAAATTTGCATTGAATGAGAACACCTTGATCACCTGTGATCTGATGGAATTTCTTTCTGCCTCTGCTGAAGCCGGATTCCCGGCGGTTGAGCTGAGCTACCCCAGACTCAAGGAGGCTTTACGCTTCGTTCCAGCTTTGAAGATTCGGGAGCAGATCGAAAAACTTGATTTGCGTCTGCTGTCCTTGAATGCTTTTGAGGATGTGTTTCTGGTTCCTGAGCAGGGAGTATCCATTGTTGAGGCTGAGGCAGAGCTTATCGGGAAAATGTGCCGGGAAGTCGGCTGCCCTGCTGTAGTGCTTCCTTCCAGCCGCTGGTATCCGAAGTATGGAGAGCTCCCTGACGCAGATAATCTGACAGCCTTGTACCAGAGTCGGCTGCTTTGTGTAAAGAAGGTACTTGACGGGTACGGCGTTGAATCATTCTTTGAACCTATTGCCTATCCGGAGTTTGTTACCGGGACGGTGGAAGAGGTCAATGCACTGCTCGACCATGATGAACTGAAAAATCTTCGTCTGGCTGCTGATATACATAATCTTTTCAGGAACAGGCAAGGTCCTGAACAGCTGCTGCGGTTCAGCAATCCGATCGGACTGTTTCACATAGATGATACCGTTGATGGAGAGCTGGAAACCCTTCATGTTGCGTTTGATCGGACGTATCCCGGCCAGGGTACAGCAGATGCGGGTGAATGGGTCCGGTTTGCTCTGGCATCAGGATATGCCGGGTACTTTTCGCTGGAACTGTTCAATAAGGATCTCTATGAAATGGATCCGTTTGATGCCGCCGCCCTGTGTATGAAGCATCTGCGGGGTTTCGAAGAATCGGTTGCCTTCTAAATGCAGACTTCTAAATGCAGATTTCTAAATGCAGAGTCGGTTGCCGTCTAAATATTCCTGATCCACTGCTCCAGCTGATGCTTCTTGCTGTCTCTGACATGTTTTCGCATGACCTCCTCAGCAGCCGGACCGTCATTGTCATTAATGCATTTGACAATGAGCTGGTGTTCCTTAAGAGATTCATGGGCCCATGCATCTGTATATTGAGTAAGATTTAAAATGCGTTCTACCTGGTCAAAGATGGGAAACAGGATTTTTTTGAGCTGATCGTTGTTGCACTCCTGGATGATGTAGTTGTGAAAATGAAAATCGATTTCCAGGGCCTGCTTGAGCTTTTTCGCTTCGATATTGCTGACTATCTGTGTGTGCATGGTATTGACGGTTTCAAGTTTTGCAGGAGTAAGTGATTGGATGAACACCCTGACGGCCAGGGCTTCAAGCATTTCGCGTATGTCATAGATTTGAGAGACCTGATCGTAGGTAACCCGGGCTACAAATGCCCCGTATTCCGGAGTTATTTCTACAAAGTTGTCGTTGTGGAGTCTCCTCAGTGCTTCCCGTATGGGGGTTCTGCTGGCACTGAACATTTCGGAGAGTTTGCGTTCTGACAACGGTGAAGCCTGCTTCAGTTCGTTATGAATAATCATCTGTTTGAGCTGGCGATAAATATCGTCGGATTTAAGTTCTTTTTTTTCAAGGGTTTTTATGGTGCTCATGGTGCCGCCTAATACAATATACCGACAGTATACCAGTTTGATGGAAGGGTGTCACGATGATGATGCACATAATAATATGTATAGAGTAAATTTCAAAACGATGTATTTTGAAATCGGTTGAAAAGTAAACCTGATAATCGGTTTAAAAGTAAACCTGATAATAATCACGAGGTGATTTATGAAGACAGCAAACACTATTTCCTTGAACAGAATCATGTACCCGGACAAAACGGTTACCAAATTTATACATTTTGCCGCTGACAGCGGGTTCAGGGCGATTGAATTGCGGAACGATCTGAGCGACAGCCGAATTCTCGGTGCGGAAAGCGCGCTGGAAGTTGCTGCAGTCCTGAAAGAGAGAGGGGTTTCGGTTCTGACGATCAACGCTTTGCAGCGGTTCAATGATCCTGAATTGTTTCCAGAAAAAAAGAAGGAGCTCAAGAGTCTGATAAAGGAAGCCGCGGCCGTGCATTGTCCTATGATTATTTTATGCCCGGTTTGTGATCCTTCCGATGCGCGTCCCCCCGGAATCCAGGCACGTGATCTTATCGCGGCACTGGATGAGTATTCCCTGCTGTTCAGGGATTCCGGTATGGTTGGAATGATAGAACCGCTGGGTTTCCCCATCAGCAGCGTACGGTACAAGCGGCAGGCTGCTGATGCCATAGCCGGCTGCGGCTCACCGGGACTCTATAACATTGTTCATGATACGTTTCATCATTATCTGTCCGGAGAGACGGAGATATTCCCAGATCTTACCGGTCTTCTGCACATTTCCGGAGTGCTGCCGGGTAAGGCAAAGGAATCGATTACCGATGATGACAGGGTATTCATCGATGATCGGGATATTATGGATAACAGGGGGCAGATAGCCGGGCTGCTCGAGGCAGGCTGCCAGGCTCCCATCTCCTTTGAACCGTTTTCCCCCGAAGTTCAGAAGTATTCCGAGGAGGAGCTGAGAAGGGGAATTGCCGGAAGCCTGGCGTATGTTTTGTGAAAAATAGTGACGCGGTTCGGTAGAAAGCAGTATATTAATCCTGCACAGCAGCAAAGGTCAGCGTCAGATTCGTTTCCGGCGGTACCGCCTTTGATCGTATGTCCGGGAGGAACAGCTATGGGTGTACACAGGAATTCAAAAGAATTTACACGAGAGCTGAAGCAGGGATTAACACATGAATTAACCCGGGAGCAGCAGGAAGAGCTTCTTGGCGTACTGAAAGAGCGCTTTGAAAAAAATATGACCCGGCATGAGAAAACCGCATGGGCTGATGTTCACGCGAAGCTGGCAGGCAGCCCGGAGAAACTCTGGTCGCTCAGCGAGATGGAACGGACCGGGGGGGAACCCGATGTAATCGGGGGAGCAGGCCAGGGTGCCTTCGCGAATGGTGAGACCGGGGATGGTGATGCCGCGGATGGTGATACCGGGAACGGCATATCCGCTGGAGAGTTTGTTTTTTGTGATTGTTCAGCCGAAAGTCCTGCCGGCCGCAGAAATATCTGCTATGACCGCAAGGCGCTGGAGGCAAGAAAAGAAAACAAGCCCGAGGATACAGCCCTTGATATGGCAGCTGCCATGGGGATCGAGATTTTGACCGAAAAAGCATATCGGGAATTACAGAAGATGGGAAAATTCGATACGAAAACATCAAGCTGGCTGAAAACTCCCCGGGAAATCAGAAACCTTGGCGGGGCAGTCTTCGGCGACCGCCGCTATGATCAGGTATTTGTCTATCACAACGGCGCATCCTCCTATTATGGCGTACGAGGGTTCCGCGGTTTTCTCAAAGTTTGATATGCACTGATGCCCAAGGGCTGAGGCGCAGGACCTGGATATCCCGGACCCGGCTGGAAAACCAGGACCCGGCTGGAAAACCAGGACCCGGCTGGAAAACCAGGACCCGGCTGGAAAACCATAGCAGCTGTCAGTAAAAGTAGACACGCCACGTTCTTTTTCAGCGGTTGGGTTTACGAAATACCGGCTGTCTCAGAAGCGGTGGAAATTGGATTTCTAAAGAAATCGGATTTCCGGTGGAAATTGGATTTCTAAAGAAATCTTCGATTTTCTCCATATTTTTTTTGGAAATCGAAGATTTCCTCTTTCTTTTTGGGAAATCCGATTTCCTCAGGAATCCGACAGACTTCCGGTATTTCAGTCGTTTGTCATCTCCGTGCAGCCTCTGAGCATACCGACCACATCCTCCAGACCATCCACATTCTGATCCAATGATTCAAGTAGACTCCTTTTTCTACTCAAAGTCCATTTTCAAAAGATGATCTTTTTTTCACCCCTACATGTCTACTTTTTATGACAGCATCACCTACTCTGCCGCGGCGTTATCCGGGAGGGTGGGGACTGCGATCTCCAGGGCTCTTACCGAAAGCTCCGTCATGAGATTCAGCGCTGCCCCGAGCCTGTCCATGTTTCCCGCATTGTAATCGATAATCGGGATTACCACCGCCACGGAGGAGTCGTGCTCCTCGTTGTAGGAGACGAAATTCATATAACCGGGGTGAGCTCCGCTGTGCCCCCAGCCGAATACCGTTTTACTTATACCCAGGGCATAGGTGGAATTACCTTCCGGGACAGTCTGCATCTTCCGGATCTGTTCCTGCGTCAAAGGCCCCCGGCCGGAAAGCAGCGTCTGTATCCAGCGGGCAGTATCCCTGGGCGTGCTGATAATATTTCCCGGTCCTATCTGGCAGGACATATTATCTTCGACCGTCCGGAAGAATTCACCGTCCCATCGTGAGTACCCGGTGAAATAGGGTTCAGGCAGGGAGATATCGTTTGCGTTCCAGGGAGCGCTCGTATTGTTCAGCCCCAACGGTGTGAAAAATGTATCCTGAAGATAGCGGTCGTAGCTCATGCCTGCAGTACGTTCGATTATGCCCGCCAGCAGCATGTATCCCACATCTGAATAGTGGTACAGCTCATCAGGTTCCCCATAGGACAGCTGATCCTTGGCGATTACCGAGACCAGTTCCTCCAGAGTATACTGATGGTCTTCTTTTCCTTCAATTTCCTGCATGTACCCTATGTAGCTCATGCCGGCATAGGGCTGCTGCGATTCTGCCGGAATCGGGTCGTTGAAAACATCGTAGACTCCCGCCCTGTGAGAGAGAAGGTGCCTGATCGTGATGGTGTCTTTATGCGGAATGGCGAAGTCATCGGTTTCCGGAAGGTAGGGGATATCCTTCCCGGGAATGCGCGCGGTAATGTAGTCGTTTATATCAAGCTTTCCTTCCTGATCGAGCAGCATGACAGCCGCTGCAGTAAAGGTTTTACTTACACTTGCTATCCGGTAATGGGTGTCCTGCGATACCTGCGCGCCCGAGAAGCCTGCCTGCGCGGTATATGACCCGACGGGGGTTTGCAGATGGAGCAGAATCCCGAGTTGAGGAGCAAGGTCGTACGCCTCACTGAACTGCTCAAACCGGCTTGAAAGCATGCTCTGGATCTCCTGTCGGGCAGCCTGCTGATTTTCCTGCTGGATCTCCTGTCGGGTTTCCGGTTGACTGTGTGCACCTCCTTCAGGAGACGTCGCACAGCTGGTCATGGCTGAAACGGTAAAAAGCAGACAGAGCACGCAGAGCACGCAGAGGTGCATTGGATAAGGACGAAATATATTTTTCATTGAGCCACCTTTACTGCATTATAGGGGCTGTTCTGAGCAAACACAAGCCTGATTATATCCTCCATTCAGCGGTTCATTCAGCGATTCATTAAGCGGTTCATTAAGCGGTTCCGGATCTGCTTTGTTTTTTGAGAATAAAAAAAATCCCCAACTCTGCAGACAAAGTGTTACAATCAAGAGAAAGAGTACCATGACTGGAGGTAATTATGAGCCTTCTTCAGACGACTGTTGATCCAGAGCTTATTCTTATTGCGCAAAAGATTTTTGACCGGCAGTTTGCAGAAGATCCGAAACTGCATCAGGAAATGGATGATCGGCGAAAGCAGCTGATGTTTCAAGATATCCTTTACAATTTCAGCTTTCTCACTACCGCCGTCAAGCTTGAAGATGAGAAGATCTTCTCAAACTATGCCGTATGGCTGTATGAGCTGCTTTGCAATCTGATGAAAGATGTGGACCGCGATCGGATAAAAGATCAGATGGTTGCCCATTATGCCATACTGCGACGTTTCACCACTGAGCTGTACAGTGAAGTTGAGGCAGCGTTCGCGGGCCGCTGCCTGGACAAAGCCATCGAGGTCACTGACCAGGCAGTGGACAATTATCCGGTATCTCAGCGCTTTCTCGAGGGAAAACATGTTCCAATCCGTCAGGAATACCTGAAAGCTTTGATTCGCAGCGATACAGCAAAGGCTGTGGAAATAATATCAAACGCCGAGGAATCTGGAATTGCCATAGATGAACTCTATGAAGACATCCTCATGGCTGCCATGCACGAAGTTGGAGAACTGTGGCATCAGAACCGGATTACGGTCGATAAAGAACATTACTGCACCTCCACAACCCAGATGGTGCTTTCAATGTTCTATCCGAAAATTTTCAAAAGTCCCAGAAAAGGCCGCAAGATTGTAACCTGCTGCCTGGGAAGCGAACTTCATCAGATGGGCGGTCGAATGGTATCGGATTTATTCGAGCTTCATGGTTGGGACAGTGTGTATCTGGGGGCTGCCGTACCGATTCCGTCCCTGCTTAATGCCATAGAGGAGCATCAGCCCGATTTGGCAGCTCTTTCAGTGACGATGCCGCAATATCTCCAAACGTGTCGGGATGCAGTATCAGCGCTTCGTGAGAAATTTCCATCCCTCCGGATTGCCGTTGGGGGCCGGGCCTTTACTACGAGTAATGAGATTTATACCAGGTGGCCTGTTGACAAGTATGCCGCAACGGCAACGGAACTGATCAGCTGGGCAGAAAAGGCGGGATCCCTTTCGTGAGCACCTCATTCTTTGTCCGTACCAATCTTAACGGACTGGTAGAAGAGACCTATTGGAGCAATCCTGTTTCCCTGGCTGTTCCGTACGTCACGAGCCTTGGAGGGCTGGTTGACGGCACCCATCAGGAGCGTCTTGCGGCATCATTCTCGCAAGCTGCTGAGCAGGAAGAGAGGATAGTCTGCGATCAAGTAGTCATTAGCGAGCAGTCTGTTGCTGTCTGTATCTATATTTTTTACAATGAACGTCATCTGTGGGTTCTCGCAGTCGATTATCTTAAGCAGCTTGACGGAACTGCCCGTGAACAACACGATGAGACACTCTTTCATTTGATCAGGCAATTTGCTTTGATGCATAAAAAGATTCAGATACGGAACTCTCATGAGATCAGTAATCATTTTGAACAAATCCAGAAGCTCAACAATGAACTGGTCAATACCCACCGGAAGCTTCAGCAGGCAAATGCTCAGCTGGAGATCCTGAATGAAGAGCTGAACAATCGCCTTGTAAAGGATCCGCTGACAGGTCTGGTCAGCAGGTATCAGTATCGTTCGGAGATTGCAGGAGTAATCGGTGAAAAACCTGATGCCCTGGGAGTTTTTGCCTTTATTGATATTGATAATTTCAAACAGGTAAACGACAGGTATGGGCACAGTGTCGGGGATGCCTATCTTGTCGAGTTCTCAAAGCGGCTTTCGGCTGTCAATTTGGGATATCGCGCCATTTTCATGAGGATAGCAGGTGATGAATTTGGAATCTACCTGCATGGGCTTGACGATTTCGATATATCGTTCGGCAGCCTGTTCTGGGAGCAGTTTTCCCGTAAGGTAACCAATCAGCCGATCAATACCAAGGCAGGCGAACTGCCGATCTCCTGCAGTGTCGGTTTGGCGGTATGTAACCGGGATACGAAGAACGTTTATAAGCTGATCGATTATGCCGATTGGGCCATGTATCTTGCAAAAAAGAGCGAAAAAAGCACCTATCGCATATTTGACAAGGCCGAGTTTGTAAAGCTGCATGCAGAATCTGCCGGTTCAGATCTGTAAGAAAAGCGGTAAGCATTCACAATATTATCAGTAGACCCTTTAAACTTACAATTTTTATTAAAGTGTGGCTCCAGTGAGCGGTCTGAGCTTCAGCATACCTTTCCTGATGTATTCAAAAAGTAACTAATGTATACAATATTGAGTGATCACTTTGAGCATTCTGGACTTTTTGTCTATTATTTTGTTGACAGCGTGATATTGCGATGTTAGTATGTATGCAATAACAAGAAAATGTATACAATAGAGATTGATGATCGGGGGGGCAGGGTCGGAATATGAAAACAACTGATAATACAGAAAAATCGGATCCAGTTGAAATGAATGACCTTAGTGTTCTAGAAGAAAAACTTGTTGTTGAACAGGGCGACTCACTTCCGAATGTTATCAGGCGTCGAATTGCAAATGATATTCTTAATGAACGGTATTCATTGGGTGCCAAACTGGATGAAAAGGGGTTGGCGGAGAAATATGGGGTATCTCGGACACCAATTCGTGAAGCTTTGCGCCAGCTTGAGTCTGCATGTCTTGTCGAGATAAAACCGAACAAAGGTGCCGTTGTAATCAGTCCCGATAAAGAATATTTACAAAATTTATTTGAAACGGCAGCTGAGCTGGAAAGCCTTTGCGCACGATTTGCCGCTGCACGCATGACTATGATTGAAAGAATGCATCTCCAGGAGATACATAAGCAGGCGGAATTGGCAGTTGAGAACAATGATGTGGAAGAGTACACCATTATCAACAGAAAGTTTCTGTCAGCTTTAGTGCTGGGTATGCATAATCCCATCATGGCTGATGTCGTTAAACGATGCCTTGTTCAGACCGGTCCTTTCAGAAAGAAACAATTTGAGATTGAAGGCCGACTTCAGGCGTCAATAAAGGAACATGAACAGATTCTGGAGGCAATAAAAGATCATGATATGGCCAAAGCCCACAAAATGATGGGAGCACATGTTTCTGAAGTTTTCTTTGCTGTTCTTACCCATATGAATTTCATCAAATGATGATGTCGTTCCGGCATCAATAAAAATACCTTAAGGAGAAAAAAGATGGTGAAGAGGAAAAAAAGAATTCTGGTAATCGTTATGCTTATTCTGATGACGGCGTTATTTGCCTCAGGGGATGCAGAGGATGCAAAACCCTATCCACAGAAAGATATTCAGTTTATTGTACCGTTCCCCATAGGCGGGTCTACAGGTACCCCTGCACAAATACTGATAAATTACTTGAACGATGAGTTCCAGACAGTAGAGGTAGTTCTGAATCAGATTACCGGAGCTGGCGGTTCGGTCGGGGCAAGGCATGTGCTTAATGAGAAAAATGACGGGTATACTTTTCTTATAGCAGTACCAGGCTTCAGCGTTCAGCGAGTGCTGGCTGGTCTGGACTTCACTTTCAGGGATTTTGAGCAGGTAGCTGCCTACGGCAGTGCTGAACAGATTCTCGTTGTGAGGGGAGATTCCGAATACAAGGATTTCAACGATTTGATCGAGGCTGCTAAAAAGAATCCCGGCAAGCTCAATGTCGGTGCTCCGGTTGGAACCTCATTGCAGATGGCCACCCTTGCCATGGAAGAGGAAATGGGAGTTGACTTCAATATTGTAGATATTGGCGGAGTTTCAGTAAAACCGCCTGAGCTGCTCAGCGGACGAGTAGAGGCCTATATTGATTCCACTGCAAAAACAATTCCTTACATAGAATCAGGTGACTTCAGAGCAATAGGAATCTGGGGAAATGAACGAAGTGATTTTCTTCCGGATGTACCCGCTTTGAACGAATTCGGCTTTGATATGGTACTGGAGGAGGTTCAGGGAATATGGGCTCCAAAAGGAACTCCGGAAGAAGTGCTGAAAGCAGTAGAATCTGCACTGAAAAATGTTACCGGAAACCAAGAGTTTATCGAGAAATTCGAAGGAGACACCTATACGAAAGTTTCCTTCAAGGATAGAGCCAGCTACATTGCCTTTCTAGAAGAGTATGAAAAGACCTGTGAGGAAGCAGCAGAAAAGATGATGTAGGCTGATATCATAATAGTTTTTTTCGATTTTTGATAATGCATCACGAAGTATTTGGAATATTTCAGAAGAGAGCTTTCGCGAAACGGCAAAGCTCTCTTCAATGGAGTCAGGAATATGGAAATTGTCTTTTTAAGTTTGCTGTTTGCAGCGGCAGGTGTTCTATTTTTGCAGACCCTGACCTATACAACTCCCACTTTTGACACCTCTGGAGGACCTGCCCTTTTTCCGCAGTACATACTTATTCTATTGATGGTTTCCATTGGTGTTTTGATTATCCAACTGGTAATCAGGAAAGAGGGACGGGATTTTGTATTCCTGGAACTCTTCAGGTCACTTCGGGGTATTTTTCTTCTGTCAATTGTATTATATCTTTTTGCACTTAATTATTTCGGTTTTTACATTGCCACGGCCATTTTTCTGCTGTTCACCGTTAACTACCTTACCTTTGCCTACACAGGAACTGTAGGAACCTGGAAGAGAGTTGTACTTCGCTGTATATTGCTGCTGGTTATTATTACCGTCGTAAACTATCTGTTCGGTGATCTTTTCAACATTATGCTGCCTAAAGGCAAACTTTTATAGACGGCAGGAAGGAAAAAACATGATTGACATAGTACTTAGTGTCGTTAATCCATTGACTATTCTGGTGATGTCTGCGGGTGTTTCCTATGGTATTATATTCGGGGCTATTCCCGGACTTTCATCCAGCGTTGCCGTGGCTTTGATAATTCCATTGACATACAGCATGGATTCTCTGCTGGCTCTGTCTCTGCTGGTGTCTGTATATGTCGGGGGAGTATCCGGCGGATTGATATCAGCAATACTGTTAAGAATACCGGGAACTCCGTCTTCAATTGTAACAACATTTGACGGATATCCTTTGGCACAAAAAGGGCAGGCAGGAAATGCTATCGGGTTGGCAATTTTCTCTTCAGTCATCGGCGGGCTTATCGGAGCTATATTCCTGTTAACGCTATCCCCTCTGTTGGCCAGGGTGACAATTATGTTCAGCCCTTTTGATTACTTCGGCATTACTGTTTTTTCATTAAGCCTTGTGTGCATGCTGCTTGGAGCAAATGCCCTTAAAGGGCTGATAACAACGCTTATTGGTTTGACGCTTTCTTTTGTGGGAACAAGTCCGATAGATGCTCGTCCGCGGTTTACCTTCGGAAATCATAATCTAGATAATGGTTTTAACATAATTGTCTTAATAATAGGAGTATTTGCCATATCAGAGATGCTGAATTCTGTATCGCAGGGTAAAAAACAAAATGAAAAGACCCTGTTTACTAAGAAACAGGGATTCATGCCCTCACTGGCTAAAATACGATTCCATGCGGTGAATATGTTCCGTTCTGGATTGATAGGTACAGCCCTGGGCATTCTGCCAGGACTAAGCGGTCCCGAGGCAGCCTTGATATCCTATACTCGAGCTAAGAAAAGATCAAAAAATCCAGAACTGTTTGGAGATGGAAGCGAAGAGGGATTGGTAGCTTCAGAATCATCTAATAATGCCGTTGCCGGAGGTGCGCTTATTCCTATGCTGGCCCTTGGCGTTCCCGGAAATGCGGTAGCTGCCGTTATTATGGGCGGTTTTATTATTCATGGTGTTCAGGTGGGACCCATGCTGTTTACCAACAGTCCCAATCTGGTCAGGGGCATAATGCTTGCTTTCCTTATAGCTAACATTTTAATGCTGATTATCGAATCATTAGCGATAAAAGGATTTGTCAAAATCCTTTCCGTTCCAAAGCAGTATTTGTATCCGATAATAATTATGTTCTGTGTGATAGGAGTGAACAGCGTCAACAACCGTTTCTTCGATGCCTTGATTATGCTGTTTTTTGGGGTTGTCGGGTTTATCCTGGAGAAAAATCGATATCCTTTAGGACCGCTTGTGCTGGGATTTATCCTTGGCAGCATTATCGAACTCAATTATCGAAGAGCCATTATGTATTACGGGTCGTTCACAAATATTATATCAAGCAGCTTCACCATGGGCACCGTTTTCCTGTTTTTTGCAATTGTTATGGTGTTTATCAATTTTATTTTGCCGCTGTTTGCATCAATGAGAAAAAAACCAAAAAAGAAAACTGAGCAGTAACATCTTACAAAAGTGATTAATTCTGGAATGGCAAATCGTATCCGGCAGCGTGGTAAGAAAAGAAGAAGGGAGTAATAATGAAAGCTATACTTGTACTTATGGACAGCCTGAATAGAGAATATCTGGAAGCCTACAACCCTGATACTCATGTTCTATCACCGAACATAACGCGTTTTTCAAAGGAATCTCATGTATTTGATAATTACTATGTCGGCTCGGCCCCATGCATTCCTGCCCGAAGGGATTTGCTCACAGGAAGATTGAATTTTCTTGAAAGAGGATGGGGGCCTGTGGAGGCTTATGATGTTTCAATAAACAGTCTCATGAAGGAGCGGAATGTCTATTCCCATATAATCACTGACCATTGCCACTATATGGACAGGGGAGGAGAAAACTATCTCCAGGAGTATAATACCTGGGACTATATCAGAGGGCAGGAGTATGATCCCTGGGTATCCAGGGTAACGCAGCCGGCTGATTTCGAGCATCTGGGTACTGTTTTCACACAATACGAGCTTAACCGGACGAAGTTTGTCCATGAAGAGGACTATCCTACACCGCGAACATTTTCCGCTGCATGCAGATGGCTGGAGGAGAACAGGGATGAAGATGATTTCTTTCTTCAGGTGGAGGTTTTTGATCCCCATGAGCCATTTGACACTCCCCGGGAATTCGTTGATTTGTATGATGATACGTACACTGGTCCACGATTTGACTGCTCTTCGTATCATGAGGTTACCGAACCGGAAGAGGCAATTGAGCATCTGAAAAAGAAGTATTCAGCCTGCATCACGATGACCGATAAATGGTTTGGTAAGTTTCTTGATAAGATTCAGGAATTGGGATTATATGATGATACCATGATCATCATGACTACCGATCATGGGCATTTGCTAGGTGAACATGGTTTTACGGGTAAGAATTATATGCATGCATATAATCGGTTGACGAATATCCCGTTAATGATTCGTATGCCGGGTACCGAAAACAGCGGACAGCATGAAAAACATCTGGCTCAGTTGATCGACATTTCTGCCACCCTGCTGGATTATTTTTCTATTGACAAACCTGCAGCCATGCAAGGGGAATCGCTTATCGGACTGCTGAACGATGCAGAGTCCGAAGGTGAAAAGCAAATTGTGTATGGCTGGTTCGGTGGAACCGTCAATGTGTTCGATGGAAAGCATGCCTATTTCAGAGCCCCGAAAAGAGAAGATAATATGCCTTTGTACCATTATTGCTCAATGCCTACTACCCTGCTTAAATTTCTTGGTCCGGAAGTTGCTGATGAGATAGAGATGGGAAGATATTTGCCTTACACAAATTTTCCAGTATATAAGATTCCCGGTTACTTTCCTATTGGAGGACATTTTAAGTCGACGAAGCATATTCGTGAATCTCTGTTGTTTGATTGCGAGAACGACTATTACCAGGAGAACCCGATTTCAGATCCGAAAATAGAAAAGGAGATGGTTCAAAAGCTTATTGAGATGATGATCTGGGCAGATGCGCCCGTCGAGCAATTTGAGCGAATTGGATTGAAGGAACAGTATGAACTCTATTGTGGGAATCCCATGGCGGGGAGGGAGAGGGCTGATGATATTTGAAAAAAGAATTCTGCTTAATGTAATAAAAAAACAGCAGCTGAAATCATCACATGAGCTGAGTGTGTTTCTGCAGGAAGTTAATAAGGAGATAATGGAGGTGGTTTTTGCTTATGAACTAGCTGAATCCCGCAAGATTATTTTTCGGAAGAGCTTACAGGGAAATAGATAGTTATTAATGGAAGATGCAGAGTGAGCTGCTTCTACCATCCGCTGCTTTCGGCGGAATCTGTCAGGAGGGAATCGAACTCGAGGGAGATATCCCAGGAGTCATAATCGGGGTACCATTCCTGGTAGTATACATCTCCATCCAGGTCTTCCGCCAGGATATGGAGGCGCTGATCCCACTCGACATAGATGGGGTCGTAAAGCCACGTGTAGAGACTGGCGTCAATATCAACATAGGACCCGGGAAAAAGGATTTCATCGCCAAGCAGATCCTCACCCGGTTCGCCGGCGGCAAACATATCATCGGTGATCACGTAGAGATACCAGATTTCGTAGCCGGTGTTGTTGGTAATGATGAAGCTGTCGCCCAGGTAGCCGACTTCTTCCACGCCGGAGATACGGGAAGGGATGTATC
>JAIPFR010000025.1 GCA_021736525.1 Spirochaetia bacterium
CCGTCATACGAGATGCCATGCAAATGCTGAAAGCCCAGGGGCTGATTGAGGTCAAACACGGAAAAGGAATGTTCGTATCATCAACAGTACTGGAGGCATTCTCCGATGCACTGCTCACATCGCTTCGCAGAAACAACGCGAGCGCGTGGGATGTAGAACAGTTCGAGCATATGCTGCTTCCGGAAGTAATGGTACTGGCTGCAAAGGAGGCAGATGAGCAGGATATCGCAGCACTGAAGCTGGCGGCAGATCGCTACCTGACCCTTTTCAGCCAGATGACAGAAGCTGATACCGATACCGACGCAAAAACTGATACTACCCGAATCCAAGAAGACGCCCGACAAGCCTTCCAGACCTTTATGAAAGCCATATTCTCAGCCACCCACAATAAGATGATATATCTCATCGGATCCGTTGCCATGCACCTGCGCCCCTGGCGCACAATCGTTGATATTGATGCGGATACCCACCAGCTGCTGACCCTGGAGCGTTCCTACATCATGAACTGTGTAGACAGTATCTCCGACAGAAATCCCCAGAATATCCGACGAATGGCAGAGGACAGCCTGGCAGCCAATGATCAGATCATACAGATCCTGAAACAGACGCCAGTCGGGCAAAGCCCCCGCATCCCGGGAATGTTTTTAAAAGTGTCTGACACCGGATCCATCAAAAAAACCGAGTTGAATTGAGGAATCCGTAGCTGAACAGCATCCATTCTGCGGGATCCGGTGTCAGACACCGTTTATCCGGTCTCAGACACCGTTTTTGCCCCTAAGACTTCCACGTAACCAGGATCTTTTCATCCCCGATTTTGGCGCTAATAATGTCAGCCAATCGCAGCAGCTCGTCTTTGCAGCAGTCGACGGTTTTTCCAGTCTGCAGCCTGGTCCTCAGCTCTTCGGCAAATTCGGCAATGGTGATTTCCTTTTCCATGTGACTACTCCTTGTTTGTATGCATTTGGGGGGGGAGTACAAGTCTCCCACAGGCTTGGGCACCGTACCAACTGCAGGAATTTCACTTCCGAACATGGACAGAATGGAGCGCGGGGTGAACCTGAACCGGAGGTGAACCTGAACCGGAGACGACTTCCCAAAGAAATCCAGCATACAGCGATTTCTTCCATAATACTACCGCACGATTCAGTTTGCAATCCGCCTCACTCAATATGCTGATAACTCCGACAGCCCTGGGACAAAAATCAGAGATGGTCACGCTGTATGTATTTTTCAAGTTCTATGATACTATATTACTCAGCATGATAGCAAAGACAATCCACAAGCAGGCGCTTCATACAGAAATATTCAATACGCACGATCGGGACTTCTGGCTCAGCCAGTCTTCCGAGGACCGCCTGAATGCAGTAGAGTTTTTGAGGAAACAGCTATATGGTGAATATCCCGAAAGACTTCAAAGAGTTTATACAATTACTGAACGAACATAGGGTCCGCTATCTGATTGTGGGAGGATATGCCGTAGCCTATCATGGATACCCGCGCTCAACCGGTGATATTGATATATTTATTGACACAGAAGCAGAAAACGCAAATGTTTTGCTTGAAGCTTTGAACGAATTCGGGTTTGGCGGTCTGGGATTGAGCGCGGATGATTTTACGGTCTCCGATCAGGTGATCCAGCTCGGGTATCCCCCGCTGCGTATTGATCTGCTTACCTCAATTGACGGAGTGTCCTTCGGGGAAGCATGGAATAATCGCAATGAATATACCGATGGGCACCTGACCCTCCAGATCATTTCCCGTGAAGACCTCGTGAAGAACAAGCTCTCAACAGGCAGGCACAGGGACCTAGCGGATGCAGAAGAGCTGTAACACCTTGTCCGAATCCTCACGAACAGCATCCATAGGTGTGTATCTATTCAGAAGGGCTGTTCTGATTTTATCATACGCATCACCAGCCATTTGAGAACGGGGCATATATTTTATTCAGATGCTGCATCCAAGTATGCTGCCGAACTGAGGGAACTGCATTTCCCCGCATTTCCCTGTCAATTGAGCCAATTTCAAAATGCTTCGCATTTTTGAAATTGGCTCCGAAACGTCACTCTTGCTTTTTGCAAGAGCCTCAATTATGTTGATATTTCACCGATCGCTTCCCTGATCCTCATTCCACCGGTACTTTCTATTTTGTTTTAAAATATCGGTATCGCAGCTCAGACATAGCCCGTTATGGCAGCAAATGACCCCGCCGCACTGCGGACAGCGCCACTGATCCTCCTCCCCCCTTAAAAAAGCCTCCATCCCGTCTTGCTTAATAGATTCAAGATTCTCTATCATACTCATGTGATACTTGGTGCGGTAGCGTTTATCCAGGGATTTCAGCCGCTTGCAGGGATACTCATCACATTCAAAACAAAACCGGACTTTTCCGTTTCCGAGCAATTCGCATCGATCACCCATGTGGGTACAGTTTTCTCCCCTTGGAATGCAGCCGGGGCAGTACTTCCTGTGAAAACCCTTTTTGTTCAGATCCATCTGCATTCCCTGGTATGCGATGCAGAGACTGCAGTTCATCCCGCAGGGGGCAATAAGATCTTTCTCCATTGGACACCTCAGTCATCAGTCTTTACTGCTTTATTGATAGCCCTTACCATTCCCGGGCAGTAATAACCCGGGCAGTAATAAAAAGTTCCGGACAGTTCTTACGCTCCCTGCAGTATACCATGGTTTTTTTTCTGTCTACCGCAGAATGGTGTATAATGTGGGAAAACTGGTCTCTGCTCGCCCGTTGGGGGATTGGGGGTATCGATTTTCGAAAGATCCCGGTGTCCATCAGCCAGAAACCAAGATAAGGTGATCAAGATAAGGTGATCAAGATAAGGTGATCAAGATAAAGATGTCGTGATGAAAATATTAGGAGGTGCCGCATATGATAGAATTGCCCGAAGCCTGCGTGATGGCGGGACAGCTGAACAAAACGGTCTGCGGCCGGGAGATTGTTTCATTGACCATGAACTATACCCCTCACAAATTTGCTTTCTATGCCGGTGACCCTGCGGATTACGGTGGTTTTCTCAAAAGTAAAAGTTTTGAAACCGCTGTCTCTTATGGCGGTATGGTTGAATTGAGAGCTGGCGATTACCGGCTGGTCTTCTCAGACGGCGTCAATCTCAGATTTTATGGCGAAACCTCCCGAAGGCCTGTGAAGCATCAGATGCTGATCGAGTTTTACGACGGTACAGCGTTAAGCGGCTCCGTCCAGATGTATGGAGGATTGTGGGGATTTGTCGATGGGGATTTCGAAAATGAGTACCGAAAAGCAGCCTTGGAAAAACCGTCCCCTATATCATCCGCATTTGATAATGCCTATTTCAGCTGCCTGATTGGTGCAGTCAAAGTGCAGAAGCTCAGCTTGAAGGCATTTCTGGCAACAGAACAACGCATTCCCGGATTGGGGAACGGGGTACTTCAGGATATCCTGTGGAGGTGTAAGCTCCATCCAAGACGGAAAGTTCTGACTCTGTCCACTGAGGAGAAGGATGCCCTATATTCCGGAATCAGGCAGACTCTGGATATGATGATTTCTGCCGGCGGCCGTGACACTGAAAAAGATCTTTTCGGCCAAAACGGCGGTTATCCTGTACGGATGAGTACATTACACGCATCCGAAGGCTGTCCGGCCTGCGGCAGCAGTATCACGAAAGAGGCCTATATGGGGGGCAGCATCTACTATTGCCCGGAGTGTCAAAAATTAGGGGGTGATCTCTGAAGGATTTGGGGGTTTGGTGTCTGACAGTGTTTTCTGACACCGTTTTCTGACACCGTTTTCCAAAGCACCCCGTCGCCAACCGTGCCAAATGCGCTAAACGTGCCAAATGCGTTTTTCTATGTTTACTTACTCCCAGGATATCTGTCAGTGCCGGGGTCAAAGTCCAGCACTTCCCGCACCTTTACGGCCAGATTATTTCGGGAAAACGGTTTCTGCAGGAAATGTATCCCCTCATCCACCACACCTCTATGCACGATGACATTGGAGGTATAGCCGGAAATGAAAATGCACTTCATAAGGTAATGCTCCGCCTCTATCAATGTAAAGAGGTCTTTTCCGTTCATTTCGGGCATGATCACGTCGGTAATGAGCAGAGAGATATCAGAGTGGGTCCTGCTCAACTCCAGCGCTTCGCCAGGTGTTGCTGCAGCGAGCACCCGGTACCCGAGCTGCTCAAGCATCCTGATCGTTAAGTTACGGACTGCCTCATCGTCATCTGTTACCAATATAGTTTCGTTACCGGTTGGTTCATCCGAAATTATTTTAATCTCAGTGTCGGCATCGCTGCCGCCGGGATCAGCAGCCGGCAGGTATATTCTCACTGTGGTGCCATCCCCGGGCTCACTGTAGACATTTACAAAACCGCCGTTCTGCTTGACAATACCGAATACAGTGGAAAGCCCGAGTCCCGTGCCTTTGCCAGGTCCTTTGGTGGTAAAGAAAGGCTCAAAAATACGGGAAACGGTATCCCGATCCATACCGCAGCCGCTGTCGCTGACTGCCGTCATCAGATATTTTCCTGGAGTACTGCATTCTGGATGTGCAGCACAGTATTCATCGGTCAGGCTGATACGGTCTGTTTCAATGATAATCTTACCGGTATCGGCTATGGCCTCACGGGCATTGACGCAAAGATTGACCAGAATTTGATCGATCTGGGTAGGATCTATCAGCAGACAGCCGGTATTCTCACCCGGAATCCAGGATAAAGCAATATCCTCCCCGATAATGCGGTTAAGCATGGTAATCAGTGCGGATATAGTTTCGTTAAGATTAACTCTTTTCGGATTTATCGTCTGCTGTCGTGCAAAAGCCAGCAGCTGACGCGTCAGGGCAGCAGACCGTTCCGCCGCCGAGTGCACCTGCTGCAGTTCCCCCAATACCGCAGTATTGTCAGTGAGCTGCTCCATTACCATCTCTGTATAGCCAAGAATAACGCTCAGCATATTATTGAAATCGTGGGCAACCCCGCCGGCCAGCTGCCCGACAGCCTCCATTTTTTGTGACTGAGCCAATTGATACCGAAGACTGTTCTTTTCTTCCTCAGCCTTCATCAATTCCGTGATATCCAGGGAGACTGAACCGATGGAATCGAACTTGCCTTCGGTATCGAGCAGCGGGAACAAGGTAGATGAGAATACCCGCTCGTCTGTTCCAATATTCAGGTAATCAAGTACCGTGAGCGGTCTGCTGGTTTCCTTAATTCTGTCGATTCGTTCCGAAATGGATTTTACGGTCTCGGGAGGAAGCAGCTGCTGGAAAGATTTTCCTGTCAGCTCTGACAATGGAAGAGCGAAAAGGTCGGCAATGGCCGGATTAGCCATAAGATAACGGCCGTTCAGGTCGAATTCGCATATATGCAGGGGACTGTAATCCAGCAAAGCTTTGTAGCGTTCACCCACGTGGTGCAGGTCTCGTAAGGCCTGGCGGCGTACAGTAATATCCTCGAGGGTCGCATAGGTCTGATACGGCATATCATCACCAGGGCGGAAAAGGGGAGTTGCCGTAATCGAGAGCCAGATGCAGGAGTCAGAATCAGGAAGATAGATGCCTCTAATAACCGGGCCGATCTTCTTTCCTGTATGAAGCGCCGCATGAGCAGGCTGCTCCTCATAGGCAACGGTACGGTATTCCTCATCAACCATTCTTACAAGCAGCTGATCTACAGTTTTTCCCTGTATCGCAATAAGGGGTTTCCCTAGAATTCGTTCCGCAGCTGGATTACAGGAAAAAATCCTGCCATTAGCATCATGATAGACAACTCCCTGGGACATTGTCTCAAATAGCATCCTGTGTTTCTCCTCGCTTTTCCGAACAGTCCTTTCAGCCTCCTCCAGATTCCTGTTTTTCTGTTCTATTTCCTTCACATAATGCTTCAGCTCTTCGGAGCGATTTGCCTCACTGATTGACAAGGCTGCTTGTCCTGCAAGAATCCGGGTAAGTTCAATGATACTTTCTGAAAATCCGAAGGTTTCATCGATGCTGCTCACTATCAGGACTCCGATGGATTTATTCTGATAGATGAGGGGGACGTAGAGAAGTGAACGCAGGTTCCGAGACTCACATACGTTCTTTTCTTCAGGAGTGAGCTCTGCAGTTCGGCTGTCTGCGACAATCACAGGATGTTTTTCAGATATTGCTTCTGCTATATGCGGATGATCGGCGGTATTTGCGTCTCTCAGGAAATCAGGAAAATCGGTCGGGAGGGCCGGGTATGTCGCTTTAAGGTGAATATCAGTGTTGCCGTGCGGATCAGGGTTCTTATAAAGATCTGTTTTGCCGTGCAGGCCTGAGTTCTTGTAGAGATAGATGGCCGAGGAATTCAGTTCTGTAAGCTTCACGACACTGTCAGCAATTATCTGACAAAGTGCATTTGACTCCCGTTGTTCTGCTATAGCAGTGCTGATATCAAGAAGCAGACCCATTTTTTCATTTTGGAATCTCAGATTCTGGAATGCCTTTTTACGTTCAGATATATTGCTGAATATGGTCGTAAAGTGGCCGGGTTGATCACTGTACACTTTACCTTCGTACCAGCTTTGCAGGGGATTGGAGTATTGCTCAAATGATGTACTGTCCCCGCCCAGAGCAATCTTCCCGAATGTTCCGATCCAGTTAAATCCATCATTTTCTATACCCGGAAGGACTTCAGTTACCCGTTTGTTGATGATGTCCAGGCGGTTGAGTCCCGTAAATTCTTCAAAAGCCGAATTGACCTGCAGGAATGTATAGTCCACAGGGTTTCCTAGTTCGTCAGTTATTACCCGATGCCGGGCGAATGCATTCGGCAAGGTTTCAATAAGCTGTGTACAACTGTCCTGGCGATTGTCCATATGCAGATGCCTCCTTTTGTGCGTATGGTTTCCTGAATGCGGTTGTCAACCTTAATTCGGGTGATCCTTTTAATTGGCTGCGTAAAAAAGGAGTTGAACAGCAGGTAATGATTATGGGGAATAGGTAACGATGTCCGGCCAACTTTCTTTACATCCTTTACTAACTGATTTCCTTAGAAATCTTGCTAATACAGTATATCTGTAATTAATGCAAAATTCAATTCATATCAAGTTTTTTTGCGAGACACTATTTTCTGAAAAAAAATATTGACAGATCTCACTACCTCGTGTTAGTATTTCTGAAAGATATGTAAGCGTATTCAAGTTATACATAAAGTACACAGCTGCATCATGCAGGGAGCGAAGAGATTCTGAAGAGATTCATATGATAACAATGAAGGAAATAGCGGAAATAGCGGGCGTCTCCCAGGCAACGGTATCGAGAGTACTGAGCGGATCATCAGCGGTATCGCCCAGAGCTCGGCAGACGGTTATGGAAATTGTTCAGAAGCATGATTATACGCCTAACTATTCAGCCAGGAATCTGGCAATGGATCAGTCGTTCTTAATTGGATTGATTATCCCCGATATTTCCAACCCATTTTTTGGGGAAATAGTGCGCCAGGTTGAACGCGAGGCGGGACGCAATGGATATAACATCATTATTTGCAATTCCGACGGCGATATCACCAAGGAGCGTAGTCAGCTGCAGACCCTGCGAGCTCGTCAAGTTGATGGAGTCCTGGTCATCCCCGCATCATCAAACAGCCCGATATTGACCACACTCTATAATTCAGACATTCATACTGTCGTAGTAACCCAGCCCCACAGCAGGTTTGATTCAGTATATGTGTCGCATCTGGAAGGAGGGAGAATCGTTGCCCAGCATCTGTTGGGATTGGGGCATACCAGAGTACTGCTGGTAGGGGACAGCGAATCAGAAAATGATAAAATAGTCGGTTTCAAGCAGGTATTTTCGGAGAAGGGAATCATTTTCCCGGAAGACCATTTCCTCAATATCGGAGCTTGGGATCATGATCTGGTAAAACAGGCCTATCTATCAGGACTGGAGTATTTCCGCAGGCACCGACCCGGTCATGCAACAGCAGTATTTACTGTTAATGATGTAGCGGCATTTGGTATCAATCATGCGCTGAAGGAGCTGAATTTGAGGATTCCGGATGACGTCGCCCTTATCGGATTTGATGATACATTTCTTTCCCAGGGACTGAATCCCCCTCTTTCCTCCGTTTCCCAACCGGTCGAGGAGATAGGGAGACGATCCATAGAAATGCTGCTGGATAGGCTTATACGAAAGTTTGATGGTGACGTGAGATCTGTTCAGTTGAATCCATTATTGGTAGCCAGAGAGTCAACGCTGGGACGGCAGGCAGGCCATGCATGATGACTGGCAGGTTTCTTTTTGAAACAAATGTAAGCGTATACATAAAATACAAATATTGCACAGATTGCAAATATTACATACAGATTGACTTTAGGACTATACAGAGGCAGGAACTATATTGATGGATACCAGATATGATGCAGCATGGCGCCCGAATATACACTTTACCCCGCGCAAAAATTGGATGAATGACCCCTGCGGTCTTATTTACTGGAACTCAGAGTACCACCTGTACTTCCAGTACCATCCCTATAGCAACAACTGGGGATCGATGCATTGGGGCCATGCAGTAAGCAATGACCTTTTCCATTGGAAGGAGAAGGATATAGCATTATCCCCTGACCCTCAAACGGGGAATATCTTCACTGGATCCTCAGTCTGGGATAAAGAGAACACCTGCGGATATTTCCAGACCAGCGGAATAGCCGCGCTCTATACAGGAGCAATTCCCACCAACGACCCTGCCTACCCGCTGCAGCAGCAATGTCTCGCTTACAGCACAGACGGCTGCACGTGGGAAAAGCACGCAGACGGACCGGTAATACCCAACGACGGCAGTCCCGACTTCAGGGATCCCAAAGTCATATATTATGAACCCGGTAAAACATGGGTTATGGTCGTATCAATGGGATATGAAGTCAGATTCTACACATCTGCAAACCTGATTCACTGGAAGCATACCAGCTCATTCGGCAAAGAATACGGCAGTCACCAGGGAGTCTGGGAATGTCCGGAACTATACAAATTTACCATTGATGCCACGACAGTTCGCGAGAAATGGGTATTGCTGGTACATTCCGGAGCCGGACAAGCGCCTGATACATCAGGAAGTCAATATTTTGTCGGGGATTTTGACGGCAGAGAATTTGTACCCGATCCAGAGTCGGAAAAGGAGAGCAAAGCTGCTGATCAGGGATTTGATTTCCATGCTGCCCAAAGCTGGTCCAATGTGGAAAGCAGAATAATCTGGATAGGCTGGGCAAGTCATACAGCCTATTCGCATGACCTTCCCACCAAAAGCTGGCGCAATATGCTCAGCCTGCCCAGAGAACTGAAGCTGATGCACCGTGGAGATGATTACTATATTGCACAGAAACCAGCTGCTGAAGCAGAAAGCCTGAGATTCAGGCAGCTGAATTCCCATCGAACCCGATTGGCAGCGAGTACCGAAATTACGTACCCCATAAGAGGTAGTAACGCAATAGAATTAGTTTGCACTATTCAAAAGCCGACAACCGTCATCATCACCTATCACTTCGGTCAGCGATACACAGCCGAAGTACAAGTCAACAACATAGAACAAACAATCACCATAGACAGGTCCAACGCCGGGATGGATATCTATGGAAACCATTGGAGATACAAACGGACGGCGAGGATTCCCGGAATTGCTGCCGGGGTGCAGAGACAAGAGCCCCTGCCGGTCCAATTATTCTGGGACAACAGCATTCTGGAAGTCTTTGCAGCATCCGGGTTGTATGCAGCCACAGCACTCATCTTTTCGCCGAATAAGCTTGAGGGAATATCCGTGTGCGCAGAAAACGAAGATGCACTAGGCGACATTAACGTGTATGAATTGCGGCAGACTATGGAGTTTGCATAACCGGGTAGTCCGGCATGAGAACCGGTCAGGTAATCCCATCCCGATAGAACCCGATGTCGGAAAAGGGCGCAGAGCGGATATCGTTATTTTATATTGCTGCAGAAAGAAAACTGCAGTTAAAATAAAGCTTTCCATAGCATTCATAAGGAGGAATACAATGGGAAAAAGAATCTTGATGGCACTTGCAATGATTATTGCAGTCGGATCATTGGTGTTTGCAGGTTCTCAGGGAGAAACGCAGACAGACGCGCGTAAGATCACCTTCATGTATCAGGGAACTGATCAGTTTCAAGCTTCGTACAAAGCAGCTGTCGAACGTTTTACTGCAGCAACCGGTATAGAAGTTGAAATGCGCTACGCTCCGCACGATGTTTACCATGAACAGCTTGCAGCGGCAATAGCAGGCGACGATCTTGCTGATGTTGTTCAGCTTGACGGACCCTTCCTGTCAAGTCTGGCCTGGGGAGGGGTACTGGTTCCAGTCGAAGCATATATTGATCAAAACTTGCTGGCAGATATGACCGCATCAAATATTGTGCAGTGCACATACCCCCCTGATGGGAAAATGTATGCCATGGGACACCTTGACAGCACGGTTCTGCTGTACGCCAACAAATCTTATCTGGAAAAAATCGGAGCAAGAATACCCACATCAGTTAAGGATGCCTGGACATTGGAAGAATTTGATACCTACCTTGCAGCGCTGGCAGAACTGCCGGAAGTTTTGTATCCCCTGGATATTATGCGGGCCTACGGAGTAAAAAGCGAGTGGGGAACCTATGGATTTTACACCGCATTCATATCCGGAGGAGGGGGCATAATGGATCGAGAAAATTGGGAGGCCGACGGCTTGCTCAACTCACCGGAAACTATAGCAGTTGCCGAAAAATTCCAGGAATGGGCTGAGAATGGATGGCTGGTACCGGCAAGTGCCGGTGCAAATATGGTCTTTAACGAACAACGATCGGCAGCAATGGCATGGTGCGGCAACTGGTACTGGGCTGGAGCCTATCCGAGCATGGGTGATGACCTGATAGCCTTGCCCCTACCGGATTTTGGCAATGGAGTGTATACCCCCAACGCGTCCTGGATTTTTGGCATAACGAAAGATGCCGATAAAGAAGCAGCTGGACAGTTTATATCATACATGCTCCAAGATCAGGCATTTATTGACGATATGATAAAGACAGGAGAGTTTCCCGGTTTGAAATCCTGGGCAGCACGCGATCCGTTATACAGTACTCACATGAAAATTGCCGCAGAACAGGCAGATTACGCCATAGCAAGACCACCGCATCCGGCGTATCCTACAATAACAAGTGCCTTTATGAAAGCTTTTGCAAACATACTTGACGGAGCCGATGTTGAGGATGAGCTGAATGATGCCGCAGCAGAGATTGATGAAGATATTCGGGATAATGACGGATATCCGCCTTTTGGCAAATAATGCAGGCATATGCTTGAAAACTCTTTTGTGAGAATGGAAATCTAGGAACCAGGATATGAATCTGGACCATTGCTGGACAGACAAACTGGACAGACAAACTGGACAGACAATGGATGGACAGGTAATGGATGGACAGGTAATGGATGGGGGTGCAAATTGAAAAAAGAACCTGAAAACAAGTTAAGCCGGTTTTCCTTATTGGAATCGTTTCAAGAACTGGGCATGCTGACTCCTGCGCTGATACTGCTGGCCCTGTTTGTTGTTACCCCCTTTATCATGTCCATCCCATTATCATTTACAAACCAGAAGCTGTTCCCCTCTCCGATTCCTGTCAAGATTATAGGTCTGAGAAACTTTCGACAGATTTTGAGCGATAGAGAATTCTGGCAGGCAATAAAGAATGTATTCCTTTTTACCTTGATGATACTGCCGACTCAGTGCGGATTTGCCCTGCTGGCAGCCTACTTTCTGAATAAACAGGCAATAATGAAAAAAACGCTGAGGGCAATGTTCTTTCTTCCATTTATCACTCCAATGGTAATCGTGACAGTGATCTGGGCGACCATCTATAAATATCCTACAGGTCTGCTGAACTCATTCTTTCAGACAGTGATCCCCCGATTTCAAGAGATTGACTGGCTAGGCAATCGACATACGGCCCTCACAGCCATTGTCTTTCTTTCCGCCTGGCAGGCTTATGGTTTCCAGATGGTGATATATCTGGCAGGGCTGCAGAATATCCCGGAAGAATTATACGAAGCCGCTGCTATCGATGGAGCTGGGGGATGGAAGAGATTTATCTATGTGACCTGGCCCGGTCTTAAAAACACAACAATTTTTGTTCTGACCATCACCACTATACAAGCCTTGAAGCTGTTTACCCAGGTGAACATACTGACCCACGGAGGTCCATTAGGATCAACAAATACACTGGTACATTACATGTATGAAGCGGGATTTATCGGTCAGAAAATTGGATATTCAGCGGCCTCATCGATTCTCATGTTTCTGCTGGTCTTTGCGGTCGTTCTAGCCCAGCGGCTGCTTCTGAAAAGAATGGAGGATTGAGCAATGACAATAAAAAAAACAGCCCAGCGAGGACCCATCAATACTGATACCGACCGTGAAGGCGCCCGGCGGATTACCGGACATCGAAAAAACCCGATGATGCATCAGCTCAAACATCAGCTTCAGCCCAGAATGCGCATTGAATATTTGAAAACCTTTTTACTATTGCTGCTGGCACTGATAATAATATTGCCGCTGGCTCTGCTTTTTTCATCAAGCCTGAAGGATGATCGCTACCAGATAACAGCCGAGCTGGGGTCCTTGAAAGCCTTTTTTGTACCGAACCCAAGTTTCAATAATTACATTGAAATACTTGGTCCCAAGGCACCTGTCCCCATGGCCAGGTTCTTTCTCAATTCCTGCATAGTTATGGCCGGAACGGTAGTCGGGACCCTTGTTGTATCAACGATGACTGCTTATGCACTGCTGAGAGGAAAGTTCCGCTTTAAGCGTATCATAATGACCGGAATTATTGCCCTCTATATTATTCCCGCGGAGGCCATAATGCTGCCCCTGCTCTTTCTTTCAGTTAAAATACATTTATCTGATACCTACATAATCCAGATGCTGCCGTTTATGGCCAGCCCTATCTATATTTTTCTGTTTCATCAATTCTTTAAAGAAATCCCGGCATCTATTGCAGAGTCGGCACAGATAGAAGGAGCATCATTCTGGAAGATATTTCATCTAGTCTTTGTGCCCTTGAATGTGCCTGCCCTTGTAACCGTAACAATTCTTCAGGGGATGGAATCCTGGAATCAGTATCTGTGGCCGCTGCTCGTTGTCCGATCGGAAAATGTTCGTCCAATGACAGTAGCCATAGCAAGCTTTTTTTCAACCAGCGATATATACTGGGACAGATTATTTGCCGCATCAGTGGTAATGATGATGCCGATTCTGGTGTTGTATCTGGCCTTCCAGAAGTACTTTATTGCATCAATAGCGAGTTCTGCCGTTAAAGGGTAGAAGGGTAGGGTGTCTGACACCGGATCCCTCAAAAAAACTCTGTTAAATTGCGGAATCCGGTATCACAAAATCCGGTATCTGACACCGGATCCCTCACCTTTTACTTCACCATTTGACCACCTGATCCCGATCAGCTTATAATACCAGTCAGCAAGATCAGAAGACCAGCAAGATCAGGCGGGAGTTATACATGTCGCATATACCGGATCGTCCTATTCTCTCAGTTTATCGATTGAATAGTTCAGACCAGACCAAGACCCAGACCCAGAACAGGGACCAGCATAGGGACCAGGCCCAGACCCAAGCCCAGACCCAGGACCTGAGAATCCTCACAGAAAAGCTGCTGGATACGGCAGGATTGGATGAAATGCTGCCGAAAAACAGGAAGAGCAGGATAGGCATTAAACCGAACCTTGTCGTAGCCCGTCCCGCCCATGAAGGCGCAACGACCCACCCGGATATAGCAGCCGGAGTAATAATCTACCTGAAAAAGCACGGCTACCATAACCTGTTGATACTTGAGGGTTCCTGGGTAGGCGATTCAACCGTAAAAGCCTTCAGTAAATGCGGGTATACGAATCTCTCAACTGAATTCAACGTTCCGCTCATTGACACCCAGAAAGATTCGGTAATCACACGAAAAATCGAAGGTTATAAACTCTCTATCTGCTCAGTCATGGAAACGATTGATTATCTTATAAACCTTCCCGTGTTGAAGGGCCACTGCCAGACTCGCTATACAGGAGCCCTCAAGAACCTCAAAGGCTGCATTCCTGATAGCGAAAAACGCAGATATCATTCCATAGGGCTTCACGAACCCATAGCTCGCCTCAACCAGCTGATCAGTCAGGACTTCATCGTTATGGATGGAATCTGCGGAGACCCCACCTTTGAAGAAGGAGGCTCCCCCTCATCGATGAATCGCATCCTCTGCAGTACCGATCCGGTATTACTTGACAGCTATGGAGCATCACTGCTTGGGTATACACCGGGCGAAATTCCCTATCTGACCAGGGCATCAGCCCTTGGGACAGGTAACCTATGGGATGGGGATGAATCTGCCGTTCTTGAAGTGAATAGTCATGAGGGGGCTAAATCAGCTGATCCAGACCCGGAACTTGCCCGACTGAAACGGTGCATCGACGATCGGGAAGCCTGTTCATCCTGCTATGCGGCCCTGATCAGTGCTCTCCGTCAGAAAGGGCAGGCAGCCGATCCTAAAGAGGGCATACAGTCTATTGAAGGCATACAGTATGCGGTGGGAAGATATTTTCGGAGCGGGGAACTGCCCGGGCACGCCTCCCACAGTATCGGCATCGGTACCTGCACATCAAGATTTCCACAATCAGTTCCCGGGTGTCCTCCGACACCGGAACAGATCAAAAAACGT
>JAIPFR010000026.1 GCA_021736525.1 Spirochaetia bacterium
ACGAAAAGGCCTGTCGGCATATGGGGGTACCCTATATAGTGCAGGCTGCCCGGGCACTCTATCTTGAAGCCCCGGTAAACGATATCTATCAGCTATTGCAGCTGACTGCCTACCCGTGGGATCGCCATGCCTATGCCGGCCTGCTCAGGTCGCCGTTTGCCGCGCTCTCTGATGCTGCGCTGATTCCCCTGCTGCAGAATTTTGATACGGGCATTTTTACCCCTGAAGCAGGCAATCTTATTGCCGATCCTCTTGATCGTGAAAAGTATTCCCGGGTATCAAGGCTCTATCACACTGTTTCAGCAATGGCCGATTCCGTACCTGTTTCAGGAATAATACGGTATGTCTGGTATCGGGGCGGCTACTATTGGCACCTGCTGAAGAGGCCTGCCAACCATGCCTATCTGGAATATTACGACTATCTGCAAGGTCTTGTGCGCAAGATGGACTCGAGCGGCGGAAGCAGCGGAAGCAGCGGTATGGGCGGGATATCCCTGGTTGAATTCCTGGATGCTGTTCGGCCAAAGCTTGGAGAAAATGCAAAAACGGATGAAATGGAAATTTTCCACCGAGAGACAACCGGGGTTCAGATAATGACAATTCATAAGTCGAAGGGGCTTGAGTTCCCGGTTGTCATTCTTGCAAATGCCGGAAATGTCGGAAAGAATCAGTCTGAACCGCTGCTGTTTTCCATACCGGGAGAATCCGAACCTTCCCTGGCGGTGAATCCCCGAATTACCCTTAAGTTTGATGAGGGTACGCAGACTGCGGCAAATTATTTTTATGTCGCAGCAAAATCCCTCTCTGCGGATATGGATGCCGCCGAACTGCAGCGCCTCCTGTATGTGGCAATGACCCGTGCCCAAAACCATTTGCTGATTACCGGGTGCCTGTCCCAACGGAACCGGAGCGAGGCGGGTGCAAAGAGGCATTTGCTGGGAATGCTTTTCGAGGCTTTGGAAGTCGATCCAGATACTTTGGAGCATGCCGGCCCCGATCAGCTCGCCGGCCCCGATCAGCTTGCCGGCCCCGATCAGCTTGCCGGCGTTAAGCACAGCGGTATCAGGATTGGCACCATACCAGCGGTTGATCGGGAGTTCTACGAGAAGGCAGGAGATCACAGGGACAGGGCAGGCGGGCAGGATTATGCTAAAACTGCAGAGGCTGAAGAGGCGTACAGCAAGGCCGATGTAATAACCTACGTCTCTTCCCGGCATGTCTTCGGGGCGATAGAGTTTATCCGGAATAGATACATGGCTGGAGATACAGCCGTCGGGAGTAAAGAGCTTCACACGCTCGCGGTTGACAGTATCCTGAACCGGGATCAGGCGGCCGCCTTTGGCACCTTCTGCCATTCCCGCATCGAACAGCGCCTTAAACGCCTTAAAGATACAGCACGGGAACCAGGCTTTCCCTCCGCACTGCAGTCCCTTCCCGAAAATGATCAGGCAGCTGTCCGGGAGGCAGCTGTCCAGCTGGAAAAGGCATTCTTTTCATCATCTGCTGTAAGCGATATCCTGCGTCATCCTGATGCCCGGGTAACTTCCGAAGTCCCGTTTCTGCTCAAGCGAAAGGAACCAGAAGGCATCTTTTACATTCGCGGTCAGATTGATATACTGGCGGAGTTCCCTGACCATGTTGTCGTTATCGATCTCAAGAGCGATCGTCAGAGAAATCCGGAAGCGCACCGGCAGCAGGTCGAACTGTACTGCGATGCAGCAGCCCGGATCACAGGGAAAAATACCAGCGGAGCAGTCGTCTATCTGCGGGCTCCCGAGGAGATAGCATGGATACAGTAGAAATTCGCACCTTTACTCAGCAGTTTAATGCTGAAATCGCAAAGGGGCTTCTGGAAGAGGCCGGCATATCAGCTGTTCTGGATTCTGATGACGCCGGGGGTGCATACCCGAATATCTTTTTCACCGGAAAGGGATATCGCCTGCTGGTACGGGCTGATGACAGGGAAAGGGCCGAAGAGGTGCTCTCAGTTCTTAAGCCGGAAAATACCCGATAGAATTAAAAAACTGAGGCTCTTGCAAAAAGCAGTTTTCAAAAATGCGAAGCATTTTGAAATTAGCTCAGCTGAGAGAGCTTTCTCCAGAATTATCCGCGGCGTACCGATTCGACCGCCGTTCTCATCTTTTCCAGCGCTTTCCTGAGTCGGGCCCGCTGAGTCCCGAAATTGATCCTGACGCAGCTGCGTCCTTCCGGGCCGAACCAGGAGCCGTCATGCAGCAGGACGCCGGCCTTCAGGCTGAAAAACTTTGCCGGGGAGGTTCCGCCGATCAGGGGCAGCAGCTTTGTACAGTCAATAAATGCAATAAAACTGGCTTCCGGCTCAATGAGCTCCATCTCGGGGATAAAACGTTCCAGATATTCGCGCATCACAGCCAGATTTTCCTGAAGGTAGCCTGTCAGTTCCCTCAGCCATGCATGTCCTCCCGTGTAGGCTGCCAGTGCTGCCGCAGGGGCAAAAATCGGCAGATGGGAAAGGGCTGACCCTTCCAGAAAGCGATTGAATTTCTCTCGAAGTTCCTTATCACTGATTACTGCAGCCGCCAGTTTTTCTCCGGCAATATTAAAAGTTTTTGACGGAGCCATAAAAGTAACAGATACCGTTTCCCGTGATGAGGCCAATGATGAGAAGGGGATATGAACTGCTTGGGGATAGGTCAAGTCAGCATGGATCTCGTCTGATATCACCGCAGTCTGGTATTTCCGGCAGAGCTCGGCTGTGCGGTCAAGCTCATCCCGGGTCCAGACCCTTCCTGCAGGATTATGCGGACTGCAGAAAAGCAGGACGGTATTCTCCGGTTTCGACAGGAGTTCCTCAAGATGCTGAAAGTCGATGACATAACGGGAACCATCACGCAGCAGAGGATTTCTCGCCACCGTTCGTCCGTTTTTTTCTATAACCGAGAAAAATGGATTGTAAGCGGGAGTCTGAAGTATAACTCCGTTGCCCGGACGCGTGAGCAGGGTAAGTGCGACAGCTATACCGGTCATCATCCCGGGAATGAAAACGAGATTCTCAATAGCTGTTTCCCATGAGTGGCGGTACTTCAGCCAGGACTGCAGGGCACCCGGCAATTCCCGGGGAAAGGCGGAATACCCGAAAATCGGATGGGAAGCCCGTTCCTGTATGGCTTTCAGAACGGAAGGAGGAGGGGGGAAATCCATATCCGCCACCCAGAAAGGTACGGCATCGGGATTCCCTCCCAGTTCCTCGATAACTGAACGGCTCCATTTAACCGAGTCGGATTGGCTGCGGTCTATATCCCTGTCAAAATTACAATTCATCATGGTTCGTTAGTATATAAGAAAATCAGCGGTCTGTCAGTTACCGGGCAAGCAGGTCTTCATCAGTGGCAAATTCCTTGCTCCGTAATTCATGGAACTTTTTTACCAACTTTTCAACGGTGAGATTCTGCTTCTCCTCTCCTCTGACGTCAAAGATAATCTCACCTCCGTCCATCATGAGCAGGCGGTTGCCCATCTCGATAGCATGCTTCATATTGTGGGTAATCATCATGGCTGTCAGCTGGTACTCTGTTATAAACTGCCGGGTCAATTCAAGGACAATTTCCGCATTCCGGGGATCGAGAGCAGCGGTATGCTCGTCAAGCAGCAGCAGTTCAGGCCGGGAAAGCACTGTCATAAGCAGCGTCAGCGCCTGCCGCTGACCGCCGGAGAGGAGTCCGACATTATCCTTGAGCCGCGATTCAAGCCCCATTTTCAGCGGTTCGAGCGCCTGCTGAAATATCTTCCTCCGTTTTGCGTTCAAGCTGATCTTCAGCCCCTTGAAGCCTTTTTTGTAGCAGATATTCATATTGTCTTCCAGGGAGAGCTTTCCGGCCGTACCCATAGTCGGGTCCTGAAATATCCGTCCTATGAAAGATGCCCGCTGATATTCAGGCGTGCGGGAGACATCTTTGTCTTGAATGCGTATCTTCCCTTCGGTGGGAAAAACAGATCCTGATATCAGGTTCAGCAAAGTCGTTTTCCCGGCTCCATTGCTTCCAATTACCGTTATAAAATCACCTTTATTGACCGTCAAGGATAGATTCCGGATGGCAGTATTCTCATTAACGGTTCCAGGATTGAACACCATAGTCATGTTTTCGAGCTTGATCATGCGTTCGTTCCCCCCCCTCGTTTACTGCTGTTGACCGGTTTGTTCTTGCGGGATTTTGCTATAACCAGCGATGCAATGACCAGGAGACCGGTCAGCAGCTTCAGGTCGCTGGGAGTCAGGTTGATATAATAGCCGTAGTAGCGGCCGAAGAACATCAAAGCTTTATAGAGGATTGCACCGAATATTACCTGCAGCGTCAGCATGCCGATCTTGTTTGATCGAAAGAGGAACTCTCCCAGCATGACTGCGGCCAGCCCTTGAACAACGATACCCACTCCCAGGTTTGCATCGGCGAAACCCTGGTACTGAGCGAGCATGGCTCCTGAGAGAGCAACCAGCCCATTAGAGAGACCGACACCCAGCACCTTCATGGTTTTGGGGTTGACTCCCTGGGAAATCACCATCTGCTCATTATTGCCCATAGCGCCAAGGGTAATTCCCATATCTGTGTGGAAAAAGAGATCAAGAAGCAGTTTGATGCTGCCGGTAAAAATAATCATGAAAAGCAGCAGCGTTATTTCCCGGGGTACTGATCCGCCGAGATCTATCACCTTCGAGATCAGCGTATCAACCCGGAGGAGGGCGACATTTGCCCGTCCTCCGAGAACGCGGATATTGATGGAGTACAGCATGGTCATAGTGAGAATTCCCGCAAGGAGGTTCGGCACTTTGAGGCGGTTATGAATAACAGCAGTTACCGTTCCGGCCGCCGCGCCGCTCAGGAATGCCAGCAGCAGGCCGGGAAATATACCCAGTCCGCCGGTGATGCTCATCGTTACAACAGCAGCTCCTGTGGCAAAGGATCCGTCAACCGTCAGATCCGGAAAATCCAGAATCCTGAAGGTTATGAAGACCCCCATAGCCATGAGGGCGAAAATCAGCCCGTCAACGAGAATTCCCTCAACCATATTTCCATCGCTCCTTCGGTCTAATTAACCGTTTTCTCACCATTCTTAATAACAACTGATGCTGAATCAATAATATCTGCGGGAACGGTGATGCCAATTTTTGCGGCGGTATCGAGGTTGATCCACAGTTCAAAGTCCGAAGGGTCAGTCATGAACACGGTTCCGATTCCGTCAGGGTCGGCCCCCTCGAGAATTTCCTTAACCAGATAGCCGGTTCTCCGGCCCATTTTGTAGTAGTCAAAACCCCAGGCAATCATGATGTCGAGCCCCTCAGCTGAAGTGGGGTCTGCAGAGAGAATCGGTACGCCGGCGTTGGTTGCGGCATCGGCGACTGAAGCCAGGGCTGAAACCACCGTGTTGTCGGTTGAAATATAAATACCATCGACCTTGTTCACTATTGCCTGAACTGCGGGCTTGACTTCTGAGGAATTTGTTACGGCAGTTGCAACAAAATCTACCCCGTATTTACGGCAGGCTTCTTCGGCCATGTTTTTCAGAAGAACCGCATTGGCCTCACCGCTGGTGTAGACATGACCGATAGTTTTTGCACCGGTTACGTCGATGAGCAGCTTTATCTGGGCATCAACAGGGGTTTTATCAGAAACACCGGTAATATTTCCTTCTCCTTTTTCATAGGAAGATACCAGGCCGGCATCAACCGGGTCTGTAACCGCGGCATACAGTACCGGAAAATCGGTAATGGCATTGGCAAGAGCCTGTGCGGTCGGGGTGGCTATGCCAATCGCAATGTCCATTTTGCTGGACCGGAATTTCTGAGCAATTGTTGCAGCGGCGGTAATATCACCATTGGCATTCTGATAGTCATACACTGCCTTGATGCCTTCTTCTGCAAGAACATCGACAATGCCCTGCTCAACGGCATCAAGCGCCGGATGCGTCACGATCTTCGAAAATCCTACTTTGTACGTATCGGCTTCGGCTTCAGCTGCCCCGAAGATCAGGGACGCGCCTGCAATTACCAGCAGTAAGGCAATAACTCTTTTTAAAAACATACATTTACTCCTTTTTTTGTTGATGACTGAGGGTCCTTCAAAAATCAAGAATTTTGACAGCGATCTCAATCTGCAGTCTCTATCAGCCCGGTAGATTCCGGCTTTGACTGGATCATGTTACTATATATAAGAACAACGCCTTTGTCCAGTGACTGCGGAAAAAAGAAAAGGAAAATGGGTAGGGTGGGGAAGTAAAAAAAAAGACTGCCTGTTTAAAGGCAGTCCTCAGTTTCGGAAATATAGGTAGAGAGAGTCGATTATGGGAAGAGCTAAGATGTGTTATACAATCTCGCTCTCTGTACCGGTGTCCGGAGTACTTCTAGTACCGGTATGAATTCTGTCTTGGGCGTCTCTCAAGAGCTTCATTTACTCTGAGGTTTCTTCCGCCAACTTCTTTACCGTTGAGTTCGGAGATTGCTGCTTCAGCAGCGCCATCTTCTTCCATTTCAACAAAACCAAAGCCTTTTGGTCTGTTTGTCTCGCGATCAACAATAATGTTTACGCTGAGCACTGTTCCAAACTGCTCGAACAGATTCTGCAGTTCCTCTTCAGACGTTGAGTAACTCATGTTACCTACATAAATTTTCTTTGCCATACACTAGCATCCTTTTTACCGGGTATTTTTATTCCCGGATTTTAAGTTTTACTTTATTTTGGATGACAAGCTTGAATCGTCTTAATCAAACTGATGGGGGAAATTCTACAGAAAAGAAGAAACCGCAAACCAGGTCATAGATTAAAGATATCAGCTGCAGCCAGAGCTAAAGCATGTTGATGTTAGCATGAAGAAATTTTTTAGTCAATTGTCATTAGTGAATACTATTGCAATATCTGCTTATCTGTGGGAAAATTCAGCGGAAGGGTGGAGCAGCCGGTATCTGAAATCCTTATACCGGTTTTACTTATACCCCTTTCAGGGCTGCCGGGTGGTCAAATGCCAATTTCCATAAAGCGAAGCATATTGAAATTGGATCAGGAAACTTTTTTTTACCCGCATTTTTACAGGATAGGAAATGTGTGAAAAAATGATTTTTGCCGTTGGATCATATGGTGCCTCAGATTCCCATAATCTTCGAGTGTTCTCTGTCGACGGGAAAGGGGCGGAAATTGAACAGACTGCGGCCGTGTCGGCTGGAACAAACCCATCCTTTGTCTGTTCTTCGCAGGATGGCCGCTTCCTTTATGTGGTTAATGAAAAAAACCGGAAGCAGCATGGTTCTTTCGGTTCAATCAGGACTTTTCATCTGGATACGGAAAATTACAGTCTTTCGCCTGTTTCAGAAATCGGGACGGGGGGGGATGATCCCTGTTTTGTAACAGAGAGCCCGAGCGGCGAGTTTCTCATAGCCGTAAACTATTCGAGCGGAACGGTAGTTGTCTTGATGAAAGATCGGGGAGGCATACCTGAGGAACTGGTCCATAAGGTCAGGCTGGTCGGATTCGGGCCCGACAAGCAGCGTCAGAACAGTGCGCACCCGCATTGGGCAGTTTTTTCCCCGGACGGCAAGTATCTCTATATTCCGGATCTGGGATCCGACCGGATCTGGATATTCACGATGGGGCGCGGCGGAAAACTCCGTACGGGGGTAATACCGGCAGTTATAATGCCTTCCGGTTCCGGTCCCAGGGTTTTAACCTTCGATACCGGCCGGAACATCGCTTTCTGCCTCAACGAGCTCTCCTCGACCATAGTGCAGTTCCGTTATGACCCGGAAACAGGACTTCTACACAGGCAGAAGGAAGTGTCCACCCTTCCCCCCGAATATCGCGGGCCGAATACTGCCGCAGAACTGTTTGTTCGAAGGAATACGGTTATTGCATCGAACAGGGGGCACGATTCTCTGGCAGTCATCGAGTATGAGGAGAGCGGATTCAGCAGGAAAGGAGTCTGGGTATCATCCGGCGGAGAGACGCCCCGAAGCTTCTGCGTCGGGCCGAAGGATGACGTGAACGGCAGTATTGTCGCAGCAGCCAATCAGAGTTCTGATTCCGTGGTGCTGTTCACGCTCAAACAGCAGGAAATTCATAAGATACGGGAGCTTAAAATTCCTGCGCCTTCCTGCGTCAGAGTGGTGAACCGGTCGGTGTAAACAGCCAGCTGTAACGGCAGCTGAGACGACAAGAGAAAAAAACACTAAAAAAAATAATTTTTTTGTTGATGATACGGAAAAATATTTGTAAGTTCTATATGAAAAATTCAAAAGGAAATGTCCCGGGAGCATTATGCTTAAATATACCTTCCTGATATTGAGGTGTGATAATCCTGAGTCGTTTCCCTCAATGGGTTTCCTTCGGTTAATGCAGGGAATCCTCATATGAAAAAAAACCAAAATAATAGAGAGGTTGAAGAAGATGGCTAAACAGCTGCAGTTTGATGAAAAGGCAAGAAGGTCGCTCGTAGCAGGGGTGGAGAAAATCTCCAACGCTGTAAAGGTTACGTTAGGCCCCAAAGGCCGTAATGTGCTTCTTGACAAGAAGTTCGGAGCTCCGACGGTAACAAAGGATGGGGTTTCGGTGGCCAAGGAGATCGAACTGGAGGATCCGTTTGAAAACATGGGTGCCCAGTTGCTTAAGGAAGTGGCGACCAAAACCAATGATGTAGCAGGTGACGGTACCACTACAGCAACAGTACTGGCTTATGCCATTACCAAGGAAGGAATGAAGAGTGTGGCTGCCGGTATCAATCCGATGGGAATTAAGCGCGGAATTGACAAGGCAGTTGAAGATGCTGTTGCGGAAATTAAAAAGGTTGCTAAAGAGATTAAGGACAAAGAAGAGATTGCCCAGGTTGCTTCTATTTCGGCCAACAACGACCGCGAAATCGGCGATGAAATTGCGAATGCAATGGAAAAAGTCGGCAAGGACGGCGTCATTACGGTTGAGGAGTCCAAAAATATCGAAACTACTACCGATTTTGTAGAGGGTATGCAGTTCGACCGCGGATACCTTTCTCCCTATTTCGCAAACAATCGGGATACCATGACTGCCATTCTTGATGACCCCTTCATTCTCGTGTATGACAAGAAAATTTCAAGTATGAAGGATCTTCTCCCCATCCTTGAAAAAGTTGCCCAGGCCGGCAAACCAATTCTTATTATTGCTGAAGACGTTGAAGGCGAAGCACTGGCAACGCTGGTTGTAAACAGTCTGCGGGGAACCCTGAACGCTGTGGCTGTAAAAGCACCCGGCTTTGGGGATAGAAGAAAAGCCATGCTTGAGGATATTGCTATCCTTACCGGCGGGCAGGTAATTTCCGAGGAAATCGGGCTCAAGCTTGAGAATACCGATCTTTCCCAGCTCGGGCGAGCTAAGTCGATCAAGGTTGAAAAAGAGAACACCACTATTATCAATGGTGCCGGAAAGGCTTCAGACCTGAAAGACAGAATTTCCCAGATCAAGGTGCAGATTCAGGATACATCATCCGACTATGACCGCGAAAAGCTTCAGGAACGGCTGGCAAAGCTTGCCGGCGGAGTTGCAGTAATCAATGTCGGTGCAGCAACCGAGGTGGAGCTTAAAGAGAAAAAACACCGGGTAGAGGATGCTCTTTCTGCAACACGTGCAGCTATCGATGAAGGTGTTATTCCCGGCGGCGGCGTTACCCTTATTCAGATCGTGAAGGTGCTCGAGAACAAGAAAATGGATAACCTGACCGATGAAGAAATTGTCGGGTACAAGATTGTCCGCCGAGCTCTTGAGGAGCCGATTCGCCAGATTGCAGAGAATGCAGGTCTTGACGGTGCCATTATAGCTGAGAAGGCTAAGCATGAGGAACTGGGTATCGGCTTTGATGCTGCTGCAATGAAGTGGACCAACATGATAGAGGCCGGAATTATCGATCCTGCCAAAGTTACCAGGAGTGCCATTCAGAATGCGGCTTCAATTGCAAGTCTGCTTCTTACTACTGAATGTATTATTACCGATCTTCCTGAGCCTGAGTCGGCAATGGCTGGCGGCGGAGCTCCAGGAATGGGCGGTATGGGTGGCATGGGCGGCATGATGTAATTACTGCCGATGCAGAGAATTATTGAATGACGAACAGCCTTTGACAGACCCGGGTTCATAAACTGGCCCGGGTTTTTTTAGGAGCGTTTCATGAAAAGGGAAGATTATGTTTTCTGCATAGGGTATCAGGGCGATACCGCTGTGGTGGACAAGCAGGCTAAAGCGAAATACGGCAAGCTGACTACTGAGGAACTTGCGGGGAAAGGGTTTTTCAGGGCGGCTTTCTGCTCCGCGTTATATGGGGGCAGTGATCAGGAGATCCGGTTTGTGATAGATGCATACAATTCTTCTGCTGGAACAGCAATCGCCGACAGTACCGAAATGAAACGTCTCCTGGGAATTAATGAAGTATCGGATGGAACGCAAAAAATAGTTCTGGTTTGAAGCATTCGGCCTCAGGTCCAGTAATGATTTATTATAGGTGTCCAATTATCGGATTCCCTTCCAATCTTTACTGTGCATCCTTGACTATTTTGAGTTTAACATGGTATTTTTTCTCGATACTGTCTACATAGATTAGATTAGCGAGGTTACCATTATTATGACAACATTTTTTTCTTCTCTTCCCTTTTTATTAGCTGCACCGGAAGGCGGCTCAACCAGTTCGGGCGGCTCTATGGTAACTACCTTCATAACATTTGGGTTGATTATTGCGGTGTTTTATTTTCTCATCATTCGTCCCCAGCGAAAACGTGAGAAAGAAACAAAAGCTATGATCAATGCAGTAAAAAAAGGTGACAAGGTAGTTACAATAGGGGGCATCCGAGGTACGGTCACTTCTGTCAAGGATGCGGTTATCACATTGAAGGTTGATGACAACACGAAGATCGAGTTCAGCAAGAGTGCAATATCCAGTGTGATAGACAAGAAAGCTGAATCAGAGAAAGCTCCGGCTCCTGAAAAAGTTCCTGAAAAAACTCCAGATAAAGCGCCTGCGAAGGCACCTGCGAAAAAGGCACCCGCCAAGCGGAATGGTAAAGCGAAGGCTGAGAAGCCCGCAGAGCCTGCAGCGTCTGCAGAAGAAGCGGCTGAATCTGAAATTACTGAATCAACAGAAAAAACTGAAAAAAAAGAAGAGTAGGGGTAAGGGAAGTTTTTCCCGGATCATTCAACTGCCCGGGGATCTTGCCGGGGATTTTGGCATGTGAAATTCCCAGGGCGGGGGCATATCGTCTTTGCCCGATTTCTCTATCAATTGGAGTTGCAAAATGAGTAAACGTGGACGATTAATCGTCGTGCTCCTGGTGCTTGCTGTGGGCGGGTATTTTCTTTATCCCACGGTTTCCTGGTATTTCTTCACTCAACAGGAAACCCGCGAGCTTGCTACCGGATCTAAAGAGCAAATCAAGGAATATGCACGGGGCAGGGCTGCACAGGATGTGCGAGAGCTGATCAGCCTGGTAAATACAAACCCGACAGCGGAAGTGCCGGCAAATTTTTCATATCTGAAAACAATTTCCAGGGATAACTACAAGGCAGCCGGCCGTACTGTTCCCGGTACCTGGACAGCGGCGGCCCTTATGAACGGATTCGCCAGTGAAAGTGCTCTTTTTTCCGCAGTTGAGGCCTACTACAGGACCAACCTGCTGGATGACAAGGATAAAAGCGAGAAGGCTCTCCAGCTTGGTCTCGACCTGAGCGGCGGTATGAGTATTCTGCTCGAGGCTGATGTGGAAGCTTTCGAGGAGAAGCTTGGCAGATCTGTTTCCGATGCTGAAGTTGCCCAGGCTGTGCAGGAAAACCTGGAAATTCTCAACAACCGCATAGACCAGTTCGGTTTGACCGAGCCGGAAATTCGTCTTCAGGGGACCAGCCAGATTCTGGTGGAAATTCCTGGTGCTGCAGATCCTGAAAGGGTGAATTCATTTCTTCAGGGAAGAGGAAGTCTTGCGTTTCACATAGTTGACAGTGACCTCACTGATGAAGTTGCAGCCTATTACGAACAGAACCCCTCAGAAAAATATAACAATGACGGGAGTTTCCGTCAGCCTGATTTTCTTCCTCCCGGACGGGTGGTTGCAGGACGATACGAAACTGACATCTATGGAATGGATGAGGAAGTCGGTATAAGCGTTCTTCACGAAGAAGTAGGCCTGGACGGCATATATATAGTTGAAGCGATAACCAGCACCAACCAGATTACCGGCCGGCCGACAGTCAATTTCCAGCTTGATGCTGACGGCGGTGAGCTTTTTTACAAGCTCACTTCCACCAACGTGGATAAGCTGATGGCTGTAGTTATGGACGGCAAGGTTAAAGCTCAGGCTACTATAACAGAAGCGATCAGGAACTCGGTGCAGATTACCGGCTTTTCTGCTGAAGAAGCTTCAGACCTTGCTATAGTACTCAAGACTGCGGCCCTGCCGATAACGCTTGATGTGGCTAATCAGCAGGCCGTCGGGGCATCACTTGGAGAAGACTCGGTCCGACAGGGCATCAACGCCATAGCGGTAGGCTTTGCGCTGGTAATTCTTTTTATGATTTTCTATTATCGAAGGGCCGGACTTATAGCCGACTTAGCCCTTATATTGAACCTTGTCATAATTACGGCGATTCTGTCAGCATTCAACCTGACGCTTACCCTGACAAGTATTGCCGGTATCATCCTGACTGTCGGTATGGCGGTCGATGCAAATGTCATAATATTTGAGAGAATAAAAGAAGAGTATATATTAGGCAAATCTGCCGAAGCTTCAGTTAAAGCCGGTTTTAAAAAGGCTTTCTGGACAATTATGGATGCCAATATCACTACTTTCATTGCGGCACTGGTACTGGCCCAGCTTGGAACCGGCGGCGTTCGAGGATTTGCAAATACGCTGGCTACCGGTATTGTCACATCAATGTTCACCGCGCTGTTTGTATCCCGGCTGGTTTTTGATTTCTTTGTCCAGAAGGTGAAAATAAGCAAGCTCCGGATCAGCTGGGGGATAAAATGAAAAATAACAGAATTATAAAATTTTCGAAGTATCGATTGCTTTTCTTTATACTTTCTGCTCTTTTGATATTAGCCGGAATTACCGGTATAATATTGAACGGCGGGTTTAATCTGGGAATCGATTTTCAGGCAGGTTTGAGTCAGCGGGTTCAGGTCGCTGAACCGGCCATGTCGGTTACTTACACAGGAGGGGACGATGTAACCCTCAATGTCGTCAATAAAAACCTGGTTCTGGAAATACGAAGCGAAGATGGTGTATCTCGAAATGTCATCTCAACTGAGGAATTCGGCACTATAGCCGATGCGGCAGCAAAACTGCGTGAGTTTGAAGGAGTTGAGTCGGTTGTCATCAACGGTGCAGCCCGAAGCAGTCTCATAGCTGCGGGACTCAATCTGCCGTACGCCCTTTCAGCTGAACCTTCGATTATAAATACTTCAAACGATAATGAAGCCAGCTTTGTAACAATCGATGAGGTTCGTGAGGCTCTTTCTGCTATAAGCAGGTCAATCCAGGTGCAGGTGGTCGGAAATTCCTATTTGCAGGAGTTTCAGGTAAGGCTTGAAGCAACCGAGGAGGGGGAAAAAGAGGAGCTGGAAGCGGAAATATTCTCCCTGCTTGAAGCTTCCTTCGGAACGGATAACATCATTGTCAAGCAGTCTGACTATGTCGGACCAAAATTCTCGAATTTACTGACCTATCGCTCCATAATTATGGTTGTTGTTGCCTTGGCTCTTATTATGGCCTATATCTGGGTGCGGTTCCAGTTTGCCTCAGCTTTGGCTGCCATCGCTGCACTGGCACATGATATACTCATCATGCTCGGTTTTATTGCAATTTTCCGGCTCGAAGTTACCACTACCACCATTGCAGCAGTGCTTACCATCATCGGGTATTCTCTTAACGATACTATTGTTGTATTTGACCGGATCAGGGAAAATACCACCCTGCTGAAAGGGAAGACCTTTGAGCGGATTGTAAATACCAGTATAACCCAGTCACTCAGCAGGACGCTGATTACCTCACTGACAACCCTGCTTGCCGTGCTGCCGCTTTTCATCTTTACTACCGGATCAATCAGGCTCTTTTCGCTGAATTTAATTGTCGGCATAATCGTGGGAACCTATTCATCAATTTTTATTGCATCCCCCGTACTTCTTTCTATGATGAACAATATGCTGAAAAGAAAGGCAAAGCATCTGGGTAAAGACCCGGCAGTAATTCTTGCGGAGCAGGCTGAGATAGATGCTCCGAAAGGTGCTCAGGCAGTACAGCAGGAAATTGAGATTCCTACAGCTCAGCGGAAACTGAAAGGTAAAAGGAAGAATTAAGCTTCAATAATTTTTACGGGTCTTATCAGAAATCAGAATCCTGGTAAGAATCAACAGTTTTTCATTGGTTATTCTTACCGCCCGTTAGTCCGGGCGGTTTTTTTAATAAGGAGATTCATTGAAGCAGTTGTCATATCTCTATGCATTTC
>JAIPFR010000027.1 GCA_021736525.1 Spirochaetia bacterium
ATGGTATCACCCCAGTCGTAGCATGGCAAGATTATTTTTCGGGCAAAGTCAGGGACGATTTCTTGCCAGGTAAATGAAATAACCCGTAATTTCAGGAAGTAAAGGCAAGCTGTTAGCCTTGCTTCTTGGTTCGTTATTTATAATAAAAATTAATTTTATCTTGAAAAATATCTTATTAGTCGTATAATGAAGTACAGAAAATAAACGAAAAATGGGGCAATTTGTCAAATTGCTGTACGAAGAAATAGTATAATGGTGGTGAGAGTATGCTTAAACAGAATGTACAATTGATGGAAGTTGTGGAGAGAAAGAAGCCGGAACTCTTTCGCGATCAGTTTCCCTATGACGCGGTACCTCGGATTATTTTTGAAGGAACTATGGTAGGTATGGATGTTCCTGAGTCGATATGGATTACCGATACAACGTTCCGGGATGGACAGCAGGCCCGGCCACCCTATTCTGTAGAGCAGATCAGCCGTCTTTATGATCTTATGCACCGTCTCGGGGGAGAGAAGGGTATTATCCGGCAGACAGAGTTTTTTCTCTATTCTCAGCGTGATAAGCGGGCCGTTGAAAAATGCCTTGAGCAGAATCATACCTATCCGGAAGTTACCGGGTGGATCCGGGCTAATACTGATGATTTTGTACTGGTTAAGGATTTTGGATTGAAGGAGACCGGTATTCTGACTTCCGTTTCGGATTATCATATCTATCTTAAAATGAAAAGTACCCGAACGGCAGTTCTTGAAAAATATCTGGCAGTGGTAAAGGAGGCTCTTGCCCAGGGCATTATTCCCCGCTGCCATTTTGAAGATATAACCCGGGCCGATTTTGACGGGTTTGTTTTGCCTTTTGCCCAGCAGCTGCTCAAGCTTTCCGAGGATGCGGGTATACCGGTTAAAGTACGCTTGTGTGATACTATGGGGTATGGAATATCCTATCCCGGGGCAGTTCTGCCCCGGTCAATTCCTAAAATGGTGCACGCATTCCGGCACCGGATAGGATATCCTGCAGAATATCTGGAGTGGCATGGGCATAATGATTTTCATAAAGTCCACACGAATGCCGCAACGGCCTGGCTTTACGGGGTTTCTTCTCTTAATGCAAGCCTGCTGGGATTTGGTGAACGCACCGGAAATCCGCCGCTCGAGGGAGCCGTCATCGAGTATGCCGGTCTGCGGGGAACGGAAGACGGCATGGACCTCACGATTATCAATGAAATCTCCGATTACTATAAGCATGAAATCAAGGCATCTGTTCCAGGTAACTATCCGTTTGTTGGAGATGATTTCAACACAACCAGAGCCGGCATACATGCCGATGGTCTTCTGAAAAATGAGGAGATTTACAACATTTTTGATACAGGAAAGATCCTTAACCGTCCCCTCCGTGTTATGGTTACTGATAAGTCAGGCATGGCCGGTATTGCCCGCTGGCTCAATGATAATGTTGCTTCAATTGTCAGAGGTGAGACTGAACCGGTCAGCAAACGTCACCCCGGAGTAAAGCCAATATACACCTGGGTAATGGAACAGTATCAGCAAGGGAGGATAACGAGCATTTCAACTGATGAGCTGATAACCCAAGCCCGTCATCATATTCCACGGCTGTTCGAATCAAATTTCTCCGTGGCCATCAGAAATGCTAACTATTTTGCCAAGAAAATTGCCCTCAGAATCTCCAGCCGACTTGAGATGGAGCATCTGAATGCGGACAGAATTCAGGTTATCCTTAATGATCTGCTTAAACGGGAGCCCTCTATACAGTTTGCAGCTGTGACCAATCTGAAGGGAGAAAGGCTCAGTCAGGTGCATACTCAGCACGGCGAGCGGGTGTTTTTCAGGAATATCAAGAACAAGAATTTTCTTGACAGGGAGTGGTTCAAGCACGTTTCCTCCACGCAGGAACCTTATACTTCGGACCTCTATTTTTCCCAGTATACCGAACGGCTGATTATTACCAATGCCCAGCCGCTTTTCGATGAAAACCATGTTCTGCTGGCCATCCTCAACCTTGATTTTATTTTTAATGAACTGGTTAAAATGGAGACTTCGATTCCTGAGGAGCTGCTTGAAAGCAGTTTTACATATTAATTTTTAATCATTCAGCCCCTGCCGTTGTCCAGCTACTGGACAGGGGTCCAGCTACTGGACAGGGGTCCAGCTACTGGACAGGGGTCCAGCTACTGGACAGGGGCAGGGCATTTTACTACTATGAGCGTCATGAACTTACCCATAACCGGTCTGCTTGACGGAAAAACCTACTTGTTTCCAGTCCGTGTCTATTTTGGAGATACCGATGCCGGCGGAGTCGTGTACCATGCCCGATATCTCGATTTTGCCGAACACGCCCGCTCTGAGCTGCTGCGGCTGCTTGGTGAGAACCAGCAGGAAATGATCAGTTCCGGAGGCAGCGTCTTTGTCATACGTAAAATTGCCGCAGACTACCACCGCCCTGGAAAACTGGACGACCTTCTTACCGTAAGAACCAATGTAACGGCCTGTGCCAGGTCAACCATTCATTTTCAACAGGATATCGTGCGGGAAGAAGAACTGCTTTGCCGCATGCAGATTAAGGCTGGTTTTATCTCCCTTAAAACCGGCAGACCTGGTCCCATGCCGGACAACTGGCGGGAAAGAATAGCCGCACTTTTATATTAAACGTGAGCCAATTTCAAAATGCTTCGCATTTTTGAAATTGGCTTTTGAAGTTTGCCAAGGAACACTTACCGTATGAGTAAAAGTTGGTGATATCGGCCATCGGAAAAAAAACACTTGACAATACTGTATGTAATACGGTATTGTGTTTTTATGAATACTGAAGAAGAAACTTCGATAATTATCGAGAGAAACAGACAGGAACTTTCCCGGGGCGTTATTACTCTAGCCTTGCTGACCATACTTTCAGCTCCACATTATGGGTACTCACTCCAGAAGGAGCTGCAGAATCGCAGTTTTGAAATATCACAGGATACTCTATATCCTTTGCTGCGACGGCTTGAAAAACAGAATCTGCTGATCAGCGAGTGGGTAGTGGAAGATCCTCGTCCAAGAAAGTATTACCGTGTAAGTGTTACAGGTCTGGAAGTCTGCCGTAAACTGCGGGAAGAATGGGATACGTTACATACTGCAATAGGAGGACTGCTGCATGAGTATGAGTGATGAGGCAAAAAAGGTTCTTGAGCGCTACTTATTGTCTATAGCCGGGAGACTGCCCCTCAGAAATCGACAGGACATTATCCGGGAGATCAAGGGGACACTCCTTGATATGCTTGATGAGCGATTTAACGATAAGGAAATTGATCAGGATAAACTGGAATCTGTTCTGAAGGAGTTTGGAAATCCTGCTAAAGTCAGCAGGGCTTACCTCCAGGGAGACTATATCATAGGGCCTGAATTACTGCCCTACTTCAGGCTTGCAGCAGCGATTGCCTATACTGCCATGGCGATAGTTATGGTCGTTTCAATAGGCCTGTCAGCCGCTGCAGGAAATTTTGCAGGAGTCGCGGAAACCCTGTTTGGCATTATTCAGGGTTCTCTGTCTGTTTTCGCCATCCTGGTTCTCGTGTTTTTTGTTTTACAAAAGACACTGCCCGACCTGCACGAAAAGTTGGATTCTGATTTTCCTGTCTGGAACATCGGTGACCTTGTCGAGATTCCCGAACAGAAAAGAGTTAAGCTTTCTGAGCCGATTGCCTCAATAATTGCAACAGCGATTCTTATCAGTTTGGTAACCATCTTTATAGATCGTCTCCAGATCAGACTTTCAGCTGGTACAGCCTGTGTTGTCTATCAGATATTTAAGGAAGGCTTTTATCACATAATCCCCCTGCTGGTTTTTCGCTGGTCGCTTGATATTCTTCTGGGAGTCCTTCTGATTATTCATCGCGTCCGTACCCGGAAAGTGCTGGTGTTTGAGATGCTTCTTGCAGGTTTGGATATTGGAATTATACTTATATTTCTGCTTAACGGTCTCGATCATTTCTTTTCACTGGAGGTGCTCAGGGCGCTCGATATTCCGGTACTGGTTTCAATGATGGACTGGCTTTTCTACGGGGTGCTTATTCTGGTATTAGTGCTTTCTATAATAGATATTGTCAGGAAAATTATTCAGATTGTGCGAAAGCCGCTGTACGAAGACCTTTTGAGGACAGGGGATATCTGATCAGGAGGGGGTAAAGCAGGTGACCTCCTCTCCCAGCCTGAGGAAAGGTATCCATGCAGTCCGGCAGGAGTGCTACTTTTTTCGGGTAAGCATCAGATAGGAAAGGATACCGACACCTGCAAACAGACCGGCAGCCGTGAAAGTCGATGTGAAACTTCCAGTGTACTGATAGAGCAGTCCTGAAAGGGGAGCTCCAGCAAGGGCCGCTGCCCCGTGAAAGGTGAGGGCCGCAGGATAAACAGCACTGACATTGATACTTCCATAGACCCGGGCCGTTTGATGTGGGGCAATCACCAGCGGTCCGCCATAGGCGAAGCCGAGAAAAAACGCGGAAAAAATGAATAGCAGAGGAAAGCAGGCAAAAAGTATAATAGAGAACAGTACCGCAGACAGGTTGACAGCAGCAGTGAAGCGAGGATAAAGACGATCAGCGGTAAAGCCCCAAAAAATCCGGCCTGCTCCATTACCGATTGCCAGGGCAGCTACACCTAGAGATGCCGATTCCGGCGAGAGTCCCCAGTAGAGACCGATCGGCTTGATAGCTCCTATAAGCATCAATCCCGGTATTGTGCCGAACCCAAGCAGAACTGCGATTGCGGCAAAATCCCTTTTGCTGCTCTGTATTATTTCCCGTATTTTCAGCCGGTCTGGCTTGGGGGCCTCAGTAACAGGCATGCCGGGCGGTCTGAAGCTTATTAATCCGCTTACAATAATTACACATCCCCAGATCAAACCAAGCCTGAGCATAACCGTCTGGAGAGAAAGTCCACGGCTCAGGAGCAATTCTACAACTGCTGTCTGAATAACTCCGCCAGCACCGTATCCAGCCACCGCTATACCGGTAATGAGACCTCGATGATTCGGATACCAGAGAATTCCAGAGACTATAGGACTCACATAACCGGCAGCTAAAGCCGGGCTGACAAACAGAATATATCCCGTATAAAGCAGCCAGGGGTTTGTTTTGCCAAATGAAGCCAGCAGGTATCCAGCCAGAAACAGCAGCCCGGAAGCTGTAATCATTTTCCGCGGACCGTGGCGTATCAGCAGCCTCCCTGTATAAATCATTACAACCGTGAAGAGAAAGACGGTCAGGCCGAAAAGCAGCTGAGTTCTGGAATGGGGAATTCCCCATTCAGTATTCATTGAGGGGACAAATGCGCTGAAAGCATAAATACCGCCAAGGCAAAGCTGAACAATAACGCCGGCAGAAACCGAGATCAGCCGCATTGCCTTATGGCTGAGATCCGTGCTGCCTGGTTTTGAAGATTGCATATTGCGTTTCATATCATAAAATAAGCTGCTGCGACACTTACTGCAACAGGCAGCAGCAGGTTTTTGCTGAAAAGTGCTGTTACAGCAGCCGCAGCAGTTCCTATAAGACCCGCAGCCGGTGCATGGGAAAAATCTATCAGAAGACCGGGAAAGAGCAGTGCTCCCAGGGCTGCAACAGGCATTACCCTTAGAAATCTTCTGAAGAAAAGCGGCAGGCGTTCGAGAAAGCTTATGAAGAAGGGAATAACCCGGGCAAAATAGGTGCCCGCGGCGGAAAAAAGGACAATCAAAACAATTTCAAAGTTCAAAATCGTCCTCCTTGAAAGGAGCTGAGAGCGCCGGAAGTACTGCTGCCCCGATCGCTGAAGCTGCTGTCATAGATACCGCAAATGCCCACCCGGGCTGCATCGAAAGAATCAGGACCAGAAAAGTATTTGTACCCGCTGCTATAGCCGCAACAACCATATACCAGGGGATTCTTTTTATATTATGCATGAGCAGTGCGGCAAACATGCCATAGAGGGTAATTCCGATCGACTGCTGCAGACCGGCAGGCAGAATAGCTCCAGCTGTATAGCCGACCAGGGTGCCGGAAACCCATCCGGACCAGGAAGTGATCTCAAGCGCCATCAGGTAGGGAGTTGAGATCGGTCCCACAGTTGATGAGGCAGTAGCAAAAACTTCGTCAGTATTGCCGAAGGCAATCATCATGCGGCCAAGGATGCTCCGCTCGCTGGTTCTGCGGGATATGGATGCGCTCATGAGTAAATGGCGGAGGTTGACCAGAACGATGCCAAGAACAATTTCGGCTATTTCGGCACCGGAGGCAATCAGGTTCAGGGCAAAAAACTGGCTGGCACCCGCGAAGAGAACTATAGAGAAAAGCATTGTTTCAGGAAGACCTACAGAAATATCCCGTGCTATCAGACCGAAAGCCATAGCTGCAGGAAAATAACCGGCAAATATAGGAAAACCGGCGGCAATTCCACTGGTGACTGCATTTTTTGTTGATAATCCGGCGGCAACATCCATGGAAGGAAAATACATTATTTTAATTTGTGTTGTCAACAATCCGTAATATAGCTATATTATGTAAATGTTGTAAATATGAAAAAATTATAAAATATTGAGAATTATGGAGATTTCATTATGCGAAAAAAGATTACTGCTATTCTTGCTGTTCTCGTCTCAGTCCTGATAACCTTCAGCCTGCCGGCCGAGGGCACCTGGATCAATTCAGAAGATTCGCAGATTCAGTTTTTCTTCGAGACGGAGCGGGGAGCCATAAGTATTTTGTCCCACACCTATCAGGTGGGGGCTGTTGAAGGTGAAGATTTCAACTTTCGAACACAAGGCGGACAGGAGATCCTCTATCCCTTTGAACGGTATGCCGTAGGAGCGGAACTATTCGATGCCCACAGGGTGGTTTTTACCTATCAGCCGCTTCAGCTGGTGACAAATGTAACTTTCCGCGAAGACGTAACCATTGACGGCATTCTTTTCCCGGAAAATACTCCAATGGAATTATCCTACGGTTTCCCTTTTTATCGGCTTACCTATACCTACGACCTGCTTAAAGACGATCCCGACCGGGTCTTGGGGGTTGGCGGAGCCCTGCAGCTGCGCAATGCCTCGATAAAGTTCGAAGCTCTCCAGGATACCGGAGAGGAGAAAAACCTTGCCGTCAGCCAGAATCTGGGCCCCGTTCCTGCGATAAGTATCTACTCGCGGTGGAACCTGCCTTCGGGGCTGATTCTTTCTGCCGATATAACGGGACTCTATACAAATCTGGCGTTTATAAACGGTGCTGACTTTGCATTTGAAGGATCAATTCTTGACGCTTCCCTTCGGGCAGGATACGAACTTGCCAACGGTTCCGAGGTTTTTGGAAATCTTCGCTTTTTCGGCGGCACAGCCAAGGGAACGAGTGAATATCCGGATACGTTCTGGACTAAATCGGAAGGAGATTTTACCAAGAACAATATTGCATCAATAACTGTCAGCCTGGGGGTAGCTCTCCGCTGAATTTGACGCCTGCGGTTTCCCCAGCATGATACCGGAGGCAACTTATTAAGGATCACCTTTTTTCTGTTCAGTTATACTTTTTGACCGGCTGACCTTCAGGGAGCCGGTCATTTTTCAGCTGGTCCGGGCCAGAGGGGTTCCAATGGGAAAAATATTGCCGGTTTTCCCCAGATGAACCATAAGCCAGGAATAATCCCCGGTCCTGACACCCCCGAGAGCCCACTGCAGAGGATAGGTGGCTGCAATAAAGCGCGCTCTATCAATAAGCTTATCCAATCTGGGATAGTATGCGGCCATACGGCTTACGAACAGCTCTCCATACTGCAGCAGAAGGCTGGCAAAATCTGCAGCCGGGTCCCCGATGCCGCCGGACCCGAAATCGATTATTCCGTTAATTTTTCCCCCTTCAGGATCAAAAATTATATGATAATCTATCAGTTCTCCGTTAATGAAGGCCGGTTTATGCTCGGTAAACGTGTTATCCCCGATTATTGTACGGAAAAGGGTATCGACAGCAGCCCGGCCTGAAGCCGTCATGAATTCAAACAGCTCCTGCTGAACATCATCATACAGCTTGAGCCACTCATCATAACTGTGAGCAGTAAGCGATTCAGGAATATTTGCCAGATTGATTTCTTTGCGTGGAACAGTATGCATGTTCTGGAGAAACAAGCCGAGCTGGCCGGCAATATGCTCCTGCTGATGGGTTTCCAATTTGTTGTATTCATGGGGAGTCATGACTGCTCCAGCAATTTTTTTATAGCGAATAAAGGATTTTTTATACATCTCCCAGGCTGGAAGCGGGATGTTTGTGTACCGGGCAGCCAGATTGAGGCATGCCGACTCATTGAACATATCCTCCACAGCCCAGTCATACTTAGGGAATCTGAAAATCCATTCGTTGTTGATGCTGATTATGTCGTAGACCAGCCCGTCATCCTTATACTTGACCGTATCAATAGTGAGCTCGGGATACGCCTTGGCAATCTCTTCAAGATGCTTATACTCCAACTCGATTGAATCTTTAGATAAATGTCTATACATGTAAAAATCTCCTTCTGTCCGGCGCTCATTATACCATATCCGGCTATGAATTAATAGAATCTAGTCGAAACGATATAAATCGTTCAGCCGGACGTGCCCCGGTTCAGGATTTCGAGGCCAGGTTGTCAGCCTCACGCACCAGTGCCGTGTGCCAGGCGAGAAGCCGTCGCTCGCGGGTCGGGTCGGATCCAAGTGAATCAGCCAGAATCCTGAATACCGGTTCGGTGCCGGATCCGCGCATCCAGATAAATGCAGCAGCTTTTCCATCACTATTGTAAAATACTATCTTGAGTCCTCCGGACTCGCTGCCTGAGCGGAATTCGGGTCCCATTCCTTCCCGGCAGACAGTTCCCTCGGTATTGAATTCTTTCCACGAAAATAGACCAAGTTCCTTGAAGAACGAATCCCGGTCTCTGTTCCAGCGCTCCAGAAAGAGGGTCTCATAGGCAGCCTTCAGGCGGGGCTGGGATTTTGAACGGATTGTCAGGACTGCTTCCGGTTCGGAAACTCCGGTTGTTGAGCAGGCAGGCAGGGTCCGTACAATATCTGCAATGGAAAAATAGTCGTAGAAAGCATCAAGCTGCCCCGATTTTTCGCACCACGTGCGGAAGAGTCCTCTGTTTTCCCGGTCATCCCGTAATGCCAGCAGCTTGATAAAAGATACAAGCGTATTCATAGGATCTCTGACTGATGCTGGATAGGTTATGTTTCCTCCGTTGGATCCCTCTCCCAGGATTCGGACTTCGCAGCCCTCATCCCGCAGTTCCCTGGCAAGGTTTACCGAATTGGCTTCACCGACTTCGCTCCGGTAAACCTCAGCCCCGAATAGTTCTGCAATCACATCAATTCTCAGGGATGTAGGACCGTTAACGACCACAGCCCGCTTAACCTGCTCTTCCCCGTTGGAGACAACCGAAAAGGCAAGTTCCGACAGGACCGCAAGGGCGAATACTTCCTGGGCCTCGAGGATATGAGCTTTGCCTGTGGCTTCTTCAATATAAACAATATTTCCTCGGTCTCCATCGTTATCAGGCACATAGCCAAGCTGAAATGCCGGGTTTTCAGTATAAGCCAGTTCGAGCTCGTTTCGGCATGTATCCAGGCTGATGCCTTCCGGGATTATGCGGTGGGCTATCTGGCCCGGGCGGGTATTTACCGCACGCACCCGTATGCCAAGTTCCTGTAGAAAATCAAGATCGATGGAGCAAGTACGGGCACTCCCGTTGAGATCGGCTGCAATGCCGAGTCCGAAATCGTCCGCATATTGCCGAATTCTGCTGAGAACCTGGTCCTGCCCACATACACCGCGTGTACTGGCTGCAGTCATTATAGTGAAAGACCGATAGGAATCCAGGGCTTCAAGCTTGTTTCTCGGTATCATTTCCAGGGCTGCCTTGTATTCGGCAGAGCTGACGGTTTTTTCCATGTCTGCCAGCTTTTGCGGCAATTCCGGATCCTTGCAGCTTGAAATGAAGCGCTCTATGAGTTTCCCGGCCTCAATCCTGTCAATGACTCCGCCGCCCCTGCCGAATTTTATACCATTATGGCCTATGGGGTTGTGGCTGGCTGTTACGTAAAAGAATCCGGCGGATGATCCGTTCGTTGCCGTATACGCCATCAGTTCCGGGGCGGCTGAGATGAAGAGATGGCGAAGCCGGATCCCCTTTGCAAGGAATATTCTGGCGGCCGCATCTGCTATCGACGGGCCCGTAGGGCGGGAATCCATTCCCAGCACTATCTCAATGGGTTTCGTTCCAGCGTTTTCTGCAAGAAGGTGGTCGGCGAAAGCCGCCGCCGCCGCTGCCGCGAGCAGGGTGTCAGCAGCAGAAAGGCGAGGACTGCTGCTCTCACCATCACCGTCTGCTGCAAAAATTTTTCTCCAGCCGGAAACGGAGAGAATCATTCCGGCTGCCGCAGAGTCCAGGGAAGCTGTGTCCCGGCTCTCACTATCAGCACTGAACGTATGACAGGCTTCGTAAACAGGATTGTGTTCAGGGTCTGCAACAGCCAGGCTGGTTGCAGGGTCTATATACTGCATAATAGGTTTCCTCCAGTCAGGTGATAAAGTATATCGTTCCAACTCCAGGCTGTAAAGCTGGCAGAAAGCGGCTGTTAAACAGAAAGCGGCTGTTAAACAGAAAGCGGCTGTTAAACAGAAAGCGGCTGTTAAACAGAAAGCGGCTGTTAAACAGAAAGCGGCTGCTTTAAATTTCCTTCGTAGTATATCGGGTTGTTGCCTTGAGGCGCTGATACAGGATAGTATCATAGGAGAGGCTTTCAACGTGAAGGTATAAAGAGGGAGAAGTATGGAAATTGCCGCAGCCAAGCAGCATACGCAGAGAATAGCAGCTGTGCATGATTTATCCGGATTTGGTCGATCTTCGCTTACGATAGTTCTGCCGGTATTGTCCGTAATGGGAATACAGGCTTGCCCTCTGCCGACGGCCCTGCTGTCAACCCAGACCAGTGGTTTTGAAGACTATTATTTCCTGGACCTGACAGATTCCATGAAAGGTATAATTGCTCACTGGGAAAAACTCGGCATCAGCTTTAACGGGGTGTATTCGGGTTTCCTCGGTTCCTCGAAGCAGATATCAATTGTATCTGATTTTATTGATCACTCACGGGAGCTTTCCGATGCGCTGATTCTTGTCGATCCGGTGCTGGGAGATGACGGAGAAACCTACGGAACGATTACTCCGGAATTGGTTGCAGGAATGCGTAATCTTGTACGTAAGGCTGATATTATTACCCCGAACTACACAGAAGCAGCCCTGCTTCTCGATAAGCCGATGCAGCATGAATTGGAGAGCGAAGAGATTAAGAATGATCTCAGAGCTTTGGCCGATCTGGGTCCCGGGCAGGTCATCATAACCAGTATTCCCGTTCGAGGGCGTGAAAACTTCAGTTCAGTTTATGCCTATAATCGCGTTGATGAAACGTTCTGGAAAGTATGTTGTGAATACCTGCCTGCATCATATCCGGGAACCGGTGATATGTTTGCCAGTGTCATTATGGGCAGCCTGCTGACCGGTGACAGCTTTCCTGAAGCTATCGACCGTGCTGTCCAGTTTGTATTCAAGGCTATCCGTACTACCTATGGCAAGGGAGTGCCTGCCCGCAACGGGGTACTGCTGGAACGTGTGCTGAGTTCACTTCTTGAGCCCGTTCCTATAAGTACTTACGAGCTGGTGGATTAGGAGCTTCAATGATTGCTGTCCTTTCTGCATTTCCGGGAGAACTTGCCGCTTTGCGCAGAAATCTGCACTTCCCAGCTGAACATCGGCTTCTTTGCGGCTCTGCAGAGGTTATCTGTTCGGTCGGCAGGTTGAGCAGGAGCGGAGAGGCCGTGGGTGCCGGCGAAAAGACAGTTGAGAAGGAGGAAGAAGTTGTCGCCTGCTGTACCGGTATCGGAAAATTGAACGCATATCTGGTCACCGAGGCAGTGGTGAGGAGGTTCAGGCCTTCACGTATTATATTTATCGGGATTGCCGGTGCGGTCTCAAGCAAACTGCGGATTAATGATATTGTTGTATCCCGGGAGATAATTCAGTATGATACTGAGATCTGGTGTCGGTCAATGGGTTGGAGCAAGCTGCCCGGCCCTTCAGCGGGCATCCAGTCAACTGACAGCATGTTTGCCGGTACCATCCTAAGAGATGCCGACCTGATGCGCGATGAGGGAGCGCTGAATGGAAATATTTTTTATGGAACAACAGGAACTGCGGATAAATTCATGTCACCGGAAATTTATCCCGATTATGAAGCCTTGTTCAGCGATAAGCAGGTGTTATCAGTAGATATGGAGGGATTTGCCGCTGCTGCAGCCGCATCCGGCGCAGGAGTGTCCTTTTCCCAGGTCCGGATTATTTCTGATGATGCAGAGGGGAGAAAACCACTGAACTTCCGGATTTTTATTGCCGGAGCCTCAAAGCTCCTGGCAGGTCTGGCAGCCCGTTTCGCAGCTGCAGACGGTTCCACTGAATGACTGAAAGCTTCACCTGCCGGCTTATACCTCGCCCAGGGAGAAATCTCCAACAATTTTGTATATATTGCCGTCTCTCGAGACCTGGATTTCACGTTCGGGAAAATAATCGGGTATCATGGCGTTCATTTTTCCCACTGCATCTTTTTCTATTTCCTTGCGAGTTTCTTCAGGCACTTTTTCCAGGGTGGAGAGGCTGATGTGCAGCACGTATCCTCTGCCTGTCTGTGAACCATACCCAAGAGAGAATTTTGCATGCACGCTGAAAAGTCCGTCATAAGAGGGGCTGGAGGCAGCTCCCTGAGGGAGACGGTTCGGATGGAGCGAAAAACTACTTCCGTAACGCTTTTCAAGATATGCATCCAGTTCATCCATTATTTTTCGCAGTCTTTCTTCTATTTCTGCCAGTTTTGGGTGCATCGCGCTATCCTTTTTCGTTTCGGAACACTGCAAAGTGCTGACTCAAGTTCTATCTGTATATATGGTTATTTCAGGGATTTCAAGGTGGTCAGCGCAACAGAAGGACAAGTTTTGAGAAAACGGAAATATTTCTTTATTAGCTGAGGAATTTCTGCTATGATACATAGTGAAGGATCATGAAGTCTGTCACGGATTTTAAGATGCGGCTGAGAACGTGGTTTTCAGTCATATTGTGATTAATTATGCAGCTGCTTTAAGACATTTTATTGACGGGCTACCTAAAAACGTATAATCTATATCAATAGCATGCATAGGTATTTGATCCCAAATGCATAGGAGGAAAATAATATGAAGAGAACTTTGTTAATTCTGCTTTCTGTACTTCTAGTCTTTTCATTGATTGCCTGCGGCGGCAAAGATGAAAAAGTTACTGAAGAGTTTGTCGATACAGCTGATGCTGTCGAGACTGGAGATGTTGCAGAGGAAGAAGTGGCAGCGGCGGAAGCTAAAGAAGCTGAAGAAGCAGCAGCAGCTGAGGAAGCAGCGGCAGCTGAGGAAGCGGAAGAAGCTGAACCGGCAGAGGTTGTCGGAGACACCCCGGCAGAACTGGTACCAGTTGATTTCAGCACGGGCTGGGAACTCGGCAAGCAGGGCGGTGAATTTGTTCGATCCACATTTGGGAGTGAGCCTAAGACTCTTAATGGAGTTGTTGCTGCTGAAACTTCCACCACTGATGTAACGGACTTCCTGACAGCCGGCGCGATCGGACGTGATCAGTTCACCTTGGAATACAAAGTTAACGAAGGCTTCGGCAAGTCTTACGTGGTATCTGGAGATGAGCTTACGGTAACTGTCGAGATCGAAGAGGGGCTGAAATGGTCCGACGGCGACGACCTTACCGCTGAGGATATCGTATTCTCTCTCAACCAGCTCATGCTTCGTGAAGACATTGGAAGCAACAGCCGTTCAGGATATATGATTCCCACCGAAATTG
>JAIPFR010000002.1 GCA_021736525.1 Spirochaetia bacterium
ATAACATCCCTGATATTCTGCATTCCGGTTACGTATTGGATTACCCGTTCAAAACCGAGTCCGAACCCGGCATGCGGGACACTGCCGTACCTGCGCAGATCAAGGTACCACCAGTAATCCTTTTCGTTGAGTCCCATGGTGCGGATCCTGTTCAGGAGAAGATCGTAGCGGTTTTCCCTCTCACTGCCGCCGATAATCTCACCCAGTCGCGGAACCAGAACATCCATAGCTCGCACCGTTTTTTCATCATCATTCAATTTCATATAGAAAGCTTTAATCTTACGGGGATAGTCGGTCACGATTACCGGACCTTTGCAGACTTGTTCAGTAAGATATTTCTCATGTTCCGACTGCAGGTCGACTCCCCAGCTCACCGGGTAGTCAAACGTAACAGGGGCCTGCTGCAGCTCTTTGACGGCATCGGTATATGGCATATGAATAAACGGTTTTTCCACAATTGACTGGAGTGATTCAGCTAATCCCTTCTCAATCCATTTGCTGAAAAAGTCCATATCCTCGGGGCATACCCTTAGAACTTCGGAAAAGATTGATTTGAGAAAATCTTCAGCCACGCGCATATCGCCCTCTAAAGTGCAGAACGCCATTTCTGGTTCAATCATCCAGAATTCTGCCAGGTGACGACTGGTGTTGGAGTTCTCGGCCCTGAATGTCGGACCGAAGGTATAGACATTTTTCAGGGCCAGGGCATATATTTCCGCCTCGAGCTGACCGCTGACCGTCAGGTTAGCCTGCTTTCCGAAGAAATCACTGGTATAATCCACTCCGCCTTCCGCATTTTTGGGGACTGCATCAAGGGGAAGGGTTGTTACCTGAAACATCTCACCGGCTCCCTCACAGTCAGATGCTGAGATTATGGGAGTATGGATATAATAGAAGCCGCGTTCCTGAAAAAAGTTATGTATGGCCATGCTCATAGCGTTACGAACCCTGGCAACAGCACCGAGCGTGTTGGTGCGGGGCCGCAGATGTGCAATTTCCCGAAGAAATTCGAATGAATGCCGTTTCTTCTGGAGGGGGTAGCTATCTGCTGGAGCCTCTCCAAGCACTTCGAGGGTTTTTGCCTGCAGTTCGATCGACTGGTTTTTCCCCGGCGATTCTACCAGGATTCCGGTAAAGACTGCGCTTGCCCCGGTTGACACGCGGTCTATCTCCTCCGAAATATCTTCCGTGGTTTTGTCGAGGACAATCTGAAGGTTTTTTAAAGAAGACCCGTCGTTCAGCTCGAAAAAGCAGAAATTCTTGGAATCACGCTTTGTCCTTACCCATCCTTCGACGGTAATGAGAGTATCGGAAGGATCTGCCTGCAGCAGATGAGAGATTCTTTGTGCCATGTCCAGCTCCTTGTTATAGGGCAATGCAAGCCTGCATCGCTGCTCTGTGTTCAGTATATGTGCCGTTTCCTCGTGACCCGTTTTAGCATTATATAGATAAAAGCTCGAATTTTAAAGATTTCATCCGGAGTACAGCGTTCTAAATACAAAAAACTTTCAATGAGTCGGCAAAAATGAAGCCTGCGCGTTAAGGCTGCGCCCGAATGTTCCTCAAAGAACATTGCACAATAGCTGAAGCTCCTGTAGAGTACAAGTATTCGAATTGTCTGAAACTGTTAGTCAACAGCCGGCAAACAACCGCTTTATCAGGGAGGCGTTTATGAGCAGCAAAAACCTTGGCATATGCAGAATAATCGGGACTAAAAAAGACAATGAAACAAAGAAAATTATACGTTACTGTCGTGAGCGTTCGATTCCTTATCAGTTTGCCGATCTCTTGCAGTATCCCCTGACCGCTGGAGAACTGCAGAATATCTGCAGCGGGCGTGACCCCCAGGATATGGTTGACATGCAGAGCAAGTTCTACAAAGAGAAAGGGTATGCCTATCTGGACTACGATCCACTGGAAGAAATGCTGGAAAATCCAGAACTGATCAAAGTGCCGATCGTAAGAAAAGCGGGAAAAGTTTTTATCAGACCTGATAAGGAAACTCTCGATATGCTGCTTATCAGTGACAGGCAGTAAGGAGCGTCAGACCTGTGAGATACTCGGTACTTGGAAGCGGTTCGACGGCAAATGCCTACATGTTCGAAGATGACACTGCCGCCCTGCTGGTAGATAATGGATTTTCAGTCCGTGAACTGATCAGACGGGCGGAAGAAGCAGGCCACGACTGCACTAAACTGGTAATGATCCTTCTCACCCATACCCATACCGACCATGTACGGGGAGTAGGGGCAGCGGCAAGAAAGTTTGGAATACCGGTAGCTATGCACAAAAACCAGCCCGTTAATGCCGTTGTTTTGAACCTGCAGCCCCGGATTTTTCCTGTTGAAACCGGGAACAGCTATCAAGTCGGAACATTCAGCTTTACCCCTTTTGCCATCAGCCACGACTCCCCCTGGTCTATCAGCTATAGAATATCCAACGGCAGCAGCACTTTTGTCATTATAACCGATACCGGTGTAGTAACCCCTGAAATGCGCCTTGTCGCGGCAGAGTCCGATGTGCTCTTCCTCGAGGCAAATTATGATAATGATCTGCTGCGAGAAGGACCCTATCCAGGCTTTCTGAAAAGAAGGATAGCATCGGTAAAAGGACATCTTTCTAATGAACATGCAGCTGATTTTCTCGAAGACCTTTACCGTGAGAATCTGCGGAAGCCGGAGAAAATCTATCTTTGCCACCTTTCCGGAACAAATAATACCGCACTGCATGCAGCAGAAGCCTGTCGCCGTCTCGAAAAAATTGGACTAAGCATATCAGTATGCGAAAAAAACGGCATGTACACCGGAATTCTCGGATAAACACTGACCTGGGAAAATTCAGTCGGATGGTCCTTGTTCCGAGCAAATCAGTCTCATCAGTCTTTACAAATCCGCCGGAAATTGGATACTGTTTACCTGTCGGGAAAGATGGCACTCATTCGGGAGAATACAATTGTGAAAAATATACAAGACCTGCGAATTAAAGCTTTTGAACAGCTTATCAGTCCTCAAGAACTTCTAGAAAGACATCCGGCCAGTGAAATAGTGCTCAAGCAGGTTGAAAAACAGCGGCAGATAATCACCAATATCCTGCAGGGAACAGATTCCAGGCTTTTAGCCATTGTCGGCCCCTGTTCCATCCATGACAAACAGGCCGCTTTGGAGTATGCCGAACGTCTCCAGGAGCTGGCCGGGAAAATCTCCGACCGGATTTTTGTTGTTATGCGGACCTATTTTGAGAAACCTCGGACCGTTCTCGGCTGGCGGGGACTTATACTGGATCCCTATCTGGACGGCTCATACCGCATAGCAGACGGGCTGGAAATGGCCAGAAGCATCCTGATTTCGATAACAGAAACGGGGCTTCCGGTCGGCTGTGAGATGCTGGATCCCATAGTTCCTCAATATATCGATGATCTCGTGGCATGGGCTGCAATTGGTGCCCGAACAACCGAGAGCCAGACACACAGGAACCTGGCAAGCGGACTCTCAGTTCCCGTCGGCTTCAAAAACAGCACAAGCGGGAACCTGACTATTGCTGTAGATGCCATAAAATCCGCATCCAATCCGGCAAGCTTCATCGGTATTGATAAATATGGTCAAAGTTCCGTCGTACGGACAACTGGAAACCCGACCGGCCATCTTATCCTCAGGGGCGGAACCAGCGGACCGAACTATTATGAGGAAGATGTAGAGAAAGCTGCCAGGCTGATGGAGAAAGCAGGCGTTTCCCCCTCCATAATTATCGACTGCAGCCATGCTAATTCGAATAAGAAATACCGTCGTCAGGCTCGCGTTCTGCGTTCGGTTATTGACCAGAAAGCGGATGGCTATCAGTACATAAAAGGTTTTATGCTGGAAAGCAGCCTTTTCGAGGGGAACCAGACAATCGGCGCCGACATCAGTACTCTGGCCTATGGGGTTTCTATAACAGATGCCTGCATAGGGTGGGAGGAGACTGAAAGAATCATGCTTAAAGCGTATGCAGGTCTTGACGATAAGGAGGAGTGGTAAAATGAGTAAAGCAGCAGTATTTCTGGCGGAAGGATTTGAGGAGATAGAGGCTATTGTTCCAATTGACCTGCTCCGACGGGGCGGAGTTGAAGTAACAATTGTCGGAATCGGCGGCACCAGCATTACCGGATCACACAGCATACTTGTCGAAGCCGATACTCAGTTAACAATGGTTGAGCATTTTTACGATGTTGATGCAGTAATCCTGCCCGGCGGGATGCCGGGCGCACGCAATCTTTCGGAATCCTGGGAACTGAACGAATTGATAATAAGGAAGTTCAACGAAGGCGCTGTTATCGGGGCAATATGCGCTGCCCCGGCAGTGGTTCTCGGTAAGCTCGGCATTCTCGATGGACGCAAAGCAGTCTGCTATCCCGGAGCCGAATCGTATGCACCGGACTGTACTTTCGGGGAAGAGCCGGTAATGAGGGATGGAAACCTTATAACAGCACGCGGGCCTGGATTTGCTTCCGGTTTCGGTCTTGAACTGCTGACAGCTCTCGCTGGGGAGGAGACCGCCGAAAAAGTGGGTTCAGCTTCCCTGTTTCGCTGATTTTTGAGATTGCATACCGGCATAGAATAAGCGGACAATATTTTCCGCCCCCTGTTCTATCAACTCGAGAGAGTTCTCGATGGCATACTGCAGGGTCATTTCTCGGTTTGCCGTACTGAAAAGGGCAGTTATCCCGACCGGGTAGAGAGCCTCGACCTGTTTTCCCAAGGCTCCGGAAAAGCAGACCGCCGGAATATTACGCCGTTTTGCCGCCGCGCCAACCCCGGCAGGAACCTTCCCGAAAGCGGTCTGGAAATCCGTTTTCCCTTCGCCTGTAATAACAAGATCAGCCCCTTCGAGGGCCTTTTCAAGACCGGTAGCCTCGATCAGCAGTTCAATCCCGGATTTCAGCTTTGCACCGAAAAAAGCAACAAGACCCCCTCCTAATCCTCCGGCTGCACCGGCTCCCGGTATGTTGGCAATTTCTATACCCAGGGAATCACGTATCACGCCGGCAAGGTTCTTGAGTCCCTTATCCAGCTTCTCAACCATTGCGCTGTCTGCACCTTTCTGCGGACCATAGACGTAAGCAGCCCCATCGGGACCATGGAATGGATTTTTCACATCACAGGCAGTCAGGATTTCGACTTTTGCAATTCTCGGGTCCATGCCGGAAATATCGATTGCTTTTATCTCCTGCAGAGAACTGCCAGTAATACCAGTTTCTCGGCCTTCGGCGTCAAAAAAACGGGCACCGAAAACCGAAGCCGCACCCAGACCGCCGTCATTAGTGGCACTGCCCCCGATACCGAGAATAATTTTTGTGCACCCGTTATTGACTGCATGCATCATGAGTTCCCCGGTTCCCCGGGTGGTGGTCAGTGATGGGTCCCGACGATTTTCTGGAACCAGAGGAAGCCCTGAAGCTGCCGCCATTTCGATTATTGCTGTCCGGCTCTCTTCGATGAACGCATACTCAGCCTCCACTGGATCCCCAAGAGGACCGCTGACTGTCAGTTTTACGAGTCTGCCTCCTGCCATGGAGGACGCTGCATCAACTGTTCCCTCTCCTCCGTCCGCCATCGGGATTTTAATTACCTCTATGGAGCTGTCAAAGCGATGTATTCCGCGTTCTATTGCTTCGGCAACAGCAAGAGCTGACTGGTTTCCTTTAAATGAATCAGGGGCAGCAACAATCTTCATACATTTCCATCCTTTATACTATGGTAAAACTTTATTTATCGGTTTGCCAGCAATACAAGCAGAAACATTTTCAACAAGCGTTTCCATCAGTCTTGTCCGGGCAGACCTGGTCGCCCAGGCAATGTGCGGAGTAATGAAGCAGTGAGGGGCGTGCAGCAGGGGATTGTCGGCAGCCGGCGGTTCCTCAGAGAGAACATCAAGACCCGCTCCAGCTATAACCTGCTCCCGCAAGGCCCTGGCCAGATCCTCCTCATGTATTAATCGACCCCGTGAAGTGTTTATAAGGAATGCGCTTTTTTTCATCTTCACAAGATTACTGCGATTTATTATTCTTTCTGTTTCCGGCAGAAGCGGGGTATGGAGCGATACGAAGTCTGATTCAGAAAAAATCTGGTCCATGCTGGCCCACTCAAATGAGGGGCGGTGTGATTGGTCACTGACTGCTGGATCATAGGCCAGGATATGCATACCGAAAGCCTGAGCCAGATCTGCTGTTTTTTGGCCTATTCGCCCGAATCCGATTATTCCGAGGGTGAGTCCTGCCAGCTCTATTTGCGGAAAATTCCAGTAGCAGTAGCCGGAACTTTCTGTCCAGTCTCCTGCCTTGACACTGAAACTATGTTCCGTAAGATGATGACAGAAATTAAGCATGTGAGCTATGACCATCTGGGCAACAGACTGGGTGCCGTAGGAGGGAATATTGCAGACTGTAATTTCTTGTTCTGCAGCCGCCTGCATATCTATGCCGTCATAGCCAGTGGCCATAACTGCAATATACCGAAGTTCAGGAAGCTTGAATATGGTTTCTGCACTCAGCGGAACACTGTCGGTCAGCAGAATATCAGCTTCTGATGCACGCTGCACAATATCGCAAGGATCAGTGTGGTCGTAGACCGTAAGATTGCCAAGCTGCTGCAGTCCTTCCCAGGTCAGGTCGCCGGGATTAAGCGTATAACCATCTAATACTACTATGTTCATATTCGGCTCTCCCTACGGCTTGCTACAGGCGTTTGCCTTCTATCAGATACTGTTTTCCGTACCAGACATGTTCCCGGATAATACTTTCTGCATTTTCGGCTGTTTCTGCGGCAGCCAGATTGCGTACCAGGGCAATATGATCATCCCGGGAACTCTTGAGATTTTCAGGAATATACTGATTCATACCGTAAAACATGCTGAGATGCATGGTACGTTCATAGGTCTCAATAAGAGGGCGGCAATTTGCCAGTTCAACCAGGCGGTGATGAAAATTGATTTCTGTTTTCCAGTCCTGGAGGTGATCATCCGGAGCATCATTAACCTGGCGGGCAAAATCAAGCAGCGAAGGAAGACTGCTGAGTATGGGCTCCCCATAATACATACGAGCAGCTTTAGCTTCAATCGCATCCCGCAGAATAAAATTATCTACAACGCTTTCCTTTGTTACCAGCCGTACTTGCGTTCCCTTGCGGGGTAGGGTTTCTAGAAAACCGTCATACTCCAGTCGGGAAAACGCCTCAGTAACCGGTGTAACGCTTACCTGGTACTCGGAAGCAAATTCACGCCGGTTAATAAGGGTGCCGGGCTGAAGACTGCCGTCAAGCAGCAGTTCCAGGATTTTGTCATACAATGTTTCCGCGAGCGAAGGTGATGGCATGGTTTCCCTTGACCCCCTTTGAGAAATTTCTTGTGATGCATCACAAGAAATGACACTACAATATTTCCTGAATTTCGTCAATAAGCTGTGCTGCCGCAGCCCGGGTCAGCGTCAGCGGGCTGCGTTTTGCGGCGGGTAGACTACTAAATCCTTGAGATAGGGTTTGCGAACCAGTTCTCTTGCCAAGGCCGCCTTTCTGGCCTTGTTTTCATAGTTCGGGTTTTGGAAACTATATTTGAAGATGGTATGAACGTCGTAGGATCCGTCAAGCAGGGCATGGGTATCTTCGGTCATTACTAATTCTTCGTCAGTAGGAATGACAAAAACCCGTACCGGGGAACCCTTCTCTGATATTTCCAGTTCCGCATTGCGGCATAGAGCCTTTTCGTTTTTATCTGTATCCAGATAGATTCCCAGATTTTCAAGATTTGACAGCGCCTTAAGCCGAATGTGTGAAGCCATCTCGCCGACCCCGGCAGTCATAACAACCGCATCCACTTTTCCCAAAGCAGCGGCATATGCCCCGATATACTTTTTCAAACGATAGCATTCCATATCGATAGCCAGCTGACTTCTCTTATCCCCTTCAGCTGCACTCTTTCGTATATCCCGACGGTCAGTCATGCTTCCGGTAATACCAAGAAGTCCGCTCCGCTTGTTAAGCACGGTATCCATTTCCTTTGCCGTCATATCCGCAGCATCTATCATGAAGGGAATTATGGCGGGATCAATGTCTCCCGAGCGGGTTCCCATAATAAGACCCTCCAAAGGAGTAAATCCCATCGAAGTGTCAATGCAGACACCGTTTTTTACGGCGCATATTGATGCACCGTTTCCGATATGCGCAATAATCAGATTGGTTTCCATGGGATCCAAACCCAGCAGGGCAGCAGCGCGCTTTGCTGTATAAATATAGCTAGTACCGTGAAACCCATATCGACGTATATTGTAGTCTTTGTACCACTCCATTGGAACGGCGTACATGAAGGCCTCCTGGGGCATTGTCTGGTGCCAGGCCGTATCCATGATAGCGCAATGCGTGATATCAGGAAGAACTTCTTTTGCAGCCTTGATTCCCAGGATATTTGCCGGCATATGCAGCGGTGCTAAATGAACCAGCGAGGCAAAGGTTTCCATGGCAGCTTCGTCAATAATTACCGATTTCTTGAATACTTCAGCTCCGTGAACGACGCGATGCCCTATAGCCCTTATCTCGGAAATATCACCAAGAACGCCATGTTTTTTATCAGTTATCATGGCGAGAATCAATTGGATAGCCTCTTTATGACCAGGACATGAGAATTCCCTGACAATTTCTTCATTATTGTACTTATGTTCGATGGAAGAAGCATCCTGCCCAATGCGTTCTATAACGCCTACCGCCAGAACATCACGATTCTTCCAGTCATAGACCTGGTACTTAACAGAAGAGCTGCCGCAATTCAAGGTCATGATCACCATGCTGAATACCTCCGCACAAAATTCAATTATTTGAGGTTAGCTTCTGCTGCCTCACTAAACTATGTTTATCACTATACTACGTTTTCCGGAATCGGAACAAGCATACTGCAGAATATCAGACAAAAAGTCTTTCCCGACAGACACCGACCACTGGTGATCCGCTTTCCGGAAGTTATTGTTACATTTACAAAAAAAAAATTCAATAAATTTTCATCAAACCTGAATTTTTAGGTGGTTTTTTTTAGTCTATATTTATATGAAGAAAAACCAAAAACAGTTTATCAGTTTTCTGCTTATTGTCTTATCAGTTTCAGCAGGAGCAAATGCCCAGGATTTGGAGGGCAGCCGAAAATCGCCGCAAGTAAAACTCAGTATCGTTCTACAGCTGCCACAGAACGGGAAACAGCCGCAGTTATCAACTGCTGTTGATATACGGATGGATGAGTGGAAATTCCTGGTCGGCAGTACCTGGCAGAAACCTGAACAAATGGAATTAGCTGCATCCTGTACATTCGAAAGCGTCAGCTCAGGATTGGGGACACTGTATGCTTCCGGGCTTCCCCGTCTGGCTGAGAACCCCTTTGCCCTCGCCGCAGTTGCCGGCACCGCAAGGCTGCCTACATTTTCAGTGTCAAGGTACCCATTTTCCTCTGATCATTCAGCCGGTATACCCCCCGGAGGTTTTGTTTCGTACAATATCGGACAGACTGGAGGGGTGGAGAAGCTGAGCATAAGTCTCTACGGGATTCCTCCCGGGTATAACGATTTAACAAGCTTTAGAATGGGAATATTTGCAGGGATGGTGCGTGATATGCCCAGCAAGGACAGAAATGAACATAAAGAGGTGGCTGCGGCTGAGGAAACTATTCAAGTCGGCATTGTACGGCATGGTCTCCTCGAGCAGGCAAGGATTAATGGGGAATCTGACTCATTATACCAGCAGAATCCGTTTGGGCGCGCAGCTTCTCAGAATGGTCTCACGGCAGCACTCGGATTCTACCGGGAAACCCGTCTGGGAGGAAGCGGTATAACCCTGCTTGCCTCATTTGACAAAGCCGCAGCTCCAGGAACAGCAATCTTCGGTTTTGTCCGCGGAAGTGCTGGTTCTATTTCCTGTAATTATATGCAGAGTATCTATACAGATGCCTACCCGATACTCCTTGGAAAGGCCAGCTCAGCAATAAGTGCCCAGCATGCAGGCAGTGCTATGCTGACAATATCTGAGCTCATGAAGCTGTCTATTGAAGTTGAGGAAGTTCTGTACCTCAATAACCAGTATGTAGCACCTGAAGAATTGTCATCGAGAACCTATGCCGCATCTCTGCTCCTGCGGCATTCACCGATTGATATACGTCTCAAAGACTCTCTTGCTTATCATTATTCATCGGGAGAATATTCCATAAATATAGCAAGGAAATTTGATATTTCCGGAAAGTACTCAAAAAGCCCTCTTGAGATTTCAGCTTATGCAAACTATCAGATCAATAACAGAAAAACTGTTTCAGTTCGCAGTGGGGGTGCCGTAAAGCTTGCAGGAACCAGTTTAGTCCTGGTTTTTCATGTAGATATTACAGCATCCGATCGGGATGCCGGTGCTGAAATAACTATCAGTCTGCCTTCGGCAAAATTGACGCTTTCCGGGGATTTGGATGGTGTTGTAAAAGCAGTTTTTCAGGCAGCACTGTAACACTGACAGTCGCGGTGCTGAGCCATGCTAAAGCTTGAGCAGCCAACGTGCTGTTTCGAAATAGATGGCATATCCGCAAATATCGATCAGGGTTGCCATGAGAGGGGCTGACATGACTGTCGGGTCAAATCCCGCCCGGTGGATCAGCAGCGGAGCGGCTATACCCAGAATATTCGAAATGAGGACAACAAATGCCAGGGCTATTCCGATTACTGCTCCCTGAAAAATATCAACCTGGGGAGGGAGCAAGATACTGCGAAAGATAATGACAAAACCAGTTGCCAGTCCCAGTACAATGCCGATTAAACACTCTTTACCGATGATTTTCAGGATTTCCCGAAACTGAATTTCTCCTGTGGCCAGTCCGCGAATCATCAGCGTGGAAGCTTGACTGCCGGTGTTGCCTCCTGTCTGGGTAATAACCGGCATAAAAATGATCAGAAAGGCAGCTCCAACCATCAATGTTTCGTACCGCTCGAGAATATTTGCCGAGATCGTTCCCAGAAGAAGCAAAATGATAAGCCAGGGGATTCGCTTACGTACCAGCGCCCAGATCGAGCTGTCCATATAGGATGCTGACGATCCTCCCATAGCACCCATCTTATAGACATCCTCGGTCTGCTCTTCCCGTATAACATCGATAATATCATCAAACGTAACGATACCTATCAGAACATGGTCATGGCTAATTACCGGGATGGCAGCCAGGTCGTTATCCTCCATAACTCTGGCCACATCCTCCTGGTCGGTATCTTCGTAGACGCTGACTGGCTTTTCCTTAATCAGTTCGGAAATTTTTGCTGCATCAGATGCGGACAGAAGTTCCTTCATCGTAATGCTGCCGATCAGACGTTCCAGATTGTCAATAATATAAATACTGAAGAGATATTCAACCGAATCGCATTTTCCCCTGATAAACTGAATAGCCTGGGCAACCGTTATACGGGACTGGACAGCAAGAAAACGCGGAGTCATCAAACCGGCAGCATCGTCCTCATCATACCGGAGTAGAAAAAGCATTTCCCGCTTGCTTTCATCGCTCAGGTTTTCCCAGACTGCGTCGCGAACCTCTTTTGAAGCGCTCTGCATGATGTCAACGAGATCGTCAGGCTCCATCATCTTGAACAGCGTTTTTTTGCTTTGGATTGAAAGGTTGGATAGAATAAATTCCTGCTCGCTTTCGCTTAGTTCAGTAAATAAATCGGTTCTGATATCCAGTGGAAGATCAACAAACACCCTGAGGGCGTTTTCGGCATCCAGCTCCTCCCAGGCATCAAGGAGATCGGAAAAAGCGATGTCATGCAAATACAACCGCTTTTCCTGGGGAGACATTTTTTCCTGATATTCAAGGTAATGTTCAAGAATGTTGCTCATAATGTATCTCCTTTTTCCCTGTCTCTATCTCTATCCCGATCCCGATCCCTATCCCTATCTCGATTTTACTGAAGATTCAAGGGCTGACCGTTTTCCTGAAGTATCCGCAGTTCACATTCAAGAAGAACTCCGGTCTTTTCTTCTACCTTTCTGCGCGCCAGAGTTATCAAATCCAGAATATCGGAAGAATGAGCCCGGGATTCCGGATTGATAATAAAATTGGCGTGATATTCAGCAATTCGTGCCCCATTCTGCGATACTCCCTTCAGCCCAGCCATCTCTATCAGTTCTCCGGCAGACATGCCGTAATATCTGCTCTTCCTGCCAGTAACCGGCTTCTTGAATACAGATCCGGCCGAAGGATGCCGGTAATGTCCTTTAGTACGACGCATCTCCTCATATTCCTGATGCGTCTTCCCGAGAAGTTTTGGATCAGCCCTTTCCGGCAGCGAAAAACAGACTCGGGTAATCATTCTGGAATTCTTTCCTATAAGTGAGCTGCGATAGGAAAAGCCTGCCTTTTCCTTGCTGAATACGTAAATATTCCCATTTTCAAGCAATGTTTCAACCCAGGCAATGGTATCAGATATTTCGCTTCCGAAACACCCTGCGTTTCCCAATACAGCTCCTCCTACTGTTCCCGGGATGCCGTAAAGTCGTTCAATACCTTTGAATCCTTTCCCAGCTGCTGTTCTGCAAAGATTATTAACAGAAACCCCGCACTCGGCTGTAAGCTCTCCCGGTTTAACGGCAATCTGTTTCAATCCGGTCGTCAGAAGGACAATTCCTCGCAAACCTTCGTCAGGTATCAGCACATTTGTTCCATTGCCTAACAACGTTACGGGGATTCCCAAGATTTTTCCTATTCTCAAAACTTCCATGACTGATGCCATGTATTTAGGGCGAATAAGAATATCTGCCGGCCCTCCGCAATGCAGCGACGTTAACGGAGCAAGAGGGATATGGCTTTCCACTTCCTCATGAACAGCATGATTATCAAGGAATCTTTTTACTTCTTCAATCACTCGAATATTGTAGATTATTAATGAATTTTACGCAAATATATAATACTGTCGCACAACTACGTATTTTATCGTTGCTTTATCAGTTGAAGAGCGGGTCGGAAGTGGGTTGGAAGGGCTTCCAGTTTTCAAGAGAGATTTACAGTCGGACTATTGGTTTTCTTTTAAAAAAGGGGTAACTTGAAACAGCATCCGGATAGTGATAGAATCCATTTTTTATAATTGTGCAATGTCCTGCAGATAGTAAACGACGTGGTATGTGGTTATATCTTGCGTAAAACCGGTTATATCGACAATTTTTAAAAGATTACATTTTGAAATTGTCTATATAAGCTTTCAATGGTCGATTGACTGCCATTGAAGCGGCTTTGTTTCCAAGGGGTTGCAAGCGCCATGCATCATGCAGTACATAAGACATCAGGACTCAGACATCAGGTATCTGGTTCCGGCAGGAGACGTTAGGAGATAATCGATGCAAATGACTTTATACAATACATTCGACCGCACCCTTGAGGAGTTTGAAACTCTTGAAGAACAGGTTGTTTCAATGTATGCCTGTGGTCCTACAGTCTATAATTATGCTCATATTGGTAACCTTCGTACGTATCTCTTTGAGGACTTTCTGCGCAGAGTTCTGGAATATTCCGGCTTCCGGGTGAAGCATGTTATGAATATTACAGATGTGGGACACCTTACCGGAGATAACGATGAAGGCGAGGATAAAATGGTTAAGTCATCCCGTGAAAGCGGGAAAAGTGTCTGGGAAATAGCAGGTTTCTATACCGATGCTTTCTTCCGGGATACGAAAAAATTAAATATTATCCCGCCTACTGTTGCCTGCAAAGCCACTGACCATATCCAGGATATGATAAAGCTGATACAGAGACTCGAGGAGAAAGGGCATACCTATACAGCCGGAGGGAATGTCTACTTCAGTATTGATACCTTCCCCGATTACGGCAAAATGGCAGGACTCAGACTGGAGGAGCTCCAGTCCGGTGCCAGAATTGAAGTAGATACGAATAAACGCAATCCGAAGGATTTTGCCCTGTGGTTTACCCGGTCCAAGTTTGAAAATCAGGCAATGGTATGGGATTCTCCGTGGGGAAAAGGGTATCCCGGATGGCATATCGAGTGCAGTGCCATGAGTATGAAGTATCTTGGTGAGCAGTTTGATATACACTGCGGCGGTACTGACCACATTAATGTTCATCATACTAACGAAATTGCCCAGTCGGAAGCGGCCACGGGAAAACCATGGGTGAAGTATTGGCTGCATGGCGAATTTCTTATAGATGACAGCGGAAAAATGTCCAAATCAAAGGGTGAGTTCCTTACATTGTCTTTGCTGGAGGAGAAGGGGTACGATCCTCTGGATTATCGATATTTCTGTCTGGGAGCTCATTATCGATCCCAGCTGCAGTTTTCCTTTGATGCCCTGGACTCTGCTCGCAATGCCAGACTGAATCTCCTGGAGCGGGTCAGCGATTTTCTCATGCAGTCTGAAGACCGGAGCGGTCTTCAGGATCAGGATATCCGGAAGTATATTTCAGAAAAGGGGAAATCCCTTCTTGCCCGGTTTCAGGAGTATATTGGAAGGGATCTGAATATGCCTCGCGGCCTTTCGGTTTTGTGGAAAGTGATTAAGGATCAGGATCTGCAGTCGGATGAAAAGCTGTTGCTTATCAAAGAAATGGACCGTGTGTTTGGACTTTCCTTGCTCGAACGTGCTTCTGAGGAGAGGAAGGGACTTGAACCGGAAACAGACGCAGAAGTGGAAATACTTTTGCGTGAAAGGTCTGAAGCACGGTCTGTCAGAGACTATTCCCGTGCAGATGAAATACGTGATATACTCCAGGTAATGGGGATCGAAATTAAAGACACAGCTTCAGGTACAACCTGGAGAAAAAAAGTGTAACTATCTCAGGCGGATAATTGTTGAGCTTATGGAAGTTAACAGCAGCGGATTAGAGTCATTCAAGCAGGTGTATAAAGAAGTATTTCCTGTAATAATGAGAGTGGCTTACCATGTGACATATAATATGGATGCTTCCGAGGATATTTGCCAAGAGGCATTTATCCGCTTTTTCGATCGCGGTCTGATCTTTCCGTCGGTTGATGAGGCAAAGTACTGGCTCATCAGGGTCACGAAAAACCTATCCATCAACTATGTGAAGCGGAAGGGGAGGGAGAAGGCAGCTGTAGATAAAATCAAGAAACAGCCGCTTCCCTCTGTCAAGACCGGTGAGGAAACAGTTATTGGTAACGAGACATGTGAGTTGGTTAGAAATGCAATCCAGCAGCTACCGGAAAAACTTCGTGCTGTACTGGTGTTAAAGGAGTACAGTGACTTGAATTATAAAGAAATTGCGAATATTCTTAACATAACAGAAAGCAATGTTAAAGTGCGGGTTCACCGCGCAAAGCAGCAGTTGGAAAAGTTATTGGATCAGGAGGGAATTCATGTGCTTTGATGATCAGGTTCTTTCCACATATATAGACGGCGAACTTGCCGAACCTTGGAAAACTCAAGTTGAAGAGCATTTACTTCACTGTGCAACCTGCAAATCTCGATACGACCAGCTTCAGGATCTTGAGACAGACATCAAATCAGCAAGACTCAGAGAAGATGAGTTTTCAGTGCAGCGAGAGAGAGTATGGCAGTATCTGGAAAAGCATTGTGTTTCATCGGTTAAAGAAAAAATCATCGAAAAACGGTTTACCTTCAAAGCACCGGTAGTATTTGCAGCCGCCGCAGCCTTTGTTATACTTTTTGCTGCAGGAATATATTTTACTGCACGGGTCAAGAGCTCCGACATTCCTGAGATTCCGGTAATAAGCAGCGATAATAAAGCAACTGCCGAGAAAACGCTGATCCCGGTGGTAGCAACCGATGCGTCCCCTGTAGAACGATCGATGAGGGACTTGACCATCGAAGAGATTCTGCAGCTGCTTGATGAGCGCGGATTTGAGGTCGACCTCAGATTGAAAAGCGTTGAGCCGCTGAAAGTGAACTCACCGATAACTGGTTCCAACTTCATGAATCCTGTTCCCGGGTTTTCCGAAAGCCCGGCTTTAGAAGGAGTTGATGCAATTCCAGTGATGACGCTGGAATCGGCGGAGCCCGTAGAAGAAACGGAGACGGCAGAAGCAGAAGCAGAAGCAGAAGCAGAAGATGCAGGTATTGATACCGAAGCAGACATGGAAGCAGATACAGAGCAGGAAGCTCAACCCGCTGTTCCAGATAGCGAGGCTGGTGAAGTTGAAGCAGCTGAAGAAGAGAGTGTGCCGGAAGACTCAGTTCCTTCCGCCGAGGAAGAACCGGAAGCTTCTGCTTCTGATGATACTGAGTCCCCTTAATAGAGCACGGCTAGAGAAAAATTCAAGAAGATTCCTTTTTGAATTTTTCTTGCTTTTTCATAAGAATCAGTTGTCCATTGCGGCAGCTGATTTTTTTTGACTCATCACTGTCTGTGATTGTATTCTCATGTTCTTTTTGATACTATTGAAAAAATTTCAAATAAATTACATTTTGAAGTTTCGATAATTTTGTCAGCCTCATTATTCTGTTAAGGCTATTGAAGACCCCCCGTGGTCTCACAACAAGGAGTTGCTTGATTATGGAAGCCGTTAAACTTGCAAAGGTATACAACCCGGCTGATTTCGAAGAAAGAATTTACCGGGAGTGGAGTGAGAATGGTTTTTTTAAGCCTCACGAGAGAAGCGATGAAAATGAGAAAAAGGATCCTTTTGTTATTGTAATACCACCCCCTAATGTAACAGGTGTTCTGCATATGGGGCATGGATTGAATAATACCCTTCAGGATGTTCTCATTCGCTACAATCGTATGCTTGGCCGTCCCACGCTATGGGTTCCCGGTTCGGATCACGCGGGAATTGCAACGCAGCATGTTGTTGAACGGGAACTGAGAAGCCGTGGCACCAGCCGACATGAAATTGGCAGGGAAGCTTTTATAGAAGAAACCTGGCGCGTGAAAGATCGACACCACAAGATTATAGTTGACCAGCTCAAAAAAATCGGTTCTTCGTGCGACTGGTCCCGTGAACGGTTTACTTTAGATGAAGGCCTTTCTGATGCGGTCAGGGAGGTGTTTGTAGCTCTCTATGAAAGGGGGCTGGTATATAAGGGAAACTATCTTATAAACTGGTGTACTGCCTGCGGTACTGCACTGTCGGATGATGAGGTCGAGCATCAGGAGAAGCAGGGTAAACTGCACACGATCAGGTACCCTTTTGCTGATGAGAGCGGGTATATTACGATTGCAACTACAAGACCTGAAACGATGCTCGGAGATGTTGCCGTAGCCGTGCATCCTGAAGATGATCGCTACAGAGATCTGGTTGGAAAGTGGCTCAAGCTTCCGCTTACTGACAGAAAAATACCTGTAATAGCCGACAGTTATGTGGCGATGGATTTTGGTACAGGAATGGTCAAGATTACTCCTGCTCATGATATTAATGACTGGGAAATAGGTAAACGGCATAATCTTGAGCAGATAAATATTCTCTCACCTGAAGGAAAGCTGAATGCCCGTGTTCCTGAGAAATACCAGGGATTGGACGTGGAAACTGCACGTGCCGCAGTAATAAGTGATTTGCGCAGCGAAGGACTTCTTGAGAGTATTAAAGACCATGTTCATCAAATCGGGCATTGCTATCGCTGTAATACGGTTATTGAGCCTTACCTGTCGGATCAGTGGTTTGTACGAATGAAAGGACTGGCTGATAAAGCCCTGAAAGCACTGGAAGACGATGAAATCAGATTCTATCCGAAACGATGGGAAAATACGTACGTTCATTGGCTGACTAACATACGAGACTGGTGCATATCCCGCCAGCTCTGGTGGGGTCACCGGATACCTGTCTGGTACTGTGACGACTGCGGAGAAATGATGGTGCTGCGTGAAGATCCTCAGACTTGCCTCAAGTGCGGAAGCACACGTATCCGACAGGATGAAGATGTGCTCGATACCTGGTTCTCTTCCTGGCTCTGGCCGTTCTCAACTCTGGGATGGCCGGATATTACTGATGATCTGCAAAAATACTTTCCAACCAATGCTCTCGTAACCGGGTATGATATTATTTTCTTCTGGGTTGCAAGAATGATTATGGCCAGTCTGGAATTCACCGGCAAGGCACCGTTCAGGGATATTTGCATTACCGGACTTGTACGGGATAAAACCGGTCGCAAGATGTCGAAATCCCTGGGTAACGGTATCGATCCGCTAGAGGTTGTCGATAATTTCGGCGCCGATGCCATGAAGTTCACCCTTTGTTTTCTTGCGGCACAAGGACACGATATTCTTCTCGATATGGAAACATTCAAACTGGGTTCACGTTTTTCCAATAAAGTATGGAATGCGGCCAGGTTTTTACTTATGAATCTTGAGGGAAGGGAACTGCTGCCGCTTGAGACCATAGAACATCAAACTATTGATCAATGGATTTATCATCGGCTGAATACTGCCGTATCGGGAGTAGAAAGCGCGATGGATGCATATCGCTTTAACGATGCAGCACAAGTTATTTATGACTTTTTCTGGAACGATTTTTGCGATTGGTACATAGAAGCTTCCAAGTCCCTGCTTTACAGCAATTCGCTGGAAGATCAGAATCGTGCAGTTACGCTGCTTCTTGATATACTGGCTGAGTCCATGCGACTGATGCACCCGTTTCTTTCTTTTGTAACTGAGGAAATCTATCAAAAACTTCCAAATACTGTCGGCTATGTTATTGGTGATGCCTATCCCCGTTTCCGTGAAGACCGAAAATTCCCCGAAGCTGAAGCCAAGTTTTCTCTTTTTCAGGAGGTAGTCAGAAAAGTCAGGACACTGAAAAGCGAGTTCTCCCTTCCGCCGGAAAAAAAAGTAAGGATTATGGTTAAAGCAGATAACAATCTGGCTGAATTGCCGTATCTGATAGAACAACGAGAACTGATAGCTCGATTTGTCAATGCTTCAGAAGTTCTGTTTCATCACGAAACTCCTGTGTCCCTGACTGGCAGTGTACCGGTAGCCGGGGAGGGTTTTGAGGTTTTTGTTTTTGTAAGAGATGCCATAGATGTTCCTCAGGAGTTGGCCAAACTTAAAAAGGAACGTGAGAAAGCAGCCAGGCAGTTGGATGCTGCAGAAAAAAAGCTCGGCAACAGCAAATTTCTGGAGAGTGCTCCGCCGGCAGTCATTGAAAAAGAACGTGGTAAAAGGGATGAATTCAGTGATCTGCTTGAGAAAATTGACCGTCATGTCGAGGAGCTGTCCCGGTAAAATCAGGGGAAAGCCGCTTTCGCATTTCTTGGAGCGGTCAGACCCAGCTCAGTCTCTGTAGTCCCAAAAAACTATGCAAAAAAAAGATCCGGTTCAGATGCCGGATCTTTTTTATCACTCGGTGAGATTACATTGTGTTTTTCTTATCCTGAATTTCTTTCCGCCTTTCCTTGCTGAGTTTCCCCAGTTCGCCAAGTGCCTTTCTAGCTCGAGCAGCAGCTGCCTTGACACCTTTGTCTTCGAATTTTTGATTTTCAGCTACATATGCTTCAAACTGTTCTACGATCTGATCATGTAAACTCATCTGAGCCCCCTTAGGTTTTAGTTATGTTAAAATAATATCATAAAATCATGATAATGCAATATAATACAGGCAATAAACGCACTTAAATGCATGTTTTTTAGCAATTCACTATTTCATGCCGCGGAATGGAAAATATGCAATAAATTTAATAATCTATAAATAAATATTAATAAAATTACGGCATTGTAAAAAAAATGTATAGACTTATTTATGTTTACATCATTAATTGACAATTTGTCAGTTTAGGTATAGCCTTTCAGGAAAGATTAATTCATGAAAAGAGATTACTAAGGAGGAATAAAAATGGGGAAAAACAGTATTGAAACATACCTTGCGGGGACTGAACATGTCAATCCAGGGTTCCTCTCGTACATTGCTTCCCTTCAGCTGGTAGCAGAAGTATCACCGGAAACTGCATCCAGTATAGTGCGGGAATTGGAATCCCAGAGATCATATCTTAAGCTGATCGCAAGTGAAAATTATACCAGCTTGGCAGTTCAGGCGGCTATGGGAAATCTCCTGACTGATAAATATGCAGAGGGTTTCCCCTACCACCGGTTTTATGCCGGGTGTGACAATATAGACGCCATCGAAGCTGATGCAGTTGAGAAAGCAAAAGAACTCTTTGGAGCTGAACACGCATATGTCCAACCCCATAGCGGTGCTGATGCCAATATGGTTGCTTTCTGGGCAATACTTACCCAGAAAGTTGAAAACCCTGCGCTTGAGGAATTGGGGGAAACAAATCCCAGCAATCTTTCACGAGACGACTGGAATAAAATCAGAAAACTGCTTGGTGATCAGAAACTTCTTGGTCTCGATTACTATTCAGGGGGACATCTGACGCATGGGTATCGCTTTAATGTTTCGGCGCAGATGTTCGATGCTTACAGCTATACCGTAGACCGTGAAACTGGAATCCTGGATTATGATGAGATTGAGAGGATGGCACTCGAGATCAGGCCTTTGATTCTCCTGGCTGGATACAGTGCATATCCCAGATTGATTAACTTCAGGCGTTTCAAGGAGATTGCCGACAAAGTCGGTGCCGTTCTCATGGTTGACATGGCCCATTTTGCCGGTCTCGTAGCCGGCAAGCTGATGGAAGGGGATTATGATCCGGTAGCTCATGCTGATGTGGTTACCACCACCACTCACAAAACATTGCGCGGCCCCAGAGGGGGGATGATTTTATGTAAGCAGGAATTTGCCGAAGCGGTCGATAAAGGCTGTCCCATGGTATTGGGCGGACCGCTTCCCCACGCGATGGCAGCCAAAGCAGTTGCGTATACCGAAGCACTGAAGCCTGAATTCCGGCAGTATGCTTCGAGAATAGTTGATAACTCACGTGCTCTGGCGGCCGCTTGTATTGAAGAGGGCATAACCATTGCTACAGGGGGAACAGACAATCATTTAATGCTGATTGACGTTACACCTTTCGGCCTTAATGGAAGGCAGGCAGAAAATGCTGTGCGGGAATGCGGAATAACACTCAACAGGAATGCGCTGCCCTTTGACATCAATGGACCATGGTATACCAGCGGCCTCAGGCTGGGTACTCCGGCTGTTACAACTCTTGGAATGGGCAGGGATGAGATGCAAACTATTGCCGGAATCCTGAAGCTGATCTTATCAAATACAAAGCCGGCAATTCTTACCAAAGGGACTAATGCCGGTAAGCCCAGCAAGGCTAAATATGTCATGGAACCGGGAGCAAAAGAAGAGGCTCAGAACCGAGTCAGCGATCTGCTCGGGAGATATCCAGTCTATCCGGAACTTGATCTTGCCTTTCTGCAGCAAGAGTTTGCCCAATAGCAACTGTTTGACCAGCCCGGAAATGGATATCCTTTCCGGGCTTTCATGTCTATCGATTACTTAACCGTGGCATATCCTTCGCGAGTCCAACCGCCAATTCCACCTTCAAGGTTGTAGATTTCTAAAAAACCGGCATCGGAAAGCATTTTTGCTGCAGTCATACTCCGATTACCTGTCCGACAATAAATAAATATCGGCAGATCATTCCACTCACTTATCTCATTCAACCTTTGTTCAAGTTCCTGAACAGGGATGAGCATACTGGCATCAATGTGTTCAGTCTCATATTCAGCAATAGTTCTGACATCGAGAAGCAGGTGATTCGGGTTTGACTCCATCCCTGACTTGAAATCAGCAGCTTTTATCGTTCTGATAACCGTTGCCTCAGGGGCAGCAGGAGCTGAGGCTGTTTCACCGGACTTACTGCTGCATGAAGCAAATATCGTAATAAGACAGAAAACCAAAAAAATTTGTAAAATATATTTCACCAGCAATCCTCCTTTTTGGATTAATATACCTGTAATATTTTATTGAAGCAAATGAAAGATCCCGGAAAGGGCTTGAAAGAAATTAAAAAGACAGTATGGAGCAGAAACGTGCAGGTGAGTGAGCGGACGGGTGAGCGGGTTAGCGGGACTTATATGTTTTTATCAGTGAACAGCAGGGATTTCTGACCACCTTGTAGTATAGCGGGGGGAGAGCGCCTCCTGTTTCATCATCCATTCTCCTCCAGAAACAGTTCTCCCGCTGCTTATAGCATGGGATCCGAAACGTGTCTGTATTTCCCGTACGCTTTCTGTTACTTTTCGTTTCTGTGTCTGCGTATTCAGGAAAAGATTGTGCTGAAAATGGTTTTTAGGACTCAGCCCGTAAAGACATACGCCCGCCTTGATATAATCATATCCTTTTCGGTAGATTTCTCGCAGCCCGGTCAGCGCATGACAGGTTATTTCCGGAAGGTATGCAGTCGATTCGGGAAGCTTTATTTGACGACTGTCTGCAAAGTAGGGCTGCTTATGGCGGTGTGTCCTGATGAAAACCATAACTCCGCCGGCTTCCGAATTCTGCTTGACCAGTTTTTTTACCGCGGAGGCGGCATACAGGGAAACTGCGGTTTCCAGCGTTTCCAGATCCTGTACCGGCAGGCTGAACCCTAGAGACGAGAGAATCATTTGCTTGGGAGGAGCCGCCATTTCCGGTTCAATTGATGGAATTCCCTTAAGTTCCCAGAGTGTCCGCAAGGTTGTCTGCGTCAGATGTTTTTTTATCCAGTATTCTGGTGTTTCTCGGAGATCGAGGGCCGTTTTTATTCCGTGCCTGAAAAGAAAAGCTGCTTTTCGGGTCCCTATGCCCCAGATATCGAGCACATTAGTCCGGGCAAGAATGGATGATTCTTCCTGCTCATCCAGGGAAAATATGCCGTATCCTTCATACTTGGCCTTTGCCCACCGGTTGGCAATTTTTGCCAGAGTTTTGGTTCTGCCGAACCCGATAGAGACCGGGACACCGGTGCACTGCTGCACATCACAACGAATTCTATTCCCCAGTTCATGCACAGACAGATGATTATCATCCAGAAAAAGAAAAGCTTCGTCTATTGAATAGACCTCGGTCCTGAAAGCATGCTGACGGAGGATTTCCATTATCCGGTCTGATATGTCCTGGTACAATGCATAGTTAGATGAGAAGACCGCAGCTTGCACAGCAGCAAGGTCTCCCTTCACCTGAAAATATGGAACTCCGCGGCGGATGCCGTTCTTCTTGGCATTTCGGTCCATGGCGACAACGCAGCCGTCATTATTTGAGAGCACAACAATGGGACGGTCTTTGAGATCAGGCCTGAAAATGCGCTCACAAGAAGCGTAGAAACTGTTGCAGTCCACTAATCCGATCATCTTTTTCCTATCGGCGCTTGAGCTGACGCACTACCGAGGTTACGACTCCGAACATCAGGAAATCCTCTTCAGGACCTACGGCAATATCGCAGTAGGCAGGATTTTCCGGGCGAAGGAGAACTGCCCCATGGGTTCGATATATTCTTTTTACTGTAAACTCACCATTTACCGCAGCTACGGCAATATCACCGTTTGCAGGGGAAATGGACCTGTCTACTACCAAAATATCTCCTGGAAAAATCCCTGCTCCAGTCATAGAGTCACCGGTTACCTTCAGGCAGTAAGTTGCTGCTTTTCGGTGAATGAGCAGCTCGTTGAAATCCAATCCATCCTCTGCATAGTCAGCAGCAGGGGATGGGAAACCTGCCTGAACCGATGTAAGCGATAAAGGAATACGGGCGTGCTGCAATACAGATTTTATTGAAATACTAAACATAAGTTAAGTATAAGAGAAAATGGGTATATTGTCCAGACTTTTGTTTACTGCAGAGGAAGGCAGCTGCAAACTTCGAAAGCCAATTTCAAAAATGCGAAGCATTTTGAAATTGGCTCAGCTGACGGAAACTGTTCATATAGCCAGGAGGTCTATCCCCTCAATCCCGTAATAATACCGGTCCCGTATTTCCGGAGTATTCCGGCTGCCTTTCCGTCGGTAGAGATCGGGGGAGGACGGATGTGCTATGAGTTCTTCCGGTTCCCATGAGCGGATAAGAGCCTTGCATTCAGTTGGAGATATTTCCGGATCCATCCAGCGGCTGCGCTGGTTTTCAGGGATTATAAGCGGCATTCGGTGTTTATGGGAATGGATCCGGTCAGTCAAACCAACTGCGGGGACTGTGATAATTGAAAAGGAATTGACGGTTCTGCCGTTTTCCCGATTCTCCCAGCTGGCATAAATCCCTCCAAAAGTAAGTAGTCTCCCATCGGAACGGTGCAGATAGAAGGGATAGGATTTTCCCTCAAAATGATGGGGTTCATAAAACCCTTCGGCAATAACAAGACAAGTTTTAACTGGAAAAGAGGATCTGTAAGAGGGCAGCTGATCAACAGTTTCTCCCCTGGCATTCAAGGTTTTTGATCGGATCCCGGCAGCCTGATCCGAGTCTTTAACCCAATGAGGAATCAAGCCCCAATGGTACATCCTGATACTGTCCGGGAATTCCTTACCGATTACCGGCCAGATCGGATGATCAAATCCGGAAGCATTATACCACTGCAGTGCATGATCGGAGAGGATAGGGTATTCAGCAAAATCTGCTCGAAATTCTTCCTGGAGCGCTTCAATCTCTTTGACTATGGACATATTAAAACACATAACTCTTCTCCTTGATGCCGGGATGACATTTTACCTTTATTCGTGATACATCTTTCAGAATGAAGTTCATGAAACTGCGGTATATGATCAGCCTGTTTTTCTTTTATGCAATGTATGCCGTTATTGTACCCTATTTTCAAATATTTCTGTATGGTAAAGGTCTCTCTCCTTCAGAAACTGGATTAGTTATCGGTGTCTGGGAGATCGCCGGCATAGCTGGTCCCCTGCTGCTCGGAGCCTTGGTGGATCGATCCGGACGATTCAGGTCAGTTCTTCTCGGATGTTCTCTTGTCGGGTCTTTGCTCATGCTGGTTATGGTTCCCATCGATTCTATCTTCGCCGTTACTGCTTTGACAGCCCTGTTCGGTTTTGCCTTCAAGCCTCTGCTTTCCATCAATGACTCCATGATAAGCTATGCATTGGCTGATCCGGAGCATGACTATGGGCATGTGCGTGTTGCCGGCAGTATTGGATTCGGGGCAGTAATGCTCTTTTTTGAGATTACTGGAATATTTAACTCTCCCAGTCCAATCATGATAGCTCGTGGAGCAGCAATTCTGGGAATATTCTATCTCCTGACAATTTCCATTATCCCCCCTGCCTTTCACGCAAGAACATCCAGGAAAACATCCGTGCTGAATTCTGCAGGAAAAGGTGAGAAAGCTCAAATGCCCTCCCTTTTTTATGTGCTGGCAGCGGCTGTCTTCCTGGGTCGAATGGGATTTACCAGTTACTACTCATTTTTCTCCCTGTTTCTGCAGGAAGAGCTCAAGGTAGAGAATGTCGGTATATTCTGGATGATAGCAGTTGCAGCAGAGATAATTCCAATCATGTTTGCCGGGAAAATTATAAGAATAACCGGGAGATATCGGGCCTTGCTCATGGGATTAGCGGCCATGATTTTAAGAATGCTTATTTACAGCTTTTCGCAGTCCCTGGTTATTATTGGAGCCGCCCAGCTGCTTCACAGTCTGACATTCGGGCTTACACACGTTGCCTGCATCAGCTATATCAATGAAAAAGTTCCGCAAAGTAAAAAAACGCTGGCAATGAGTATATACCTCTCCATAGCTTGGGGTTTAGGGGCTTTTCTCGGAAGCCCGGTCGGAGGCCTTCTCGTGGAGGTGTACGGGTTCAGCCGCATGTTTCTGCTTATGACTATTCTGCCTCTGGCAGGTATGCTGCTAATTATTATGTATGATATTCTTGCAGTAAAAAAAAGATGGGAACGCCTTGGTTGAACTTACAGAATATTGTTCCCATCTTGAAATTCTGAGAATGTGCCTCTACGGAAATCGTTTTGTGTAGCTGTGACAGTAGGGCAGGCTTCCTTTAGTTTCGTAGTAATCCTGATGGTAGGTTTCTGCCGGCCAGAAGGTTTTGGCTGGCTTAACCATGGTAGCGACATCATAGCCCTCATGTTCCAGAATGGCAATCAATTTATCCACGATTGACCGTTCTTCATCATTGTTATAGAAAACAACTGAAAGATACTGTTCACCTATATCCGGCCCCTGCCCGTCAGTTTGTGTGGGATCGTGAATTTCAAAAAAGAACTTTGTCAGTTCTTCATATGAAATTATATCCGGATTATAGAAGACCTGAACGGCTTCCACATGCCCGGTTGTCTGACTGAGCACTTCGTAGTAGGTGGGGTTTTCTTTATTTCCGCCGGTATAGCCGGAAATGACATCATATACACCGTCCAGACTCTCCAAATAATACTCCACCCCCCAAAAGCAGCCGCCTGCATATATAGCCGAAGCGCTTGGTCCATCGGACTCTTTAATAACCGGTCTTGCCGGCGTCGAGGAGGCTGCATCAGGTTTTTCTGATTCGCGATTTGCCTGGGCGAAAGCAAAAGACCCATAAGTGCCACCGCTGAAAACCAGCATAGCAGCCATGATTATTCCGGAAATGGACAACCTGAGTAATATTTTTTTTATCATAAGTATGCACTCTCCTTACTTCGGTTCTATGGCGATCGGTGTAAAAATCCACGATGATGTAAGATTCACACTTTTCGTCCCGTTTGCTGCAGCGATTGAATGAGTATATAATATAGGTACAGCGGCAGCGAAAAGACAACTGCCGAATATAACAATTTCCGACGGGATGCTGTTCCCGTCGGTCAGGAGCAGTCAATGGCAGATTTTTTACTTGAAGAGTTGGGCGGCAGAACCTACTATATTCCCGGTCCGGTTAATATTGGTCTGTATGTTGATGAAGGAAATGTCTATCTGATTGACAGCGGAAATGATAAAGATGCCGGAAGAAAAGTCGGAAAAATTATCAGAGAACGCGGTTGGAACCTTGAGATGATCATAAATACACACTCAAATGCTGATCATATCGGGGGCAATCAATTTTTGCAAAAATCATTTTCTTGTCGAATAGGGGCCTCACAAAAAGAAATACCCTTTATTGAGTATCCGGAATTTGAACCGATGTTTCTGTGGGGAGGATATCCGCACCGAAAGATTGAGCATAAGTTTCTGCAGGCTCAACCGTCCCATGTGACAGATGTTCTGGCTGCCGGACAAACACTGGGAGACAGCGGGCTGGGAATTGTCGGCCTGCCAGGGCATTTTATTGACATGATTGGTATTAATACTCCCGATGGAATCCTTTTTGCTGCTGATGCACTGTTTTCCGAACACATAATAAACAAGTATCACATATTTTATCTTTTTGATTTGGAGCAGTTTCTCAGCACGCTGAATTATCTTGATCAATGTACCGGCCGGATTATTGTTCCCTCTCATGCTCTGCCGGCTGAGAGTAGGGAAGATCTTCACGCGCTCATCGAAATAAACAGGAATAAAATAGCAGAAATATGCCAGGTTATTGAAAACATATGCAAAGAGCCTAAATCTCCGGACGAAATTATTGCAGATATATGCAGCTGGTACCATCTGGAGATGAGTTCTGCACAGTATGTACTGATTGGCAGCACCGTACGATCCTATTTAGGATATCTGGAAAAAAAAGAACGCATCAGGACCATTCCAGAAGCCTATATGATGAAATGGCTTTCTACATGAAAGGCATTTCCGGCCGGAAAGAACGATGTCTCAGAGTATGCGCAGCATCACGTTGAACTATTGTTTTGTGCCTCTTGACACCATGCCCCGCCTTAAATAGTATCAACGCTATGAAAGCTGATCAATTGCGCCAAAAATATATCCAATTCTTTGTTGAAAAGAATCATACGCAGATTTCCGGCCAGTCGCTGATCCCGGAAAATGACCCTACAGTCCTCTTCACTACCGCTGGTATGCACCCGCTTGTTCCCTACATTCTGGGAGAGCCGCATCCCGGCGGGAGCCGCCTTGTTGATTACCAGAAATGCATCCGGACCGGAGATATTGAGGCGGTTGGTGACCCCAGCCACCTGACTTTTTTTGAAATGCTTGGAAACTGGTCACTTGGCGATTACTTCAAGGATGAAGCTGTCCGTATGAGCTATGAATTTCTCACTTCCCCCCGCTGGCTCGGTCTGGATCCGGAAAAACTTTCAGTAACCGTGTTTGCCGGAGAGGAAGGAATTTCCCGGGATGATTATACCGCCGATATTTGGCGTTCTCTCGGCATTCCCGACGAGCGGATCTACTTTCTGCCGCGTGAAGATAACTGGTGGGGACCTGCTGGAGCTACAGGACCCTGCGGGCCGGATTCAGAAATGTTTATTGATACGGGGAGAGAAGCCTGCGGTCCCGACTGCATACCAGGCTGCTCATGCGGAAAATATTTTGAAATCTGGAACGATGTCTTTATGCAGTACCGCAAGACAGAACAGGGAACCTACGAGCAGATGGACCGTAAGTGTGTTGATACAGGAATGGGTATTGAACGAACCATTGCGATTTTGCAGGGTAAGCAGTCTGTCTATGAGACAGAACTCTTTTCCGGGATAATTGCCGCGATCGAAAAACTTTCCGGAAAGCACTACGGAGAGGACGAGTTGACTGATGTATCCATAAGGATTATTGCCGATCATCTTAGAACGTCAGTTTTCATTCTAGGAGATGAGCGGGGTGTCGTTCCGTCCAATCTCGGGCAGGGCTATATTCTCCGTCGCCTAATACGGCGTGCTGTCCGGCACAGCCGTAAACTTGATATACATGATTTTTTTCTCGGTGATCTTTCGGATTATGTTATTGACCAGTATTGCGGGCCTTACCCTGAACTTGAACCTAATCGAGGTTTTGTCAAAGCTGAATTGAAGGCAGAAGAGGAAAAATTTCTAAAAACTCTTCTGAAGGGGGAACATGAATTTGAAAAAATGCTCCCCAACTTGATGAAAGGCAAAACAAGAACAATCCCCGGTCGACTAGCATTCAAACTTTATGACACCTATGGTTTTCCGCTGGAACTGACCGAAGAACTGGCTGCTGAACACCAGTTCAGCGTGGATAGGGAGGGATTTGCCAAGGCTTTCGAGAAACATCAGGAAGCATCTCGTGCAGGAGCTGAAAAAACTTTTAAAGGCGGGCTGGCCGATAATTCTGAGATGACCACCGCTCTGCATACTGCAACGCATCTTCTGCATCAGGCTCTTAGAATTGTACTAGGGTCTCATGTTGGACAGAAAGGGAGTAATATTACTCCCGACCGTCTGCGTTTCGATTTTACTCATCATGACAAAATGTCGGGTGGAGAGATTCAGCAGGTTGAGGATATCGTCAATGAACAGATACAACGAAACCTGCCTGTTGAAATGGAAATGATGAGTGTTGAAGAGGCCAAGGAAGCAGGTGCTATCGCCTTTTTTGAAAGCAAGTACGGAGAGCAGGTAAAAGTCTACAGTGTTGGAGATTTTTCTAAAGAGGTCTGCGGAGGACCCCATGTCAGGAACACGTCTGAGATGGGAACCTTCAAGATACTGAAAGAGCAGTCTTCTTCAGCCGGTGTGCGAAGGATTAAAGCTGTCCTTGAAAGATAGTCGGACAGCTGATTGATCTATTTCGTTCCAATTTTTTTTCAGATTATGAACAGAACTTATGAACAGAACTGAATAGTAACGAGAAAGGTGCTTTCTTCAGAATTGATGATAATCAGATTTGCTCGTTCAGCTTCGTAACCGGGTGAATATGGTGGAGAGAGCTTCCTGTGCCGGCTAACTGGCCGCAGGCACCGCTGATGCCCCTCCCTCTCCGATAACGACGAGTTACTCGCAGCCCCGCATGTTCAACACATGAACAGAACCGTTCAGTAGAATTCTTCGATGGTTCGTTGTAGGGAAGTCCAGCTCCAGGGTTCCATGGTATAACATTGACAACACATTCCAGATCCCTGGCAAACTGCACCAGCTGTCGACAGGCCGCATCAGAATCATTTACTCCGCCAAGAAGCACATATTCTAAAGTAATGCGCTTCTTCCGAATATTCTGATAATGGAGCAGAGCCTCATGAAGTTCCGGCAGCGGTGCTCTGCTGTTGATCGGCATGAGCCTGGTTCTCAGATCGTTATCAGCGGAGGTGAGAGAGACCGCGAGCCTGATGGGTACTGAGAGGCTTTCAGCCAGGAAGCGGATACCATCTGGAATTCCGCAGGTAGACAGCGTTATTCGGCGAGCACTGATATTAAGACCTTCAGAAAAGTGAAAGATTTCTATAGAACGAGCTGTTTCGTATATATTAGCCAGTGGTTCTCCCATACCCATAAACACTATGTGAGAAGGCTGTCCGGCTATTTCGGAAAGATGATAGAATTGCTCAACAATTTCCGAAGCCGTCAGATTACGTTCAAGCCCCAGCTCGGCAGTTCTGCAAAAGGTGCAGCCCATGGCACAGCCTATTTGAGATGAGATGCAGGCAGTTTTTCGCCCCTCCTCATCTATAAGCAGCACACTTTCAACAAAGAGACCGTCATGAAGTTTTATAAGAAGCTTTACGGTTCCGTCAGCATCTGTCTGCTGCTTGACAACCTTGGAAGTACAGGCTGTTTCCCCATAGCGGTCGATAAGGCTTCGGCGTAGGGCTGCAGGAAGATTTTTCATTTCATCAAATTTGAACGTACCGCTCGAAAACCAGGTGAAAAGTTGACGGCCGCGAAAAGAAGGCTCCTGTGAGATTAATTCAGAAAGTTCATTCGGGAAGAGAGCTGAAAGACCCTGATGGTCAGTTCTGGATTTCATCAAGTAGGTTTTTGACATAAATATTATGCAGTCCCAGATTGTGAAAATCTTTCAGTATTTGGATGGCCTTAGCTTTATACCCCTGTTCGAGGTAGCAATTTGCCGCTTCAATGTAGAGCCGATGATTTTTCCGGTCTCTGCTGATAAGATCATGAAGTTTATCCAGAGCTTCGGTGTATTCACCGTTTTCCTTATGGATAGAAACAAGTCCCAGAACCGCATAGTAGTCGAAACTGATTTCCAGAGCTCGATCATAGCACTCTTTAGCTTTTCTTAAATCTTTAAGAACCCGGTAAGCATCTCCGGCTCGGGTGAGGATAACCTTATTCTGTGGATCGTTATCGAGGATTTTCAGCCAGTAAGCCAGTGATTGTTCATACTGCCGCAACCCGCGATGGCAGTCAGCAGCACCGAAAAGTGCAAAAAAGTTATTTTTATCCTTTTCCAGGGCAAGAAGAAAATAACTGAGGCCCTCTTTGAACGTTTTTAGTTTTCTGTGGCAGTTGCCTATTGAAGTCAGAACCCTGATATCAACTGACGCTGGATTAACACGATAAACCTGTTCCCAGAAGGTCAGGGCAGATTCATATACCTCAAAATCAAAATAGAGATGACCAAGTCCTATGAGGGCATAGGCATTGTTCTCATCGATTTCCAGAACCATATCATAATACTTTTTTGAATTCCTGAAATCCTTTAATTTACGATAGGTATCGGCAACCCTGGTAAGAACTGTTATGTTCTGAGGGTCTTTTTCCAGATACTTTTGCCAGGCTGCAATGGCTTCCGGTAACTTTTTCTGAGCTTTGTAGCTGTCAGCCAGGCCAAAATAGGCATAATTATTGGAGGGATGATAGCTCAGGCATTCTTTATATTGTTTGACAGCCTGTGAGTAGCGCCGTTTTTTTCTGTTGATATCACCGAGCCCTACCAGGGCATAGTTGTTTTTCGGGTATGCCTGCAGTATCTGCTGAAAGAGTTTCTCTGCTTCTTCAACTAAATTTTCCTTCAGCATATGATAAGCACGCTTTGAAAGTTGGGTTACTTCAGAAATCTCATCTGATCCTTGTTCTGAATCATCTGAATTCATCAGTTCCTCATCGATTTGCAGCTCGTCACTAGTTAACTGATATTGATCTGTACTGTTTTTCATAACTTTAGATCCTGATTTTCAGTGTTCGATTGACAGCGGACTGTCTTTTCGATTACTTGTTTAACTTAATTACTTAATAAATAACTATATGAAAGTATAACACTTAATACGCATAAAATGAAAGCACCGGGTTTGTAGGAATATCGGTAATTTATATCATTAAATCATGAAGTATACAGAGAATAACTGGATTCATGTGTGATCAGCTGTTTAAAAGTATTGAAATTACTGAGCGGCATCGGTATTATTTATGTATCAAATAAAATTACAAGGAGAGATAAAGTGAAGAAAACAGTAATCGCATTTATTTTATTGGCCGCAATTGTTTTTCCTGCCAGTGCATTTATCGAAGCTGATAAAAATGGCAAGGATATGGGTGTAGGAATCTATCTTGGATCGCCTCTTGGCATAACCGCCAAATATGATCTGGATCAGGAACTGTCTGTTGTAGGCGGGTTTGGATTCGAATCATCTTTCAAGATTTACGGCGGAGTACAGTATAAATTTTTAGAGTTTGCCATCGAGAAACTTGACTTCAACGTCTATGCCGGCGCCAATGCCATTGTCGGCATTTCACCGTTCAGTGTAGGAGTAAATGTGCCTGTCGGAATTTCTTACTATCTGAAAGATCCTTCCTTGGAACTTTTTCTGGAAGTCGGTCCATCTATAAACTTCACCCCTGCAGGAGTAAGTGCAATAGGAGGAATCGGTGCAAGGTATGAATTTGATCTGTAGGTAACTGAGCCAATTTCAAAATACTTCGCATTTTTGAAATGCAAACTTCTAACCAAAACGTCGCTCTTGTTTTTTGCAAGAGCAACAACTGATATATTACAATCTTTTGAGGGCTGAGCTGTCTGAGGCAATTTCAAAGTGTAATCATGATGAAATTGCCTTATTTATTTTGGATACTCAGCCCTCAGCGTTTTCCTTTGTTACTGCAGAATCGGGCTGCTCGGGGATTGGGTATAGGCATGCAGAGATTTAATCAATCTCTCAGGAAGACGTGCGCATACTTCAATACCGGATTCATTGTAAGACTCTTTTTCTATCATACCGCTACGCTTTATCAGCGCCAGTAAATCATACCGGTCAGGCGGAAGCCAGTAGGTAACTGCCGGATAGGTACTGTTGATGATCCGACTGACAGCTTCTAGGAGTTCATCAAATCCTGTACCATCCTTAACAGAAAGATTTACCGTGAACTCGTGTTTTTCCTGGATTCTGAAAAGATTAAACCGGTCCCCTACAAGATCCATTTTATTGCAGACCAGAATCATCGGCTTATCCAGACATCCAAGAGAGTCAAGAACCTCCATGGTGGTCTGGTAGCTGGTCATGACATCAGAGTGTGAAGCATCAACTACGTGGAGGATGAAATCGGCATAACGGGTCTCTTCCAATGTAGATCTGAATGCGTCAACAAGATCATGCGGAAGATTCTGGACGAAGCCGACAGTATCAGAGAGCAGAACTTCGGCTCCGCCAGGCAGTTCTATGCGGCGGGTTGTAGGATCAAGAGTGGCGAACAGTTTATCCTCAATCAGAATATCGGCCCCGGTAAGGGCATGCAGAAGGGAAGATTTTCCTGCATTTGTATACCCGACTATTGATCCCGCCGGGACAGGAAGCGATCGACGCTGCTTACGCTGAGTAGTACGATGGGCTTGAACTTTTTTCAGTTCCGCTTTAAGGTGGGCAATTTTTTTCATAGCCAGTCTTCGGTCAATCTCTAACTGGGTTTCACCCTCACCTCGAGTTCCTTTCGCGCCTCCCCGCTGGCGGGAGAGATGCGTCCAGGCTCTGGTCAGTCGGGGGAGAGAGTATTCCTGCCGGGCAAGTGCTGCCTGAAGAACTGCCTCGCGGGTAGATGCCCGATCGGCAAAAATCTGGAGAATAACCTCCTGACGGTCAATTACCGCGTATTGCGTATCCCTTTCCCAGTTGCGCTGCTGACTGGGACTCAAATCGTGATCGAAAATAATACAGTCTGCATCGGCTTCTGCCGCTAACGCGGTTATCTCTTCTCTTTTTCCTGTTCCTACAAGATAGGTCGAGTTGGGTTCTCGAAGCGGGACGATGATTGAATCTGCGGTCGCCAGCCCCATAGTACCGACAAGACTTTGCAGTTCCTCTTGTCGGTATTCAGCGTGGCGGTCGTCGATATCTGGTGTTTTAACCGTGACCAAGAGGGCGCGACTCTCCCTGACCTCTGAAGCATCATACTGAAAACTTGTTTTTGCCATAATTAATAAAACACTAAATGAGGTTACCATAGATGTCAATATGTGATAGGATAATCGAGCAAAAATCGAACGGGGCAGCGGCTTTGGCAGACAGATAAATTATCTGCTGCAGGCAGTACTCCGGAATATCAGGATGGCCAACAATGGGTTTGAACTGTGGTATAGTAGGATTGCCGAATGTCGGAAAATCAACAATTTTCTCTGCGCTTACTTCAGCCCCGGCTGAGGCGGCAAATTATCCCTTCTGCACAATAGATCCTAATGTCGGTATTGTCAGTGTCCCAGATGAACGTCTTGATCGTATAGTTGAGTTGATCCCGACAAAAAAAGTGGTTCCGGCAATTGTAGAATTTGTAGATATAGCAGGATTGGTAAAAGGAGCCTCAAAAGGGGAGGGGCTGGGAAACAGATTCCTTGCCCATATTCGCGAAGTCGGTATAATAGCTCATGTTGTCCGCTGCTTTGAAAACGAAGATATTACTCACGTTTCGAATGAAATAAATCCCGCTTCAGACATAGAAACGATCCAGATAGAGCTGTGTCTCGCTGACATGGAAACAGTTGATAAAAGACTTTCGAAGCTTGACAAGCTCAGTCGGGCCGGCAAGGAGGGTGCTCTTCAGGCAGCCAAGCTTCTGCCGTTGCTTACCAGCCTGAAAACAGCACTGGAAGATGGAAAACCGGCGAGAAGTCTTGCCCTGACTCCCGAACAGCAGCTGCTTATCCGTGACCTTCAGCTGATAACGATGAAACCTCAGATATATGTCTGCAATGTAGATGAGGCTGGATTAGCGAAGGGAAACAGCTTTGTGGAAACTGTAATGAAGATAGCAGAGGCCGAGGATTCTCATGCCCTGGTTTTGTGCGGTCAGCTGGAAGCTGAGATTTCCGCTCTCGAAACAGCTGGGGAACGGTCAGAATTTCTGGCAGAGGCAGGATTGGATGAGTCAGGGCTGAATCGGCTCATTCAGACCGCCTATCAGATGCTCGGGTTAAGAACCTTCTTCACTGCCGGCCCCGATGAGGATCGAGCCTGGACTTTTCATGCAGACAGCACTGCACCGGAGGCTGCTGCTGTGATCCATACCGACTTTCAGAAAGGTTTTATTAAAGCTGAAGTATATCACTGCGACGACCTGTTTGCCTTAGGGTCAGAACTAAAAGTCAAAGCAGCCGGCAAACTGCGAATTGAAGGCAAGGAATATCTCGTCAAAGACGGCGATATCATGCACTTTCGTTTTAATGTCTGATAAAAACAAATAAATTGAAGAAATGGGAGAGTCCCGGTCAACTTGCAGCATACCTGAGCGGGGCTGCAGCCACTGAAAGAAAGCTTCCTGTGTCTATTCAGAGCTGATACAGATTAAGGATCGATGGAATCATTCTAATGCTTTTCAGTACCTTTTTGAAATCCTCATCATGATCGACTTCCATCGTGAAGCTGCCGGCCAGTCTGCCGTTTTCTGTCTCCTCAAGTTTACCCTCGATCAGATGTCCCCGATATTTTTTGACAGCTCCCTCAATTTCAGAGAAAAGGTCGGACGTGAGCCGGCTGGTTACTCGGAACTGGCGAGTTTTACGCGGGGATGAGGCCTCCCATTCAACTTCTATGCTGCGGTTGGATATTTCTTTTATGTGTTTGAGGTTGGGGCAGTTACGCTTATGTACGATAATTCCCCGGCCTCGGGATATGTATCCGACAATATCATCGCCCCTTGAAGGATTGCAGCACTGGGCAATGCTGATCATCATATTCTTTTCATTGCCGATTCGAAAGGCGAGCTTGGATTTGTCCATGACCTGAGTAATAATGGGTTCCTGCTCTTTTTCCAGTCCCCCGGTGAGTTCTTCAGGAGTTTCTGGGGCAATACTTTGTTTATCAGGCTTCTTTTTAGCAATGATGCTCTTATCTATCAGCAGACTTTCATCATGTTTATTCAGCCAGTTCCGTATTTTCTGTCTTGCCCGGGTTGTCTGGGCTATTCTCAGCCAATTTATATGGGGGTGGGCATTGGGTGAAGTGAGAATTTCAATTACCTGAGTATTCTTCAGAGGTTGGCTTAAAGGGATAATTGAACCGTCAGCCTTGGCTCCCACTATATGGCTTCCTACCTCAGTATGAATGTGATAGGCGAAATCAATAGCGGTAGCGTTTGACGGAAGCTCTATGATATGTCCCTGAGGGGTAAAAACATATATTGAGTCCTTGAGAAGTTCCGATTTCATCTCCTCAAAGAAGCTGTCAGATTCCAGCTCTTTCTCCCAATTGCGTAATTTGTTGATAAACCCCAGTGTCTCAGAGGGCAGCTTCCCCCCTCCAAACTCCTGTTTGTAGGACCAGTGAGCAGCTATGCCGAATTCAGCGGTATAATTCATAGCTTTCGTTCTGATCTGGATTTCCAGAATTCTTCCGTCATAGCTCATTACCGATGTATGCAGGCTCTGGTATTGATTAGCCTTGGGCATGGCTATATAATCCTTGAAGCGTCCCTCCATTGGCGGCCAAATCTTATGTACCACTCCAAGTATCGTATAGCATTCGTTGGTGGTATTGCAAAGAATTCGAACACCCATCAAATCATATATCTCATCAAGCTCCTTTTTACGTTTTTTCATTTTCCGATAAATGGAATATATATGCTTTACACGGGTGGAAACGATGATGTCAGAAATACCCTCGTTCGCTGAAGATCGATAGATTGCCTTTTCTACGCGTTTCAGAAACTCACTGCGCTCACTTTTTTTGGAGAGCATGAAATCCTTGATATGCTGATAGGTCTCCGGATGAAGAGCTTTAAGGGAAAGATCTTCCAACTCCGCTTTCATCCAGGATATTCCCAGTCGATCAGCCATCGGTGCATATATATCAAGACATTCAGCAGCGATCCGCTTTCCCTTTTCTTTAGGCAGATAGTTAAGAGTACTCATATTGTGGAGCTTGTCAGCAAGTTTGATTATGATGACCCGAATGTCCTTACTCATGGCAAAAAGCATCTTCCGCATGGTTTCTGCAGCCTGCACACTCTTATTCTTAACCTTGAGAATGGAGATCTTTGTTACTCCGTCAACCAGCAGAGCGACTGTTTCCCCGAAGCGGGCAGTAATCTCCTCTCGACCGGTAACCGTGTCCTCAAGGGTGTCGTGCAGGAAGCCGGCAATGACTGAATCTGCGTCCATGTGCATATCTACAAGGATTTCTGCCACATGGTAGGGATGAATGAAAAAAGGTTCTCCGCTGGCTCGTTTCTGGCTGCGATGCATAGTTTCCGCCCAACGGGCTGCATCCATGATGCGTTCCCTGTCAGGCTCAGCGTAGTTATCAAGTTTTTTACTGAAAAGTTCAATTAAATCTTTCATGTCTTTTCATTCAGCTCATAGTGCTCAGTTTTTTTTCCCTGAAACAACTCGTTCACGGCCTGCAAGGTCACGAAATATGCGAGTTTCAGAAAAACCGGCATTCATCAGAATCTCTGCAGCTGTTCCTGCCTGTGTGCTTCCGCATTCAAGGATAAGATAGCCCTTTTTTTCAAGTTTAGCAAACCCTTGCTGCGCCAGGCGTCTTATTACCATGAGGCCGTCAGGTCCTGCTTTCAAGGCTCCGAGCGGCTCATTCCTGCCAACCAGGAGCGGATCAGTGCAGTCTTTATCTGTAAGGTAGGGCGGGTTTGCAGTTATAAGGGAAAAAGTTCCCGGAACTGCTTCCAGTAAATCAGAATTATATGAGGGCAAGGTCTTGCCAAGAATCTTTTGAGCATTAATAGTGCTGACCGCGAGGGCCTCTTTGGAAATATCCCCAAGAGATACGTCGGCATCAGGCAGCTCAGCCTGAACAGATATCCCCACGCAACCGGATCCGCTGCAGAGATCAAGCACGCTTCTGCCTGGCAGACCGCTGCGATAAATGTTTACAGCTGTTTCAACCAGGAGTTCAGTATCTGGCCGCGGTATCAGGACCCGTTCATCGACATAAAAGTTGTGTCCGTAAAACTCTTTTTGCTTTAGAAGATACGCTGCAGGTCTGCCTTCTGCCCGGAGGCTGATAAGATTATAGAAACTTTCTGCAGTGTCTGCAGGGGCAGTTTCCGGAAGAGATGCCAGAATTTTTTCCCGAGTCATACCTGCAGCATGAGCCAGCAGAAGCAGACTGTCGAGATAGGGTGTTCCAGTAATCCCCGATTCAGAAAGAATTAAACGTGCTTTATGCAGCAATATAGAAAACTGCTCTTTTTCAGCCGGGGGATATGAAGGTTCCATCAGCTGTTTTTTAGAGCTTCTTCGCCGGCATGATATTTGAGAGCATCGATTACTTCATCCATGGCTCCCTGAAGAATAATGTCAAGCTTGTAGAGCGTAAGGTTTATGCGGTGGTCGGTTACCCTGTTCTGCGGGTAGTTGTAAGTCCTTATCCGTTCAGAACGGTCGCCGCTGCCAACCTGGCTTTTGCGATTTTCTGCGCGCTCCCGTTGTTTTTTCTCTTCTTCCATCTCATAAAGCCTTGCCCGAAGAACCCGCAGGGCTTTAGCCCTGTTCTTGATCTGCGACTTTTCATCCTGGCAGATAACCACAAGTCCAGTGGGCAGGTGCGTTATGCGAACTGCCGAGTCGGTAGTATTCACGCTTTGGCCCCCGGGACCTGAGGATCGGTAGACATCAATTTTAAGTTCTTCCTGGTTGATGGTGATGTCTGTTTCCTCAGCTTCCGGAAGGACCGCTACGGTTACTGCCGATGTGTGAATTCGCCCCCCGGACTCGGTTGAAGGGACACGCTGGACTCGATGTACACCGCTTTCCCAACGCAGGCTGCCATAGACTTCTTTACCCGCGACAGAAAAAATAATTTCCTTCAGTCCTCCGATCCCGGTTTCATTGAGGGATATAATTTCTATTTTCCAGCGCCGGTCTTCTGCGTAGTGGGAGTACATACGAAAAAGGTCGGCAGCAAAAAGAGCCGCCTCTTCTCCGCCAGTACCGGCGCGGATTTCCATAATGGTATTTTTCCCATCCATGGGATCGCGCGGAACCAGCAGTTTTTTCAGTTCTATGTCGGATTTTTCCAGTTTTTCTTCGAGTTCTTCAAGCTCGTCCTTTGCCATTTCCCGCATTTCCGGATCTTTTTCTTCATCAACGAGATGTCTGGCATCGGTTATCCCGCTCGAAAGCTGCTTGAAGTGTTCAAACTCCGTAACAATAGCCTGCAGGTGAGCGTGTTCCTGCATGATCTCACGGTATCTGTTCATATCCTTCAAGATGTCGGGATCAGAGAGTTTTTCTTCAAGCTGATGGTACTTCTCAGCAATACCTTCGAGTTTCTTAAGCATGTAATTCTCCTGCCTGCAAGACATAATAAGGTCAGTATTCTAACCTGAGGGAAGCGTCGTCATTATAGTAAAGCCTGCAGGATAAATCAACGGCAGGGTCTGCGGAAAGCCTCCCGGGGCTGCAGAAAAGTCTCCGGAGGTTATACGATTTATTGTTGCGCTTCTTCTTTCAGCAGTTTTCCAGTTGATCCCGGTTTTATTGTTTTCTCATTGTTCAGCCACCGTACGCCAATGTAGCAGAGCGGGGTGTCGAGCAGGGCAAAAGCGACTTTAAAAAACCAGTAGGGAATAATGAGACTGAAAATAAAGCCCGCGGTGAATTTAGGGGACACCCGGTAAAATGCCAGAAACATGAAAATAGTTGTATCGATAAATTGGCTGAAAATTGTTGACATATTATTTCTCAGCCATAAATGTCTGCCTTTTGTCAGTCTTTTCCAAAAATCAAATGCAGATACATCAAAACTTTGACTTATAATAAAGGAGACGATGCTCGCGAAAGTCATACGGAGACTGCTGCCGAAAATGAGGGCATACTGTTCCTGAAGGCCCCACGTTTCATTAGCTGGCATCTTGATACTGATATAGACCATGATGAACATGAAAATGAGAATACCGGATGCTATTCTCACAAAAGATCGTGCCCGTTCCCGACCATGGACTTCCCCGACTATATCTGTTACCAGAAACAGCAGCGGCATGAAAAATATTCCAACCGAAACACGAACCCCGACAATGGTTGTAATTTTTGTACCTATGGTATTTACCAGAACCATACTGCCCACAAAGAGGCCAAGCATGATCTCAGTTTTTTGATTTTTAGTAAGCATGCAGTTTGACTCCTGAAAATAATCAGATTAGTAAAATGATACACACAATACTGCAATATCCGGCATTAGTCAAATATATAAATACCAGCTGGTGTGATGAGCAGTATGATTTTCTTGTATATTTTTGTTGCAGGTTGTTGCAAATAGGGTATAATACTGAAGGTCGGATATAAGTTCCGCTTATGAATGGAGAAGGAGATGCATATGCAGCCTAAAACTATCGTCATTGCAATTGGAGGGAATTCCCTCATTGAAGATCCAAAACATATAACCGTTGAGTCACAGTATTCAGCTGCGAAAAAAACTGCCAGGCATATCATCGCCCTTGCCGCAGATGGGCACCGTATTATCATTGCTCACGGAAATGGACCCCAAGTGGGTTTCATTTTGAGAAGATCTGAATTTTCCCGTAAAATTCTTCACACGGTGCCTCTTGATTCCTGTGTGGCGGATACACAGGGAGCTATCGGCTACAATCTGCAGATGGCCATATATAATGAAGCCGCAAAGTTGGGACTTAGGGTCTCTGCAGCAACTGTGGTCACCCAGGTTGAAGTGGATTCCCAAGACCCCTCGTTTCTCAATCCCACTAAGCCAATTGGAACTTTCATGGAAAAGGATGATGCAGAATACCATCGGGATTCTGATGGTTGGCATATTATGGAGGATGCAGGCCGCGGCTACCGACGGGTTGTTCCATCCCCGCTTCCTGTCAGCATAATCGAGATTGAGACAATTAAGACGCTGGCGGATCAGGGGGTTATGGTTATCGCTGCCGGCGGCGGCGGAATTCCGGTAGTTCGAGAGGCCAATGGGCAGCTCAAGGGAACGGAAGCAGTGATTGATAAAGATTTTGCAGCTGCTCTTCTTGCAAAACAGCTGCATGCAGATTTGTTTGTCATATCGACTGCGGTAGAAAAAGTCTGCATCAATTACGGCAAACCGGATGAAATGCAGCTGAGTCGTCTTACCTGCAGCGAGGCTGAAGCATACAGCCGGGACGGGCAGTTTGCCCCTGGCAGCATGCTGCCGAAAATTACAGCGATGATTGACTATGTCTCAGCAACCGGGAATGAGGGAATAATAACAGATCCTGCCAATCTCTATAAGGCTCTGCAGAACGAAGCCGGAACTCATTTAGTCCCGTAACTTGTAGCCCCGACGCGGAATTCCCATAATTAAGGCCGCTGGGACTATGAGCATAATTGTAAGCCAGTTCTGCTGGTGGAAAAAGTGAGGAAACAGGAGTTTTGCGAGAATCAGGCCAATGCCTGTCAGTCCCTGAATGGAAAACAGAATTCTCTGCAGGCGGATATTGCGTCCCTTTCCCAGAGCTATTCGGACTCCCAATAGACCAGCCCAACCCAGTAAGGGGGAGGCCAGCAGAATATTTTCATTCCAATAGGTAACATCATGATCGGTGAAAAGCATCATAAAGAGCAGCCCGAGTCCGAGAATGCCTAAAAACAGTCCGCTCAGGCCGGAATAAAGGCCATAGGCGATCCGCCACCCTTTTTTACCGGCTCGAGTGTAGCGAAAGTAGAGGAAAAGCCCGATTCCCCCTGCCGTTACGCTCAGTCCCGCTGCCCATGGCCAATGTGCCGGGGGCAGCAGGGGCGGGTCAGTTCTTTCTGCGGCCGGGTTCAATACCGCGTAACTGCTTACTATAGCTTTCTTTCTACCGTCACTATCGGTATACGAAAAATCAAGCAATGCTTTTTCCAGTTCTGATGGCAGAAACATATCATCCCAACGTCGTATCGGTTTATCTATAACGCCGCTTTGAAGAAAATTCAGAACCCAGTCCATGAAAAAGTGGGATCCAGAAAATCTTCTGATATGCTCTCTGTAGGACATCGATCCATCTATGCCTTCAGCCCAAAGTTTGAATTGCCCATCAACGGCCATGTCTATAGCATCCCGTATGCGGGTTGAACAATTATCGTAATAATGGTGATACAGATAGGTATTGTTTCCTGGCTGAACATTTTCCCTGAGAAACTCGGCTAGCTTGAAACGGCTCTCAGGCGGGAGATCAAGCACTGCAATCGATACACTGCGTTTTTCACGTTCAGCAAGCTGAATGCGAAACCATGCGGGAGATGCCGCAACCCCGTATATGAGTCGGCCCATGGCAAAGTTCCTGTAAAAATTATCCTGTGCAAAATCGAATATACCGTAGTCATATAAAGTTTCCGAATCACGTAAAGCATCTTCTACAATTAAAGCCGTGTGTCCGTACCAAAGGTAAACCGGGTCTCCCGGTCCGATAGTCAGTAATTTAATGGTAAGATGGTTTCCCTGCTCCCTGGCAAGGTCAATATCCCGAGTGCTGTCAGCAGCTGCCGGGAATCCCGTCAGAAAAACAAGCAGTACAGCAAGCTGAAACGTAAGTCGCATGAATCGATTTTTTCCCATGGATGGTATCATATCATAGTGCAGAAAATGGTGCTACAAGAAAAATGCGGCAGCATATGACAGTTGACAACCTGACCTTGCGGCGATAGGATTTTCTGCGTCAGGCAACTGAACGCGACTGGTATAAGGAGCTTATTATTCAGCGAAATATACAAACCCCGGCAGTAATTCTAGCAACGAGAAGAATGGGAGAAATTCACCGGAACGTAACCTTGCTTTCACCTGAAATCGGGCTTGTTCAGGCAGCTGCTTTCGGGGCGAGAAAAGGTAAAAGTCGCCTCTCGGGGTGGGTAGAGCCTTTTGTTTCGGGTAACTTTTATCTCTATCACAACCCGGTAAATAACAGCTATAAAATTACCGACATCGACTCGGCAGTTTTCAGGGAATATCTCAGAGAGGATATGTATGCTCAGTATCTTGCGGCATTCTGGGCGGAAATAATTATTCAGACCTATAGCGGCGGTGGTGAATATAAGGGATTATATGTATTACTCGAAGAAGCTCTCAATGTGCTTGGAGAAATCATGGATCCTGAAGCTGTGCTGAAGAAGGGAGAGCTGAAGATGCCGGGGCGGAGGCCCTCAGCATATGAAAACCGGGATGTTCCACCCTATTTGCTGATACAGACAATCTGGCGTTTTCTTGATGTGATCGGCTACCTGCCGGACTTGGACATATGCAGCAGCTGCGGACGTTCCCTCGATTATCCCGGATCAATATTTCTGGAAAATGATTCCCTTAATTTTAATTGTGTCAACTGTTGTCCGAGATCGACGATGGAACTCTCACAGGGGGCAAGAAAATATCTGAAGCATACACTTTCGGTTCTCCTGATGGACGCTATGAGTGTGAAATTAGTACCGGCAGCCCTTGCTTCGCTCCGTAGTCTTTCTATCTTCCTGATAACTCAGGTAGTTGATAAACCCCTGAAAACGCTGCAAGGGGGTATTCTGTGAGGGTCTTTATCGCAATACCTGTTCCTGCAGAAGCTGCATCTGCCCTTCGAGAGGCAGCAGCTCCTGTTTCTGCAAAGCTTCCTTTGCGGCTGCTTCCTGCAGTGAACCTCCACCTGACACTGATTTTCCTTGGGGAACAAAACAAGACGCAAGTCGAGCAGTTAGCGCAGTTCATGAAAAAAGTATCTGTTTCAGCTGCTCTAAGAAAAGCAATTCCTCCGCTGATAGGGCTGGATCGTTTTGCGGTTTATCCCCGGGGAAGTGCTCCTCCCCGGGTTCTTGCTGCAGAGGCAGCTGCCGGCAGGGAACAGCTTGGACTGCTGCACAGAATCCTGATCGAAGGAATACCAGCTTCATTCAGCGGGAAACAAAGCAGCGGACAGCTGTTCCGGCCTCACATAACCCTTGCGCGATGGACCAGGAAAGCGGGATTCGGAATCGAGTCGTCACCGGTACTCGTCAGGCATTCCGTGGGGATCTCGTTTAAACCCCGGCACCTTGTTCTGTACCGTTCGCAATTGTCTCGTGAGGGTGCTTCCTACGATCCCCTTTTTGCTGTAGAGTTAATTCCATGATATGGGAGAAAAAAACGGTAGACAGTACAAAGGTGCGGCAAATAAGTGAAACATACGGTATAGATCTTATTCCAGCTTCAATTCTGGAGCGGCGGGGTGTCGCTCAGCATGATGAAATCATGTTTTTTCTGGAATCGGATCTTACCTTTCTCCACAATCCTTTTCTATTTGAGGACATGGAAATTGCTGTAGACAGAATTTTAGATGCAGCGGCAGAAGGGGAAAAAGTCCGGATATTCGGAGACCGCGATGTGGACGGTATGACATCAACAGTTATCATGCAGGAAGGCTTGAGTGAACTCGGGATTGATGTCACCTGGAAATTACCGGAGGGGGATGAACCTTACGGATTGACAAAAGAGGGGGTCCTTCAGTTTTTCGAAGAGGACGGTACCCTGATTATCACCGTTGACTGCGGTATCTCCAACCATGCGGAAATTGCCTACGCAGCAGAACTGGGTATCGATACCATTGTTGTGGATCACCATCTATCTGATACGCTTCTACCGCCGGCCCTGGCTATTATAAATCCGAAAATTGAGGGGTGCGGGTATCCGTTCCCCCATTTGGCCGGGTGCGGAGTTGCCGTAAAGCTGATATGGGCTTTACGTTTTGCAAAAACAGACCTTTATAAGCAGGAGATGGTCCTTCTTCATGCTGAGCCGGGCAATGGTACCGTTATTATCCAGGCAGCCAAGCTGGAAAACTTGATGGAAATCGACCGGCTTACCGAAGAAATTGTGCCGGGGGTGCTGAATCTGCAGAAATCCCGTCTTGCGGATTTCTTATTGGGGCTGCCAATACTCACCTATAACCGGGATCTGGAATTTCGACAGCTGCGAGATGCTTTTGGACCAAAAGTGGATATTCATCTTATTGATGCTGCTCCCGAAATCTGGAAAGTGTTCCCGTCGCTGACTGGAAAGAGCTTGCCCCGTCTGAAGAAAATCAGCAAGTCAATGAAATACAAGCAAGGCGGCGGACAGGAACTGGATGCCTTTATCAGTCTGTTCAATGCCTATATAAAGGCCAAATATCCAAGTTTATCCGTACAGTATTCAGAACTGCTCGATCTCGTAGCAATCGGGACAATTGCCGATATGATGCCTATGAAGAACGAAAACAGAATTCTGGTCAAAAACGGCATGGATCAGCTGAACAGTGGAAATCGTCCCTCACTTGCTGCTTATTTAACTGAGCAGAATCTGATCGGAAAGCGTCTGTCAACTACTGATATCGGATGGCAAGTTTCACCATCTTTCAATGCGGCCGGTCGTCTGGGAGTGCCTCAGATTGCTGTGCAGATGCTGCTGAGTCGTGATCAGACCAGGCAGGCAGAACTTGCGCGTGAACTGATCAAGCTGAATCGGGAGAGGAAGCGAATCGGCGAGGAAGCTTGGGAACGACTCTATCCTAAAGCGGCTAAAAGTCTCACTGATCATCATAACAAGTTGATTGTACTAAATGATAAAAAACTCCACCGAGGAATAACCGGCATAATAGCAACAAGGCTGCTTAATCAGTATCGTGTTCCGGCGGTTGTAATAGCACATCTCGAGGAAAAAATGATTGGTTCTGTCCGCAGCAATCTGAGCATGAATGTCAAAGATTTTCTTGCGCAATTTGAGGATTTGCTTATTGACTACGGCGGGCATCCTCAGGCGGGCGGTTTCAGTGTGAAGCCTCACAATTTTGAGGGTTTTCTTAAACGGGTCTGGAATGCTTCCAAGGAGCTTGAAGGACTGAAGAGTGAAGAAAGGCTCGATATAGATGCCGAAATTCCTGCGTCCTACATGACTCCGGAGCTTATTAAAGTTGTAGAGATGCTGGAGCCGTATGGGGAAGAGCATCGACCGCTTCAGTTTTTGCTTCGCAATGCGGTTCTGCAGGAGGTGACGGTAATGGGCACCGGAAACGTCAGGCATCTTCGCCTGCTGGTGAGAACGGGGACTCTTGCCTGGCCGGCAGTATTCTGGCGGGCTGGGGATCGTCTTGATATGGATTTTGCACTGGGTGATCATGTAGATATGGTTTTCCGGCTTGGCAGGAATTATTTTAAGAATACCGAAACGCTGCAGCTGACTGTTCTGGATCTTATGAGAACCGGTGCAGCATCCATAAAAGAGTAGTGGTAGTACAGAAAGGTTTCATGTTGTATCAGGACTTGCGCCTGTTGACAAACACAGAATTATAGGTAATATGGTTTTTGCGTGTCTCAACAGAATGAGACATGATTAATTCCCTGAGGGGAAGGGGGTGATTACTATAGCTTTCGTACGTGTTGACGATAATGAACCATTGGAGAAGTCTATCAAGCGGTTCAAAAGAATGGTTGAGAAGGAAGGCATTATTCGCGAGTGGAAAAAGCGTGAATATTTTGAAAAGCCTTCTACCATAAAGAATAGAAAGAAAAAAGCTCTCGAACGGAAACAAATGAAGAAAGTTCGGAAGTTGAAAGCTATGAAAAGTTATTAGCCCTTGAAGCTGATACTTCCATAATGCAAAAGCCGATTTCCAAAAATGCGAAGTATTTTGAAATTGGCCCCAGGTTCAACCGGACCTGCCGAAAAGCCGCTGTTTACAGCGGCTTTTTTTCTGCAAACCTATTATTCTTTTTATAAAATTACAGAATCCCTAAAAATTGTCCTTATATATTTGACATTAACTCAAGATGTGGATAGAATGTTCTTGCGTTCATATTTATTTTAAGGAGTTCCTTATGCTTATTCTAATTGCTGATGCGTTTGATGCGGCCATGCCCGGGCGGCTGGCGGTTTTCGGGGAAGTAACCGATGACCCTGATCGACTGTCTGAAGCCGATGTTGTGCTAGTCAGGAGTAAGACTACCTGCAGTAAAGAGTATATCGACTCAGCTCCAAATCTCAAGCTGATCATCAGGGGGGGCGTTGGAATTGACAACATAGATAAAGAGTATGCCGAGAGCAAAGGTATTGTGGTGAGAAATACCCCGAAGGCCTCCGCTATAGCAGTTGCGGAACTTGCCTTTGCGCTTATGCTTTCAGTTCCGAACCAGATAATAAAAAGCCATAACAGTATGGCATCCGGGAAATGGCTGAAAAAGGAGATAAAGCGTACTGAACTCTGCGGGAAGACTCTTTGTCTGCTTGGAATCGGCAATATAGCGACAAAGGTTGCTGAAAGAGCTGCAGCCTTCGGTATGCGGGTTGTAGCCTATGATAAATACGTATCACAAAGCCCGGCCGCAGAAATGATGCCGACGATAGAAGAGGCCGTTAAAGACGCGGATTATATTTCTATGCATCTGCCGCTTACCGCAGAAACCCGTGGAATTTTTAACGAGCGCCTGATCTCAGTCTGTACCCGGAAGCCTGTGGTCATAAATACCGGAAGGGGCGACTGTATTGATGCTGAGGCATTTGCTGACGCCCTTGCTGACGGAAGGCTGGCCTGGTACGCAGTTGATGTATGGCCAAGCGATCCTCCGGCTGAAAACTATCCGATTCTCAAGGCTCCCAATGTGACCATGACTCCTCACATTGGTGCAAGCAGCAAAGAAAATCTGCTGAGAATTGGTACAGAAGCGATAGATATTATAACAGAAGTATTGGATGGAGGAAAAGCATGAGCAGGAAGAAGAATTTTTTCGCAGGTCCTTCCGTTTTGCCCGTAGAAGTCCTGGAAGAGCTGCATGAGCAGATACTTGACTACGAAGAAAACGGTTTTTCGATAATTGAAGCAAGTCATCGTGGAAAGGCCTTCGACAAGCTTTATCATGACTGCCTGGGAAAGATGCGCGATCTTTTGAAAATTCCCGATAACTACAGTGTCTTTTTTCTTGGCGGCGGAGCTACCCTGCAGTTTGCAATGATCCCTATGAACTTCCTTCCTGTCGGTAAAACTGCTGATTATGTTAAGTCCGGGGCCTGGTCAAACAAGGCGTGTGATGACGCAATGAAGCTTGGCAATGTACGAATCGCCTTTGACGGTAAAGGGAGTAACTATTCATCGCTGCCTGACCCCGAAAAGCTTAGTGTACCGGAAGATTCAGCCTATCTGTATCTCTGTTCAAATGAGACGATAGGGGGTATAGAGTGGCAGCAGTGGCCGAATACAGGCGATGTGCCTCTGATAGCAGACATGTCCAGCGATATCTTCAGTCGACCCGTTCCAGTGGAGAAGTTTGCCATGATTTACGGCGGCGTGCAAAAGAACCTTGGTCCTGCTGGAGCAACTTTTATCATTATCCGGAATGACATGCTGGACCGTATTCCTGAAGGATTGCCGGTGTATCTCGACTATCGGACTCATGCCGAATCTGACGGGCTGTACAACACTCCGCCGGTTTTCTCTATCTGGGCAGTCAAGCTGGTTCTGGACTGGATAGAAAATATGGGCGGTGTTAAAGCCATGCAGGAGCGTGCTCTGCTCAAAGCTGGTATTCTCTATAACGTCATTGAACAAAGTGAAGGATTTTACCGATCTCCTGTTGATCCTTCTTTCCGTTCCAATATGAATATTGTATTTCGTTTGCCGACCGAGGAACTGGAAGCGGAATTTATTAAAGAGGCTGGGCTGCGTGATATGCTGGGTCTTAAGGGGCACCGTAGTGTTGGCGGATGCAGAGCTTCTGTGTATAATGCCCTTCCCGTGAGTGATGTGGAAGAGCTTGCCCGATTTATGGAAGAGTTTGCAGCCCGGAATAAATAAAAAGGAAGAGGAATAACACGATTGTCTTTCCATCTCGTGTTTTCCTGAAAGGACTATGTATGAAAATTGATGAAATGAATTTTGCCATTATTAAGCAGCTCAGGGATGGAAGAAAATCCTACAGTTCCATAGCGGAAGAACTCTCGGTTACCGAAAACACTGTCCGTTCACGGGTTAATAAGCTTGTTGAAGAGCGGGTGCTTGAATTCACAGGGCTTGTTGATCCGGAAGCACTGCCGGGAGTTCAGATTGTTGTCATGGGGGTCAAGCTCAAGACAATGGATCTCGGACGGAAAGCCAAAGAATTTACCCGACTTAAAGGCGTAATTTCAGCAGCTGTTATAACCGGCAGGTATGATCTTTTAGTTCAGGTTATTCTTAACGAAGATGAGGACTACTCACTTCTGGATTTCTTTACAAAAGAATTGGTTAAAATAGCGGAAATACAGGATGTAGAAACATTTGTCGTGTATCAGTCTTATGGTCTCAGGGTTCCCTATATTCTTTAGCACAAACGGGTAAGGAGGTTGATATGAAGCGGACTCCGCTTTATGACGTCTATTCCGCATATGAAGGGGTTAAGATAATTGAATTCGGCGGCTGGGAGCTGCCGGTTAATTACAAGGCTGGTATTATCAGTGAACACAACGCTGTGAGAAATGCTGCCGGCATGTTTGATGTATCCCATATGGGGGAAATAATTGTAAGTGGACAGGGGAGCGGCGAATATGTTAATTGGCTGGTAACCAATGACCTCTCGCACCTTGGGATTGGTGAAGTTATTTATTCCCCCATGTGCTACCCTGACGGCAGCGTGGTTGATGACCTGATTGTCTATCGCTTGGATAGTGATGTTTATTTTCTTGTGGTAAATGCATCTAATACCGACAAGGATTATGACTGGATAGCAAGGGAAAACCCTGTTGCATCAAGTGGAATGCTTCCCGACAGTGTTGCTGTCGAGAATGTATCGGCCAATTACTGCCAGATAGCAGTGCAGGGACCGGCTGCAGAGAAAATCATCTCCAGTCTTTATCCTGCCGCAGGTGCAGTCGGATTCTTTACTTTTCACAGAGATGCGGAAATAGCTGGCTGCAGGGTGATTTTGTCCCGAACCGGATATACCGGTGAGGATGGATTTGAGATATACGGTGCTGCAGAATCAGCCCCGGCTATCTGGAATGCCGTCATAGAAGCCGGCAAGCCTTATAATCTGCTCCCCTGCGGTCTGGGAGCAAGGGATACCTTGCGTCTCGAGGCCAAGCTGCCGCTTTACGGACATGAAATCAGTGCGGAAATATCACCTCTTGAGGCAAATCTCTCGTACTTCGTCAACCTGGACGCCGGTGATTTCTGCGGGAGGGACGCCCTGCTTAAAGAAAAAGAAGAAGGCATACCACGTACCCTTCGTGGAATAAAAATGATTGACAAGGGCGTCGCCCGTCAGGGTTATCCTGTCTATCTTACTGGTGAGAATCAGGCGACAGGGATGGTTACCAGTGGGGCTAAATCTCCCGTTCTTGACGAATTTATTGGTCTTGTGCTGATAAAAAGGGGGACTGGTCTCAAAATTGGTGATACACTGGAAATCGAGATACACGGCAAGCGTAAAAAAGCTGAGCTTGTTAAAACACCATTTTATAAAAAAAAGTATGTGCAGTCCGGCCAATAATATTGACAGTCAGGACGGATCAGTTGAAATGGATTACATACAGGAGGAAAACTATGAGCAACGTTGTTAAAGGATTGATGTATACAAAAAAGCATGAGTGGGTAAAGATTGAGGACAGTAAGGCCCGTATCGGTATTACCGACTTTGCCCAGGAAGAGCTTGGAGAAATCGTATTTGTGGAGTTACCGGAAGTTGGCGGGACGTATGCCGCAGATGATGAAATTGCCAGCTTGGAATCGGTTAAGGCTGCCGCTGCCATGTACAATCCTCTGTCAGGCGAAGTAGCTGAAGTTAATGAAGAGCTGGAAGACTCACCGGAACTGATAAACGATGATCCCTATGAAAACTATATATATGTGCTGACTTTCTCGGATCCGGCAGAAATTGAAGATCTGCTTGATTCTGATGGGTATTCAGCCTTTCTGGATACGTTGGAGGACTGAAAAAGAGTTATTATGACATCCTATATACCACATTCAGACGAAGATGTAAGGGCGATGCTTTCTGCTGTCGGGGCAGCTTCCCTTGAGGAACTGTTCTCCGACGTCCCGAAAGAATTGCTGCTTAAAAAAGATCTCGATATTCCCGAGGGAATGTCTGAAGAGGAAGTACTGAAAATCGTACGCAGCTTTGCCTCGATGAACACACTGGCCACTTCATATCTCGGCTGCGGATCATATGATCGAATCATTCCTTCAGCAGTAGGGAGTATTGCCTCGCTGCCGACATTTGAGACAGCCTATACGCCCTACCAGCCGGAAATATCGCAAGGCCTGCTGCAGGCTATTTTTGAATTTCAGACAATGATTTGTGAGCTTACCGGACTCGATGTCTCTAATGCATCCCTCTATGACGGCCATACAGCCGCCTCGGAAGCTGCTGCTATGTGCTTCAACCAGCGCAGAAAGTCAACGACCTTTCTTGTATCACCCACGGTGCATCCATTTACCATACAGGTGTTGAAAACCTATTTTGCAGATATGACTGAGGGGGAGGGATTCAAGATTGAAGTGCTGCCGGAAAAAAACGGACTTCCCGACCTTTCCGGCCTCGACAGCTATCTTGATGAGACGCTTGCCGGACTCCTTTTGCAGTCACCCAACATCTACGGAATTATTGAGGATTATACCGGGCTAGCCGATAAGCTCCATGCTGAGGGGGCTCTGCTGGTGATATCTTCGGATCCCATGGCTATGGGAGCGGTCAAATCTCAGGGTGAGTGGGGGGCAGATATAGCTGTAGGTGACACTCAGCCGTTCGGTCTTCATCAGGCCTTTGGCGGACCCACAGCCGGTTACATGGCTGCCAGGGAAAAGCTTCTGAGGAAGATGCCGGGAAGAATTTCAGGCGAGACTGTAGATGTAGATGGCAAACGGGCTTTTGTCCTTACCCTGCAAGCCCGTGAGCAGCATATAAAACGTGAGAGAGCTACTTCAAACATTTGTTCTAATCAGGCTCTCGCAGCCCTTGCAACTTCTGTCTATATATCGATGGCAGGTTGGGCAGGAATTCAGGAAGCAGCTGATTTATCTTATCGAAAAGCACACTATCTTGCCGGTCGACTTGAATCCGAACTCGGTCTGAAACGTCTGTTTGATGCACCTTTTTTTGATGAGTTCACCATTGACCTTGGCAGCCGGAAGGCAGCAGAGGCTTTTCTCTCTGCCATGAAAGAGCGGGGGATTTTTGCCGGAGTGCACCTGGGCGCCCTTTCGTCAGGACGTGACGGGATGATAGCTGTCGCTGTTACTGAAAAACGAACCAGGGAAGAACTTGACGCATATGTTACGATGGCAAAAGCATCAAAGGAGGCTGCAGGTGAATAATCAATCAGTAGCAATGCTATCGAAAACACACGAGGAACCATTGATATTTGCACGTTCTCGTGAAGGCAGACGAGCCTTCAGATTTCCAGCCTGTGATATCCCTGAAGAATATCCAATTCCGGAAATACCCGGGAACTGTCGGAGAAGTGTTAAGCCGGCTCTCCCTGAACTAGCTGAAATTGATATAATTCGTCACTATAACCGTTTGGCAAAAAAGAGCTTTGGAGTTGACCTGGGGTTTTATCCGCTGGGATCTTGTACCATGAAGTATAATCCTAAAGTGAATGATGCCGCATCCATGCTGGAAGGCTTTACTGAAATCCATCCTCTTCAGGCTGCCGATACAGTTCAGGGAGCTCTCAAGCTGCTGCACGAGCTGATAGGTTACTTGTGTGAGATTACCGGTCTGCGATGGGGTACTCTCCAGCCATTTGCCGGTGCTCATGGTGAGTATACCGGAATGAAACTGTTCCGGGCCTACTTTACGCACAGGGGAGAGACAGACCGCAACAACTTGATTGTTCCCTCCTCTTCGCATGGAACTAACCCCGCTTCAGCCCATATTGCCGGCTTCAATGTGATCGAACTTCCTGCAGATGAGCGAGGCATGGTAGCTCCTGAATACCTTGACCCATACCTGAATGATACGCTGGCTGGCATTATGCTGACAAATCCCAATACTCTTGGTCTTTTTGAAAAAGATATATTGACTGTTGCCCGGAAAGTTCACAAAGCTGGCGGGCTTCTCTATTATGATGGGGCCAATATGAATGCCATTATGGGCAAAGTGCGCCCGGGGGATATGGGTTTCGATGTGGTTCACCTGAACCTCCATAAAACATTCTCAACTCCGCATGGCGGAGGAGGGCCGGGCGCAGGGCCGATCCTTGTTTCAGACAGACTTATTCCCTATCTGCCGGTACCTGATATTTCCCTGGTTAAAGGAACGTATGCATTTGACTGGGATAAACCATTGACTATTGGGAAAATATCAGGATTTAACGGCAATTTTGGAATCCTGCTTCGAGCCTATACATATATACGGGTTATGGGTCGGGACGGTCTTAAGAAAGCCTCGGAAATGGCGGTTCTGAATGCCAACTATTTGCGGGTGAGGCTGATGAACCATTATGAACTGACCTATCCCGGTATCTGTAAACATGAATTTGTATTGTCAGCAAAGAAGATCAAGGAAGAAGCGGGGGTTTCAGCAATGGATATCGCCAAAGGGCTGCTTGATTATGGCATTCATCCGCCAACTATGTATTTTCCGCTGATAGTACCGGAAGCGTTGATGATCGAACCCACTGAAACAGAAACAAAAGAGACATTGGATGAATTTGCCGATATCATGATTCATCTTGCCGAAACAGCTTATAAGGATCCCGAAGCACTCCATGCGGCCCCCGTAACGACCCCGGTACGCAGGGTTGATGAAGTACTTGCAGCCAGAAAACCAGTTGTACGTTATAGAAAAGAGCTGTAAATAGTAAGGAACTCGACCGAAGGGATTCAGATGCGGCTGCTCAAAGAAGCCTGTCTGGGTCCCTTTTTATTATGAATTCGGCCATCGGCGTGGTTCAGAACGGATATTCTGATAAATAGTCATAAAGTGTTGTTTTATGCGGCAAAGATTTGTACAATGAAACTGCAGAATTGGGGAATGATTCTGACAGCTGGTTTGCAGAAGCTGTTCCCATTAATGGCACTATTCGAATTGGAGGGGTATACATGGCTGATCTCACTACTTCATATTTAGGCTTGCAACTGGAAAATCCTGTCATCATTTCTAGTTCGCGACTCACTGACCAGCTGAAGGGACTGCAGAAGAGTGCTGCTGCCGGTGCTGGGGCCGTGGTTTTGAAATCCATATTTGAAGAGCAAATTGAATATGATTCACGTTCCATGATAAAGGGCATGGATGATTTTTCCAGTCACGCAGACGCCTACGATTTTCTGGCAAATTCGAGCAAAGACTACTATATAGACAGATATCTTGATTTAGTAGAAAAGGCAAAAGCCGCCCTTGGAATTCCTGTGATTGCAAGTGTAAACTGTGTCAGTCAGGGAGCCTGGCTGGATTACGCGGACAGATTTCAAGAGGTTGGAGCCGATGCCCTTGAAATCAATATGTTTATTGTTCCTTCCCAGACAGCAATATCGGGTGCAAATATTGAACAGCAGTATATTGATCTTCTCAGAAAAATACTTGCAAAGGTGTCTATACCCGTGGCAGTAAAGCTTGGGTATCATTTCAGCGGAATGGCAAATTTTATGAAGCAGCTCGATGAACTGGGTGTCAGAGGACTGGTACTGTTCAATCGCTACTACCGGCCTGATATTGATATTGAGAAAATTGCTATGAAGGCCGGTGACATTGTCAGCGTTGAACAGGAGGCCTCATTATCTTTGCAGTGGACCGCGCTGCTCTCAGGTCAGCTTGGCTGCGATATCTGTGCAAATACGGGAATCCATACTGGCGATGCAGTAATTAAGCATTTGCTCGCAGGCGCTTCAGCCGTTGAAATATGTTCAGCCATAATGAAATTTGGCTATGGAACTATAACCGATATGAAGAAAACGCTCAGCGACTGGATGAGCCGTAAGGGATTTGATACTTTGGATGATTTTCGAGGGCTTCTTAGCAAGTCAAATACTGACTCTCCAGAGGTCTGGGAGCGGACCCAGTATATTAAAGCTGTTACCGGCATAAGCTGACAGTTGACAGCTGTCAGCTGGTAAGTATTTAGCTGATAGTACGATTTCTTAACATTTTCTGTACTTGCAAAAACGACAGGATAAAAGAAGGTAAATAGTATGAGTCAGGAAGATTTTACAGATATAGCTCCCTATGAGGGGCAGCAAATACGGGATGCGGTAGAACGTCTGAAAACCAGTAAATCCTTTCTGGACAGCCTGGGTGAGATGATGCATCCAAAATGGCGCTTCTTTACTCCTGTCATGCGCACAAAGCTTAAATACGACCTTTTTCCTGCCTTGGACAGCGTCTTCACGGTCAGGGATTTTCAGAGCAAGATCACTTCCGATTTTGCACTTGATCGGATTATTGAAAACTCTATGGATTCGTTTACCTGGGACGGTCTCCAGAACCTTGATCAGAACGGTTCCTATATGTACTTCAGCAATCATCGGGATATTGTTCTTGATTGTGCATTGCTCAATTATACGCTTTGTCGACAGAACTATGAATATGCGGAAATTGCAGTTGGTGACAATCTCCTGCTCAATCAGCTTTCGACTGACTTATTCAAGCTGAACGGAGCAGTTACGGTAAAGCGAACTCTTTCCATGCGCGATAAATTTCAGGAATCGAGGAGGCTTTCTGCATATTTTGTGCAGGCAATAGCTGAACGCAACCGTTCCATGTGGGTTGCGCAGAAAAGTGGAAGGGCAAAGGACGGCCTCGACATAACGAGCCCTTCAATTATCAAAATGCTGCATATGTCACAAAAGGATACAGGAATAACCCTGAAAAACCTTTTGGACAAGTGCCCGATCGTACCGGTAGCTGTCTCGTATGAGTATGATCCCTGTGATATTAATAAAGGGCGGGAACTGCTCACTAAGAGCTTGAAGGGTGCCTATAAAAAGAAAAAATATGAGGATCTCATTCAAATTCTCAAAGGGCTTAAAAGATATAAGGGGCGGGTTCACCTTCAAATTGGAAAGCCGATAGGTTCAGACTTTGCGGACCACCTTGAAGTTGCGGCTGAAATTGATCGCCAGGTTCATATAGGCTATCGTTTGTGGCCTTCAAATTATATAGCTTATGATATAGTTGAAAAAACCAAGCGATTTGCTGATAAATATACCAAGTCCATGAAAAAAAGCTTTAAAGCCCGCTATAAATCTCTTACTGATGATTTAATCTTAATGGTAATGCATTCATATGCCAATCCAGTTAAGATGCAGCTGAAAGCGCTCGAGTCAGTTGAATGACTTAGGAGATAAGCAGTATGCAAAAGTTTCAAGGCGAAAAAAAAATCAGGACAAAGAAATCATCGAGACTGACGGTTCTCCTCTTTACCCTTCTGCTGTCAGTACTGTTCTTTTCCTGTACCCAGACTCCTCCGGAGATCCTTTCGAGTGACTTCAGAATTCGTCTTCTCTATAATCCAGCCCGGAAAACAGATCAGAGTATTGCTGTTCGCAGCTTTCTTGCAATACATCTTGAAGTTGAGGACCGGGAAGCCGCTGATGCTGTAGAACTGCTGCATATTATGCCGGAAGACAGTTTCTACAATTGGTCTCTGGATGCGGATGCCCTCGAGATTGTAGAGATTGATGCAAGAACATGGGTAGGCACCAGTGCTGTCTCAATGCCCGAAACCATGCTTTTGCCTGCAGGGGATTATCAGGTGGAAATAGAGACCCTTCGCGGCGAACTGGCTGAAACTGTTATAACCCTTCCGAGGCAGGAGCTTTTTACAAAGTTTGTAACCGACCCGAAAAAATACTTTCCAGCAGTTACTTTCGATAAACGCAATGGCTGTCAGATACTGACTGCTCAAAAGCAGAAAGTGGTAATCAGGGGCTTTGATTCTTCAGAAGTTTTTATTGGTGGTTTTATTCCTGATGCAGCCTACATCAGTTTTGATACAGAAGAATCACGATTGCTGCGTAGTTATCATAGTTTTTATGTTTCTATTCGCGATGCAGAGACTGGAATAGAATTGGTAACCGGACCGCTGAAGTTTGAATATGCCAATTGATCTGTTCGGTCGTCTCAAAGAATCTTCGCTCTGCTTTGCCTGAGGCGGCTGCTGAAGAAAAAGTCAGAGAATGCGCTCCACATCCCTGAAGAGTTGTTCCCTGCTGATCTCTTTCCAGATAGGGCGTCCATGCGGGCAGCGGGGCACCGGAAGTTCCAGTGCCTTAGCAATCAGGTTTCGAGCAGTGACAGAATCAATTATATCCCCGTCTTTTATTGCCGCCTTACAGGCTATCATTGCATAGAGTTTTTTTTCAATCTCTGCGGCATTCCCAGTTGACTGAAGAATAAAGTCAAGGACTTGCTGCTGTATGGTACGGCAGGCAGAGGGCAAGGATTTCAGTTCCCAGATGCCGGCCTCTTTCCGCTCTATCTCAATGCCAATGCGGTTGTATATTTCTGCATTCTCGACCAGAAAATCTTCTATGAGTGGATCCGGTTCAAATGCATAGGGAATAAGCAAAGGCTGAGAAGCAGGTTTAGCAATCAATTCCTCATAAATAATACGTTCGTGGGCAGCATGCTGATCGATAAGCAGAAGCGTATCGCTCAATTCAGTTAAGAGAAACAGATTGAAAATTTGTCCATGATATATAAATTCAATCTTGTTCCGGGATAAAGCCGGATTAGAATTGCTGGATATATCTGCCGTCTCAGTACTTCCCGGATATTGGGGGGAGGGTTCATAAACATCTCCGGGCACTTTTTTACGCTTCGGGTTTTCTTGCAAGACGGCATCGAATGCTTCTGCATAAGCAGTATGATTTACTTTGCCCGGACCTGGTGTATTGCGGGTATTGGAAAAAGTAAGGTAGGGGGAGGTGGAGGTGGAGGTGGAAGTGGCTTCTGAATTTTTAAATGTCCCAGAAGCCCCAGGTTTGATTTCTTTAGCTGCTGACTGTGAACGTAACCCGAAAAGCCAGGATTTCAGCATCTGTACGGTTTCATGATGCACTTGTGCAATATTACGGATTTTCGCCTCTCTTTTAGCTGGATGAATATTAAAATCGACCAGTTCAGGATCTATTTCTATAAACAAATAGCAATAGGGAAAGCTTCCTCCCGGTAGATAATCTGTATATCCGTACATAACAGCCTGAATAAGTGAATATTCCTGAATTCTCCGCTTGTTGACAAAGACCTGAATGCCTGTTTTGTCGCTGCGATATATTTCCGGGGTACTGCATACAGCGGTAATCGAAAAATTTCCGGATGAGACGCTGGTCTCTCCCATAAACTCCTTTTTAAGAAAAGTAGGGTAGGCATTCAGAATGCGCTGAAGTAACGTGGAAGGAGGGAGAAGTAACCGTAGGCTGCTGTTAACAAAAAACTTGAACTGAATTGAGGGAAAAGGCAGAGCTTTGTCTATGAAGGTTTTTTTACAGGCCGTAGCTTCAGCCTGGGGACGCTTGAGGAATTTTCTGCGCCCTGGTATGGAAAAGAACAGATCCCGAGCGGTTATGGTTGTTCCAGGTGAACTGCCTCCTGGTTCCGGCCCAGTCTGCAGGCCATCATTAATGCTAATGGTATAGGGAATGGAATCACCTTGGCGACTGCAGATCGTCAGACGCGTGCAGGCAGAAATACTGTAAAGAGCCTCTCCCCTGAAGCCCAGGGTCTCAAGGGCATATAAGTCCTCAACACGTGATATCTTTGAGGTGGCATGGGAGCTGCAGCAAATAGCAAGATCATCGCGGCTCATACCCGAACCGTCATCAATTACCTTGATTTCACCTATTCCGCCGTCGGTTACATAAATTTCGATTGTACCTGCTCCGGCGTCAATAGCATTATCCAGTAACTCCCTCACAATGGATTCAGGCCGCTCAATCACCTCACCGGCAGCAATGCGCTGGGCTACAGAATTATCAAGCAGCTGAATCGGCTTAATGTTTCCCATGATACTCCTGTAAAATCTACAGTTTGACGGTCAAACCGACGCTCAGACTCGGGACAATTACCAGTTTTCCTCCATCAGTTTTTAGAACATCTATGTTGTTGAAATCAGCAGAGCTGTCAGGTGCTTCATACTGGGCTGTTCCGGAGAATTTGGTATGCATTGTCAGGATACCAATATCAAAAGAGCCCCGGGCAAATAACTGGGTTTGTTCGTTGAACATAAAATCATAAAAGCTTTCTGAAAGCATCCCCATAAATCCACGCTGGGTAAAACCCAGTTCACCAGAGAACTGTTTATAGTCAAATCCTGCGGTAAAAGAGAGTTCATCAACATCCGGGGCAGTTGAGGAGACAAGGGTGAAATCCTGATAAATATTATACTTATAGCCGAAAGACGTATGAAATAGATCGGTCTTCAAGCCGACTTTCGCACCGAATTCCCACCTGCCCTTTTCATTGAGTCCCAGAGTGTAGTTATTAGCATCGTCAAATAAATCTTCTGCATAGCTGATGCGTCGCCATTGGTAATCATTCCCGAATTGGCCTGTTGTGCGTATCCCATCCTCATAAGCGGCACTTGCTGCAAACTCAATATTACCGGTACGGCCTTGTATACCAGCCGCTGCTAAATAATTATATATGCCTCCGCCGGGCTGCAAAAAGGACTCTGAATGGAAACCATTGCTGTCAGCCAGCATCAGCAGCGAAAAATCGGCATAGGCTGAAAGCTTAAGAACTTCTGTATTTGAAAATTGATATTTCACATCAATACCAGGAACCAGTATGAACCGGTTCTCGGGCTGAAGCGAAATATCTGCAAGGCCGTACAGGCCGATTTCAAGCGGAGACTGAGATCCAAAGGGGACAGCAGCCAGCCTCAGGCCGAAAAGTTCTGCATGACCGATGTCGTTTACTATCAGTTCATAGTTGAAATACGGTGTTTTCAAGGTATTGACTAATCCTACCCGGGTAATAAAAGGATCATCCAGGGCTGGATTCAAGGCAGAAACAAGTACCCCGGAGCCTAAAGAAATCGGAGAATGATTATTCGCTTTGAGAGAGAAGGCTCCATTAGCAGATATATACTCAGCAAAACTGATTTTTGAAAGAATATCAAGGTAAAAATCCCGGGATGAGGGAAAACCCGCCCCGAAGCTTATCAGTTCAAAGATGGAAGAACCATCCACTGTACCAAAATCATAGGGGTTGTTGCCGCGAGGTAAATACCAGTCTGCCTTATCGAAGGGATTTATGTTGAAGGTGAGGGGAAGCGTGAGGCCAAGAGTGAAATTACCTGAGCGGAACCAGGGAGTGAGAGCAGTTTGAAGATAGAATAATTCGTTATAGGTACTGGAGGAAAAAGGCATGACACCGCCGGCATCAACAATTAATCCAAAATCAAATGATTCCCGTGTTTCTGTAAGGGCAGGGGAGGCGGCAGAAGCCGGTTCACGTGGCGGTTCGGCTATCACAATTACCGGCTGAGCAGGTTTGGCCTCTTGACTGGCAGATTCCGGTTTTTCTTCCTGAATACTTGCTGTCTCTTCTGCATTTTCCGGTTCAGCCTGACTGACAGCTTCAATTGGCTGTCTGTCAGCAGCAGCTTCTTCATTGATGTCATCTTGAGGTATGTCAATTATGATAGCAATACTTTCCGGTGTCTTGGCAGCAGCCTCGGCTTCAGCTTCAGCTTGCGCAATAGCGGCAGCCTCGGCATCAGCTTCAGCCTGCGCAATGGCAGCAGCCTCGGCTTCAGCTTCAGCCTGCGCAATGGCAGCAGCCTCGGCTTCAGCTTCAGCCTGCGCAATAGCAGCAGCCTCGGCATCAGCTTCAGCCTGCGCAATAGCAGCAGCCTCGGCTTCAGCTTCAGCCTGCGCAATAGCAGCAGCCTCGGCATCAGCTTCAGCCTGCGCAATAGCGGCAGCCTCGGCATCAGCTTCAGCCTGTATTTCAGCAAAATATGCGAAAGGCAACTCTTTCTGCAGAGCCTTGGCTCCCTCCGGCTTTATCTCTTTTAGTGGTTCCTGTCTTGACAGGGCCTCATAAGACAGATTCCCGGTTATCTGCCGGGATAATCCTGTAATAAAGTTGATTACTGTTGATGAGCCTTCAAGGACATAAAATTCTTCTTTCTGCTCACTTATAAGAACATATTCACCTTTTTTCTCAAGCTGGTATTCCGCAACCGGGGTTGATATGATTATCGGGAAAGAATCCGTTTCTGCCAGATAGCGAATTTTTCCTCGAAGCAGAAACAGCTCCATGCCGGATTCAGTAAGAGCGTCAAAGGAGAGAAGGGAATCGGGCGAGAGGTATAGTGTTCCGACGGCGGCTGCGTGAACCTCCAGATTCGAGTCCTCGGTTTGAATAATCCAGCCCGGTTCAACACCGGATACCTCAGACAAATCCTGAATGAGTATTCCCTGGGAATCAAAGACCAGAAGTGATTCGGGATTTTCGGCTGCGAAGGAAACATGCTCCCCGAAAGCTGATACCGAACTGTTGTCAGCTGAAATCTGCTGTGGGACGAGTCCTGTAGAAATTGACAATACACTCAGTACAAACAGAAACAAAACACCTCGATTTCTCATTAAACACACCATAATAATAAGATTTAGCCTTGAAATGAACAACCTGACAAACCAAATTCCATGACAGCTTCTGCCATGGAATTGGAGTATGGACAGTCAATTCTAGGTAATCCGGCAATGTTGCATACCGGAGCAAGCCCTATGCCGGGTCCTGCAGGGGAGCTTGTAATGAACTTTATAGTAATTTTACTTTTCCGCCAACAGTTACATCAGGAGCATTCATAGTTCCGTCTGGTTGGAAAGTTATAACATAACCGGTATCAATGACAAAAATGTTGTATTTCACACTGACATTAGCCCGGATCTCGGAATTGTCATCAAGGCTCAGGATGCTGTCAATGAATTCCGGTACACCCATTTCAGAATCGCTGAACTGCTTACGGTAGAAGGCATCAAAGTAGACAAATCCCAGTAATTCTTCACCCAGGGAAAACTTGGCCGTCATCATCGGATTGGTGACGTTCAAAGCGCCGGAGTTGTTTTCTATTTCACTGGACACACTCAGGTCAAATACCAGGGCATCGTCAAGCAGGTTGAATCCGGCACTGCCGTTGAAAAAGAAATTATCACTGTCCATCCCGACAGCTTCATAACGGTCTTCACGATACAGGTCATAGGATGTATTGAAGTAATCGGGCTTATAGTTGTTAGTAGGGAGGAGCACATTTGCTCCGTATGAAAGAAAACCCAGGATGTGGCCGTCAAAGCCTCCTCTCAAACCAGTGGCAGCATCGTTTATTCCTTGAGGATCGGGCTGAATGCCGTAATCCCCGAACAGCCGAAGTCGTGCCAGAGACGCATCAAACAGCGGTAAGATTATGTCCGCACCATACATCATAACAGGATTTGGCGTGAAAGACGGGTCTTCCGAGTACAGAGCCGGGTCAGCATCTACTGCATAAGAAGCACCTACCTGAATAT
>JAIPFR010000028.1 GCA_021736525.1 Spirochaetia bacterium
AACAAAGATGAACTCGAGCGGAGGACAGCCTATTTTGCCAATTTGGTGACTGACCATCGCCTTGCAGCTATGCAGCGGGTCCTGAAGTTCCGAACCCGCTATATAACTATCGTTCTAGAAAACATATACCAGCCTCACAACGCCAGCGCAGTCCTGCGAAGCTGCGATGCGTTCGGGATTCAGGATGTGCATATCATCGAAAACAGTAATACGTTTACCACAAATTCCGCAGTTGATATGGGCACCAGTCAGTGGCTGACCCTCCACCGATATCGAAAGGCTGATAACAATACCAGGTCAGCCATCATTTCCTTAAAGGAGCGCGGTTATCGGATTGCGGCAACCAGCCCCCACACAGATGACGTTCTGCTTGAGGATTTTGACCTCTCTCAGGGTAAAACAGCATTCCTGTTCGGCACTGAGCTTGATGGTCTGACTGAAGAAGCCATGGAGCTGGCAGATGAGTATGTACGTATTCCGATGTTCGGATTTGTAGAAAGCTTCAATATTTCAGTGAGCTGCGCCCTCACGCTCCATCATCTGGCAGCAGCACTCCATCAATCTCAACTCTCCTGGCATCTCGATGAAGAGGAGAAACAGCAGCTTCTCCTCAAATGGCTTATGAACAGTGTACGTAATCCGGAACTGCATGAGATGCGACTTAAGGAATCAGTCAGGGAGACATGAAACTTGCAGCATGACAATTGACAGCTTATAGGTTACTATAGATAAAAGAGAGTAAAAAGATTGACAGGTTACTGTACTCCTACTGCCGCGTAAGCAGCATCTATCCGTGTAAAAAATTGAGGATATTTTATGAAAGACACAAAAAAAGCAATCTGGGCATGGTCTTTCTATGACTGGGCAAACAGTGCCTTTGCCACCACGGTCATGGCTGGTTTTTTTCCGGTTTTCTTCAAGGCGTACTGGTCGGCGGGAGCTTCGGTACAGCAAAGCACCTTCTATCTGGGTATGGCAAATTCATTCGCATCAATTATCGTTGCCGCTCTGGCTCCGATTCTGGGAGCAATAGCCGACCGCGGCAGCATCAAGAAAAAACTGCTTATCTTTTTTGCCTTTATCGGCTGCATAATGACCGGGGGTCTCTGGTTTGTCAGTGCCGGCATGTGGCAGTTGGCTGTCATCTTTTATATAACAGCAACCATCGGCTTTTCGGGGGCTAACATCTTTTACGATTCGCTGCTGCCAAGCGTAGCCTCTGAGAAAAAAATTGATTATGCATCCTCTCTGGGCTTTGGTCTGGGCTATATAGGCGGAGGACTGCTGTTTCTCATTAATGTTGTCATGTATCTTAAACCAGCAATGTTCGGGATTCCTGATGATGCAACCGCGATCAGGATTTCCTTTCTCACGGTTGCTGTCTGGTGGGCTCTCTTTTCCATTCCCATAATGCTGTTTGTCAAGGAACCACGGTTTGCCCATAACGTGGCCCCATCCAAAGCGATTGGAGCGGGATTTCGACAGCTTGCCGAAACCTTCCGCAAAATCCGCTACCTGAAGGTCGTAAGTCTGTTTCTGCTCGCTTATTGGTTTTATATTGACGGCGTCGACACGATAATCAGAATGGCAGTAGATTATGGATCTTCACTCGGATTCCCTGCTGAATCCCTTATTGTCGCTCTGCTCATTGTCCAGTTCGTCGCTTTTCCGGCAACGCTGCTCTATAATTTTTTTGGACAGCGCATCGGAGTTAAGAAAGCCCTGCTGACAGCTATCGGGGCATATGCCCTGCTGACTATCCTTGGTTATTTCATGAAAACAACAACCCATTTTTATCTTCTGGCTATTTGCATCGGCCTTTTCCAGGGCGGCATACAGGCCCTCAGCAGAAGCTTCTATTCCCGCCTGATTCCTGAAAAGCAGGCAGCTGAGTTTTTCGGCTTCTTCAACATGCTGGGTAAATTTGCCGCAGTAATCGGCCCCGGGCTTATGGGCATTGTTACCCTGTTGACAGGGAGCAATCGGATTGGTATTTTATCGATTCTCATTCTTTTTATTGCAGGCGGACTGCTTCTCTCCAGAGTCAACGAGGAAAAAGGACGTGAGATGCTTGCGATGTACAAAGAGGAAGTTTCATTTGATGCCTGAGGAGTTATTCTGAAGGTTATACCAAGGCGGAAATCATGACAGAGATAGCAGCGCGTTTTATCCCGGTTTTTCTTATCATTGCGATCGGCTCTATCTTTCGGTCGAAAGGCATACTCTCAGGTCCCATAGTGGAGGGGCTGAAAAAGCTGATTATCAATCTCGGCCTTCCTGCTGTCCTTTTTCTCTCCTTCCTCACGATGGAACTGAAAAGCCGGTATCTCCTGCTGTTTGCTGCGGTCTTCCTGCTTTGCCTGCTCCTTTTCCTGGCCGGCAAAGGGCTCAAAAGACTCTCTTTAGTCACAGTCCCGCTGGCTCCATTTTTCTTTACCGGATTCGAATTCGGTATGGTGGGCGTCGCTCTCTTTTCCAGCCTTTTTGGATTGGAAAACCTGCACTACATCCTGCTGCTTGGTCTCGGACATGAAATATTTATCTGGTTTGTCTATGCACCACTGCTTGAAGCCGAGAATCACGGCCAGATTCATCTTGGGCGGATATTCCGGTCATTTCTCTCATCTCCGATTATTCTGGCAATTATATCAGCTCTTATACTGAACTTGTCAGGTGCCTATGCACAAATTCAGGATTTCTTTGTGGTATCGGGGGTTATTTCAGCACTTGATACCGTCGGCCGGATCACAACCCCCTTGATTCTGCTGGCAATCGGATTTCAGCTTAAATTAACTGCCATGAACTGGCGAGAATCAATCAGGCTGCTTTCATGGCGTCTCGGGTTGGTTGCCGCAGGCAGTTTTGTTCTCTATTTCCTTACAGATTTACTGATTATGGAGCTTGACCGGATGATGACCTATGCGTTTATCACCTTTCTGCTCCTTCCCCCGCCTTTTATCATACCGGTGTTTCTCGGTGAAAAACTGCAAAAGGAGTCGGAATTCTATAACAACCTGCTCGTTCTCTATACCATAATTACCCTGATTGTCTACGCTGCAGTGATGATGGCTATTGGTGCGTAAGCACAAAATCACAGAAGCATCGATGGATGGAGGCTATTCCCACTCAACCGTTCCCGGCGGCTTTGAGGTAACATCGTAGAGAACCCGATTAACCCGTTCTACCTCGTTGCAGATCCGGTTGGCTGCCGCTTGAAGCACCTCAGGGGGGAAACGGTACCAATCAGCAGTCATTGCGTCCTCACTAGTCACAGCACGCAGCGAGCAGACCTCCTCGTACGTACGCTCATCACCCTGCACCCCAACGCTTTTAACCGGCAGAAGACAAGTAAGAGCCTGCCAGATTTCTCCATAGAGACCTGCTTTACGAATCTCTTCAATAAAGATTGCATCGACTTCCCGAAGGGTATCGAGACGTTCCCGCGTCACTTCTCCAATACAGCGTATTCCGAGTCCTGGGCCGGGAAACGGGTGCCGGTTTATAATCTCATCAGGCAGTCCCAGTTCCCTGCCAAGAAGACGGACTTCATCCTTAAAGAGTTCTTTGAGGGGTTCTATCAGTTCAAAACGAAGATCTTCGGGAAGACCACCGACATTGTGATGGCTTTTTATGGTGGCAGAGGGTCCGCCCGACGGCGATATACTCTCAATAACATCCGGGTAGAGGGTGCCTTGAGCCAGGAAATCTACCTGCCCCAGGGAACGAGCCTCCTTCTCAAATATATCGATAAATATTTTGCCGATAATTTTCCTTTTGGTCTCAGGTTCGGTAATTCCTTTGAGATTCTGTAAAAATTCATCTTCTGCTTCGGCATACTGAAGACGGATATGAAAACTCTCCCGAAACACCTGCAGAACGAGATCGGCTTCTCCTTTTCTCAGCAGGCCGTTGTTGACAAAAACACATACCAGCTGATCACCAACCGCCTTATGAATCAGGGCAGCGGCAACACTGGAATCTACGCCCCCGGAAAGACCGCAGAGAACCGTCCGGCTGCCGACCTTTGCCCTGATTTCAGCGGCTGCCTGATCAACAAATGATCCCATATCCCAGTCCGGCACACACCTGCAGATAGTCAGAACAAAGTTGCGGATCAGAGTCTGCCCTTCTTCCGTATGGGCAACTTCAGGATGAAACTGAACACCGTACAACTGCCTGCCTGTATGCTCTATGGCTGCTGCCGGGCAGTTTTCACTGGAAGCTGTTACCTTGAAGCCATCGGGAAGTCCGTCGACAGAATCTCCGTGGCTCATCCAGACCTGTCGATTTTCATGCATACCTGTCAGCAGATCCGAATCATCTGTGTGTTTGAGTTTAGCAAACCCATACTCTCTCCGATCTGGCCGGGTCACGCTTCCACCCTGCATAACGGTCATTACCTGCAGTCCGTAGCAGATTCCGAGTATAGGAATGCCAAGGGAGAACAGTTCCGGGTCAGGACGGGGCGATTCAGCCGTATTAACACTGGCTGGTCCCCCGCTGAATATGATACCGTTCGGATTGAGCTTCCGGATCTCCTCCGCTGATGCTGTGAACGGCAGGATGCGGCTGTAAACTTTTGCTTCACGGACCCTGCGAGCTATAAGCTGACTGTACTGGGCTCCAAAATCTAGCACTATGATGGTCTGGGTATGTTTCATGTGGTCGAGTACTCCCTTAAGCTATCGTGAAATCTGATAGTTGAGCGGTTCTTCAGTTATGGTTATGTCATGCGGATGGCTTTCAATGATACCGGCCTGAGTAACCTGGATAAATTCCGTATTCTCGTGCATCTCCCTGATGGTTCGGCAGCCGCAGTAACCCATACCTGATCTGAGGCCTCCGGTTAGCTGATGTACATAATCCGCCAAAGCTCCCCGATACGGCACCCTGCCCTCGATTCCCTCGGGTACCAGTTTTGCTGCATCAATATCATCCTGCATATATCGAGTCTTGCTTCCCTGCTCCATTGCTTTGACAGATCCCATACCCCTGTGAACTTTATAGTTTCGTCCCATATGCGTTATGACTTTACCCGGACTCTCAGCAGTACCGGCAAAAAGATTGCCGATCATTACCGAATGTGCCCCGGCTGCTATGGCCTTGACAATATCACCGCTGAATTTTATTCCGCCGTCGGCAATTACGGGGATTCCTGATTGCGCTGCCCGGGCAACCGTATCCATTACCGCCGTCAGCTGAGGTACTCCGACCCCGGCCACTACCCGGGTGGTGCATATCGACCCCGGGCCGACTCCCACTTTGAGACCGTCGACACCGGCTTTTATCAGAGCATCGGCAGCTGCGGCAGTTACTATATTACCTGCAGCAATGTCAATCCGGGGAAAATGACTTTTCAGAATCCTGACGGTCTCAGCGATCATATGGTTATGCCCGTGGGCGCTGTCTACAACAAGCAGGTCCACCTCAGCATCAATCAATGCCTGGGCACGCTCCAGTTCCAGCTCACCACCTGCACTGAGAGCTGCCCCGACTCTCAGTCGTCCCGCATCATCCTTACAGCTGTTCGGATAATCTCTGGCTTTGATTATATCCTTGAAGGTTATCAGGCCAACCAGAATGCCTTTTGCATTGACAATGGGCAGTTTTTCAATTCTGTAGGTGTGGAGAAGCTTACTGGCTTCTTCCAGACTGGTACCGGGAGCTGCCGTTATCAGGTTGTCTTTGGTCATAGCACTGGACAACGGGATGGTGAAGTCGGTCTGAAATCTGAGGTCGCGATTAGTCAGGATGCCGACCAGGCGCCCGGCAGCATCAGTTACCGGTATGCCTGAAATATGATAGCGTTCCATAAGCATGACCGCATCTTTGACAGTATCTTCAGGCTTAAGGGAAATGGGCGTAATGATAACCCCTGATTGAGACCGTTTTACTTTCTCAACCTCACCTGCCTGCTCACGTATTGACAGATTCTTGTGAATTATGCCAATGCCGCCCTCACGAGCAAGAGCTACGGCAAGTCTGGATTCGGTAACCGTATCCATAGCTGCACTTACAAGAGGAATATTCAGGGATATATTCTTTGTGATGAGTGTTTGAAGGTTTGTATCACGCGGTACTATACGGGATTCTGCCGGTACCAGCAGTACATCATCAAATGACAGTCCTTTCCGAATCTCTTTCATTGGTCATCTCCTGAGTTAAGGTAAAAAAAAGCGCCCCCGAGCAGAGGACGCCTGTATGCTTATAAAAACAGATCACTTACGGGCGGGTAAGCTTTAACTACCGCCCGAGTAAGCATATACCCACCGACAAAACCTACAACGCACTGAATAATATTCCCCGGGACTTCAAAAGCTGCCGGACCGATTCCGTATAAAGCAGCTCCGGAAAGGAAGTATAATCCAACCATGATTATGGTTCCAACCAGTCCGGCTGTCAGGCTGATTAACATCTTCCTAACGCCTTTTTCCCGATATTCATCGATTTCTGCAGCATTATCGGAGTTCTGCTGAAACTGTATCCGCTGAAATTTTATAAGATGCTTTCTTACGATCAGCCCTGCCGCCAGCCCCTGAAGCCCGTGGATGACGAGAGAAATCGGGGCCCACTGGGCATACCCTGACAGCAAATCAGCTATAGCAGTACCGAGGCCGCCCGAGATCAGGGCGGTTATCGGCCCGAAGGTAAAGGCGGTAAAAAAAATGGCAACATCTCCGAGATTAATGTACCCCCGGGTCGGGGCAATCGGAATTCGTATAAGAAGGGTAAAAACCGCGGTAACCGCTGTCAGCACGGAGATAGACACAATCCGGTAAGCAGGTGAAGTGGAAATGTTATTGCTGCCGTTGCTGGTCATATCTGTTTCCCCCTGTGAAACACTATTGCTATTCAAACATATAGGATAATTCTAGTCTTAGAGCCGCTATAATTAAGCTGTAAGAGGTGAAGGTCGGCTTTTCTGATCTCAATTATGCAACAACATAGGGCAGTGCAATTATTATGAGCGATATCATAACGGAAAATATAAAATGGGTAAAGAGGATTCGTCCGCCTCTGAGTCGTTGATAGGAAGTTCTTTTTCTGTTTGATCCAAACCCTCTGCTTTCCAGGCTCATTGCCATTACCGGGATCGTTTTGACCGATTTTATGAGTACTGAGGTGAGAACCGGAAGCAGTCCGCGAATATGCGACCACCCCCACATACCGGTCTGGTAACTGCCGCGGAGTTTGTGAGCATCAGAAACGTGATGATAGGTTGTTGTAATATAGGGTATAAAACGAAACGACATGCTGACAATCAAGGCAGCATTCAGGGGAAGTCCATACCAGCGCAAGGTAAGGACAACCTGGTTGAGCGGTGTTGATGTAAAAAAGAGAAAAAATGCATAGGTTATTCCGGTAAATCTAATAATCAGAACAATTGTCCGCATAAGGCCGGCTTCTGTGAGCAGAATCCAGTTACGGTAGGTTATCAGAACTTCACCTTCCTTGAAAAACGGCGGGGTAAGCAGAATAATGAGGATAATCAGGGGCAGGAGCAGCTTGAATGGACTAAAGGCATGTCTGAAGCCGGCTGCCGGAATGGCCAGCAGGATAAAAACCCCGGTATAGGCAGCAGAAAACTCCACACCGAACGGCAGAAACAGAGTCGTTATGCCGGTAATAAGCAGAAGCAGTTTAGCCCGCGGGTCGAATGCATGAACAAAGCTGTCTCCCTCATGGTAGGAGGATTCAATCATGATTTTCTCCTGCCTTCAACCTTACGGGCTCGTCCGTCCTGAAACTGCACTACAGTGTCAGCAAGTTTTTCTGCCAGCCGCAGGTCATGGGTTATGATGATAAGACTCGATTCCCGCTTAACAAACAAATCAATAATTCTTATGTACTCAGCAAGGAGGATACCGGAATCTGCCTCATCAAAGATTGTGCAGATTCTGTCGAGCTGGTAGCATACGGCTGCCTGAAGCCGTTTTCTTGATCCGTAGCTCATGGTGGCGGGTGTGTCTTTCAAATTGTAGAGTCCAAAGAGTTCACCGCAGGTTGCCGCTTGAGCCCTGGCATCGGATTTTTCGATTCCGGCCTGGAGAAGACTGTACATGAGCTCATCTTTTATTGTCGGCAGAAAAATCTGGTAATCGGGATTCTGAAAAAGATATCCGGTATACCTCTGGAGTGCTCCAGGAGCAGCATGCCTCAGTCGGCCTCCTTTGCCTGGGATCAGGATCTCACCACGCTCTGGCGAAATAAGACCGCAGAGGAGTTTACTGAGAGTGCTTTTTCCTGAACCGTTAGGCCCGTAAAATGCGGTTATCTGACCACTGTAGATATCCAGATTGTCAACGTAAAGAGTGAAATCGGATCCAGATTTACTGCCGGGATAGCTGAATGAGAGGTGTCTGATAGATATGACGGGTTCACGCTGGTATTGGGAATCTCCCGAGATGTAAGGCAGGGATGGGTGGATTTTCTTGTATTCCCAGTTGTCGCCGAGTTTCTGCAGAGCTTCTTCCCGTGGGCCCTGATAAAGCTGATTGTTATCTATGATACTCCATGTTGAAACATAGAGGTCATAAAGGGGGATATGCTTGGATGCAAGAATAATTACGGTTCGCCCAGATTCCACGGCTCTTTTGATCAGCACCTCACGCCACTGCTCATCGAGTTCCTCAAAGGTTTCATCAAGAATCCAGACAGCAGGATTCACGGCGCATAAGACAGCGAGTAAAAGACGTTTTTTTTCGCCTCCCGACAGATCCCCCGGATTTGAACTCCGCAGATCGTCAAGATCCCAGAATGATACTTCGGCCTCCAACCGCTCGTGCATTTGAGGACGATTCAAGCTCATTGACTCCAGTGGAAAAACTATTTCATCTTCAACTTGTGCCATAAGTATTTGCTCGTCCGGATCCTGAAAGACTAATCCCACATGCTCCAGTAGATGACATCCCCGGGTTTCAAGGACCTGAACTGCATCAACCAGAACGGAACCGGAAACATTCCCGCCAGTGAAGGCAGGCACCAGACCGGCAAGCAATCGTCCGAAAGTGGTTTTCCCCGATTCGGGCCGGCCGAAAACGACGTGTATAATTCCCTGATGAAATACCCCCTCCAGATCGATAAAGAGAGGTTTGCTTTTGGCAGAACTGTAACTGGGATAGGTGAATTGTAAATCTTTGACTGATACTGCTGTATTCATAATGTAGCAAAACAGTAAACTGTATTGCACTTTTTGTCTAGAAGTCTGTTTATATCTATAATACGGGAAACCCGGAGAAAACCGACCATTTATGACGGTTTACCTCCGGAATTCCCAGATCGCGAGATTTTTACTCTCCCGGTTTTCTGTAAATACTATATTTCATTTGCTGTTTTCAGGATGCACTGCAGCAGAACATTGCCGCCCCGTTCACAGTCATCCCATGGTGTATCCTCGATCTCAACATGACTTCTTCCATTAATGCTGGGAACAAAAATCATGGCGCCCCGGGTAACTTTGTTGACTTCACTCATATCATGCCCGGCACCAGAGATCATTCTTTTACAGCTGTAGCCCAACTCTTCGGAGGTTTCGACTACGCGGTCCCAGAGTTCTTTATCAAAGGGAGCATGTTCCACTTTCCAGGTCTCTTCGGTTCTTATGGGGCAACCCCGCCTTTGAGCGATTACCTCAAACTCACGTTTCATCATTTTCCACGCTTCTATTGCATGGTCATCGTCCCAGGATCGGATATCCACGGTAAAATGCACCCCATCAGAAATTATGTTTCTCGAGTTGGGATGATTCTGGATTTCCCCTACCGTGGCGACCATATTTCCCATCTGGTGAGCAACTTTATTGACGATTATGTTCATTTCGGAAAACGCCAGGAGGGCGTCATTTCTTCCAACCATGGGAGTTGGTCCTACCTGATTAGCGGTACCTTCAAGATATACATCATACCAATGGAGACACAAAATCCCCTTCGGCGCTCCTATCTGCAGTTTTTCTTTGTACAGTTCCGGTCCCTGCTCAATATGGAGTTCATAAGCCCCATAGATGTTCCATTTTTTATAATCTGCTGGAAAATCACCTTTATAGCCTATTCTTTCCAGCTCATTACCGAAGCGAGTCTTCCCGTCACGATCCATTCGATCGTAAGCCCACTCTTTTGTAATATTTCCTGCCCAGACTCCGGAACCCATACAGGCAGGAGCAAACCACCCACCTTCCTCATTGGTCCAATTTGTTATAATAAGATCCCTTTCCAGCTGGATATCATTTTCATTGATAACCCGCATAACTTCCAAAGCTCCCAAAACACCAAGGATTCCATCGAATCTGCCGCCAGGTTTCTGGGTGTCAAAATGGGAACCGGTCATTACAGCACCAAGCTCTCTATTCTTGCCAGGTCTTATGGCGAACATATTGCCCATTTCATCAATTACTACTTCACAGCCGCAATCCTTGTACCACTTCATCAGCAGGTCCCGGCCTTGTTTATCCTCATCCGTGGCGGTACAGCGCTCCAAGCCTCCATTTGCGGTTTTACCAATCTCGGCTGATGCCTCGATTGTTTCCTGAAGTCTTTTTCCATTAACACGCAGTTTCTTAAGATCCATTTCCAGCTCCTTGAATATAATAATCTAGCCGTTTTGTATTGTAGCAGAAAGCTTATCTTTTTGACAGGTTTTGATTACGGAGAATACACGATCCGGGAGATCTTTGATCTCCTGATCATTGAGGTCTGCTGTCGGTATAGGTTCATGAATTATCAGTTCTACGGTATTCCTTTTTATCCCCGATTTAGCTTCAAACAGAGATGATGAGTTCAATATTGTAAGAGGTATGATAACAGCTTTTGATCTGGTAGCCAGTTTTATGCTGCCGGACTTGAAATGACCAAACTTTTCGATACGGCTTCGCGTACCCTCAGGAAAAATTAACTGAGGATGTCCGTTCGCAATCGCCTTGGCTCCGTCAAGAATGGCTTTAATTTGTGAACGGGGGTTTTTCCTATCAATATACACACACCCGAGCACGTCCATCCAAGTATTAAGTATTGGTATCTTCTTCAACTCTGACTTAGCAATAAATCCTACTGAAACAGGAAGATATCCAACAATCAGGGGAATATCCGTCAGGCTGCGGTGATTCGAGACAAAGCAGAGTTTTCTTTCTTTCGGCAGATTCTCCAAGCCGGTAACTGAAACCTTACCTCCCAGAGTTGTAATAATACCTCGAGCAATAAGAATCCCGTTGAACCGAGTATACCGATCGCTGAGTTTTTTTGCCCCAAGAAGCCTGAACAGGCTTCCGGGGATCAAAACCAGAATAAGGGATAGGAAAAAGTGAATAAAAACATATATCAGAACAGCAAACAGGTGAATTTTCTTCATACATAACCCCTAACTATGCCAGTGTTATATTTTCGTACTACTCCCGGCATACAATCGGCTGTAATAGCCGGAATCCTTCATCAACGAAGCATGTGTTCCTGATTCAATAACCCTGCCCTCTTTTATAACACAAATAGAATCGGCATTGAGCACTGTAGAGAGCCGATGAGCAATAATAATGGACGTTCGATCTTCAGCCAGCCGATCGAAGGCTTCCTGGATGAGCATTTCCGATTCAGTATCAAGTGATGATGTTGCTTCATCAAATATTAAAATGGCTGGATTCTTGAGAAATACCCGGGCTATGGAAATGCGCTGTTTCTGACCTCCCGAAAGCTTCACGCCACGCTCCCCTACTTCTGTATCGAAGCCGTTCGGCAAAGACATGATAAAATCATAGATATTGGCTGCTTTTGCAGCAGCTGTCACTTCGGCATCAGATGAACCAGGAGAACCATACAGGATGTTCTCCTTGATCGATGCATCAAATAAAAAAACATTCTGCTGCACAATTCCAATGGACCGACGAAGTGAGCGCTGCTGCACAAGCTGAATGTCCTGTCCGTCTATCAGGATTCTCCCCTGTCGGGGTTCGTAAAAACGAGGTATAAGCGATACAAGGGTAGATTTACCGGCTCCTGATTCACCTACAAGGGCAGTCTTCTGCCCCGGTTCTATCGTCATGTATATATTTTTCAGCACATCCCCACTTGTATCATTATAACTGAAAACAACTTCCTCGAAATTTACCCGACCCTGGCGGACTTTGAGCGGAGCTGCTCCTGGTCGATCCTGAATATCGGGAACTACATCCATAATTTCGATAAACCGTTCGAAAGATGCCATACCTTGCTGAAGCTGCTCGGTAAAGTTAATCAAGCGGTCGATGGGCGGCAGTACAATTCCTACATAGAGTACAAAAGCCAGAAGGTCATAAACCTGAATAGTACCCAGAAAAATAAGCCAGGCACCCCCCGCCACGATAGTCAAATAGTAAAAGTCACGAAAAAACTGCATACCCGAGTGGTAACGAGCCATTACAGCATAGGCTGTTTCTTTGGCTGTTTTAAATCGATTATTGGCCTTTTCAAATTTTTTTGCTTCAACAGCCTCATTCCCGAAAGACTGTACTTCCCTGATGCCCTGGACTGAATTTTCTACTGTTGAATTAATATCCGCAATTTTTTCTCTGACATGTCTGAATCCCTGTTTCATTTCCGGTCCAAGCCGCAAGCCCCAGAACATCATAAAAGGCAGTGGAATGAGCGAGATCAAGGCCAGAGGAATGCTGAAAAAGCACATGAATAGGTAAGCTGCAATGAGGACAACGACAGAAATGAGCAGATCTTCGGGGGCATGATGCGCGATTTCAGCTATCAAGTTCAAATCGTTGGTAATTCTTGACATTATATGACCTGTTTTTACACTGTCATAATAGGTAAAAGAAAGCTTCTGCAGATGAGAAAAGATATCACTGCGCATATCCGTTTCGATACGTACACCCAGATTATGCCCCCAACGAATACGAATATAAGTTGTTATGGTCTTCAGTACATAAACTGCTGCCATGAGTGCAAAAAGGGTAAGTATAAAATGGATATTCTGATCGGGAATAGCTGTTTTTAGAAGTTCCCGGGTAAGCATAGGAAATAAAACTGCCAAAAGAGCTGATACAGAGGCAGCTCCCATATCCAGCAGAAAAAGTCCCATATGAGGGCGATAGTAACTGACAAATTTCCGGATCATTCCTTCAGGACCTCCTGAGCAGAAAACACCCTGCTCAGGTGTCATATCTCCTTACGAATATTAATATGTTTTCACTCCCTGCTGTCGGGGCTGGTGCTGCGTTCTTTTCCAAACAATTTTTTCAGAAATCCAGGTTTTTTATGTTTTGGCTTATTTGTCACATTTTCTTCTGTTTGTTTACGCCCAGCATCCAGCTTAGCAGCATTTTCAGCGGAGGAGCCGCCGGCTCCGGAATAACCGGTACTTTTTCGTTCTCCGGGACGTGCCTTAGGGGTTGACTTAATAACTGTATCTGATTCTGAATGACCAATATTTTTTTTATAGTAAGCAAGGCGTTCTTCAAGCGGAAGTGCGCTGATTGCTGAATAGTCTACTTCTTTGCGGTTATCGGCCGGAGAAC
>JAIPFR010000029.1 GCA_021736525.1 Spirochaetia bacterium
GAAGAAGCTCGTTTAGCCGAGGAAGCTCGTCTAGCCGAAGAAGCCCGTCTAGCCGAGGAAGCTCGCGCTAAAGCTGCTGAAGAAGCAACCCAGCAAGTCACCTACACAAATATTTTTGACAGCATACAGGATGGCAATCTCTCCGCAACTGAAAAACTTATACTTGGCGGAGCAAATCCCAACGAACAAAACCCACAGGGGAACACCCCACTTTACACGGCCGTATTAACCGAAAATGAACAAATGGTGCAGCTTCTCCTTAAGCATGGAGCCGACCCGTCGCAAAAAACCATAGACGGCATTCTTCCTATTCATGCCGCTGCCGCCAACTCATCCTATACCCTCGCCTCCCAGCTCGCAGGCAAAGGCCCCCTGCTGTTCATAGCCGACCCCGAAGGAGTAAGCGCCCTGCAGAAAGCTCTGTCCTCCGGCCCGAAGGCAATAAGTGACCTGTTGGGAGAAGACCTGGTAAACGCCGCAGATGCGCAGGGCAGCACCCCCATACACTACGCCGCAGAAAACGGACAAATTGAGAACCTGAAACAGCTAATTTCAAACGGAGCCGATATCAACATCAGAAACAGAAAAAATCTTTTGCCACTGGACCTTGCCCTCAGCTTCACATCAAGCGATAAGCATGTCAAAATTGCAGAAGAATTAATACGCAACTACTCTGACATACCGGCTGACCAGCAGTTTTACTACGCATATCAAGCTTTAGCCAATACAGGAGCCGACTCCAGATTTGAGCAGGGACTCACCGCCCTCCACTATGCAGCAATGCACAATCACCCGGCCCTTCTGGAAATATTCATAAGAAAAGGCGGAAGGCTCAATGCACGAGATGAAACCAATCAAGCCCCGGTACATATCGCCATAACCCACGGCAATTATACCATTGCTAAACAGCTTATCCAGGCTGGGGCAGACGCAAACGCCCGAGACGGAGCTGGAAGCACACCGCTGCATCTTGCTGTACAGGCAGAAAGCAGTTTGGAAATAATCAGCTTTCTTCTGAAAAACGGAGCAGAAATTGACAGCCTCAATCTCAACGGCGACTCACCCCTCCACCTGGCAGCCGAACCAGATTCAGACCCGAATACCGTCTCATTACTGCTGAGCAGCGGTGCCAACCCGGACATCCGCGACCGGATGGGCAACACACCGATCATGCTGGCATTGGCTAAAAACAATCGACCGGCAGCAGAGACCCTCCTGCTGTACCATGCAGACCTTTATGCGAGGAACTATAACGAAATAACCCCCATGATCCGCGCCCTGATGAAAGGCTTGCCCGTCGTAGAATGGTTCTACAAACCATCGATGAATGAGACCGCAGATGTTACAGGGAACACCCCCCTGCATATAGCTATTATGAACGGAGCAGATATCGAAACAGTAAACTTTATAATCAAGACAGGGGCGGCACCGAACCGCAAAAACCTCCTTGGCGATACGGCCCTTCATACCGCCGTAGCATCAAATTTTGCTGATGCAGCAGCACTGATGATATCTTCCGGGGCAGACCCCTTTCTCTCTAACAACCAGGGAAAATCCCCAACAGTACTTGCCTTTGAAAAGGGGACAGCAGCCGTATCATGGATCATCACAACTGAGAACCTGCAGCAAAAGGATTCAAACGGGAATACCCCTCTGCACATGGCTGCCGCCTGGGACTTTCCGGACATCACAGCATACCTGATCAGCCAGGGGGCCGATACTAACCAGCATAATAGTGAAGGCCTTACCCCCCTTCATTCTGCAGTTAAAAACAACAGCATAAAAATCTGCCAAATATTAGCCAATAATGGAGCAGAAATAGATTCGCGTGACTCTTACGGCAACACCCCCCTGCATACCGCCATAAATTGGGAAGCATCTCAGACCGCAAAATTTCTTCTCCTCAGAGGAGCAGACGTCCGGCTGCGAAACCTGAGCGGCAATACCCCCCTGCACACAGCGATCCTGCAGCGTGACGAAGAAAGCGTCAAGATGCTGGTAGAATTCGGAGCAGCACTGGAAGCTCGTGATAACATGGGGATGACCCCGCTCATCCTGGCGGCTCGAAGAAACTATCGGGAACTATCCGAACTGCTCATATCCCTTGGTGCCGATTACAATACCCGTGACAATCGCGGCAACACACCGCTCCACGAAGCAGTCAGGAATCGGAACGAGCAGATCTGCAAGCTGCTGATTAATCAGGGAGCTGCAGTATTTGCAGAAAACCGTTATGGAGATACCCCCATTGGACTCGCCTTTCAAGCTGGAGTCGAAGTTGTAGAATGGTTTCTGGAAAACCCCTCCATATCAGCCCGAGATGATAAAGGCAACACCCTGCTCCATACAGCAATACAACAGAATGCCTCCGAACAGATTATCACCCTGCTTATCGGAAAACAGGTTGATATAGACAGCAGGAACAACCTGATCAACACACCGCTCCATACCGCATTTATCAGCCTCAATAAAAAAGCAGTCCTGATATTAGTCGAAGCCGGGGCCGATATCTTTTCCATCAATGGGGAAGGCAGCTCCCCATTATCGATGGCAATATCAATGGGAACCGAAGCTCTCTCCTGGATCATAACAACCGAAAACATGACTACTGCTGATACCTACGGCAACTCTCCCCTTCACATCGCCGCTGCATCCGGAAACCTGGAGGCGATATCCTACCTGCTTTCGATCGGAATCCCCGCAGATATCCGGAATCTTGCCGGCGATACCCCTGCAGATACCGCAGCGAAGAAAGGACAAGAAAAAGCAGCCGTACTGCTTCAGCTCTCAGACCAGTAGATCTCAACCGGCAAACCTTTCTGCCAGCGAAAACCCGCCCCGAATCAGGAGATAATAGATAACCATCCGCGGCAAACGAGAAAACCCCGCATAGAACACGCTTTTTGCAGGTACTTTCAGCAGCCCTGCAATCCAGCAGACAGTCGAATACGGAACGGGTGTCAGCCCGGCAATTACCACCGCCCATGCCCCATATTTCCTTATCAGCCCCTCTCCTCTCTCCCGATAGGAACGCGTTACCCGATGAACATAGCTGAAATGATTAAAACTCCGGGCAATCCAGTACCCGGTTATCCCCCCAAGCATCGAAGCAGCAGACATGATCGGCAGCAGCACATAGGGATTCCAGTCAAGCACGAAAGGAAAAACCACATCAGCCGTTGCCGGAACAATAATTGTATCGACAACATAGGTGTAGAGAAAAACACCGCCGTAACCAAGAGTATTTCCGAGCCATATTCCAGCTAAAGCAAGCTGCTTACGGAACAACAGAGCCAGAACAATATAGAAAAGTAAAAAGAGCACCGCTGCCCGAAGCGTTTTGAATATGAGCAGCTTCCATTCCAGAGAATTCTCATCATCCAGTGGTTTCACATCAGAATCACTCTTCACGGTTGCCCATTCCCGTACGGAGCTGCTGAAATCTCACCCCGTAAATATGCCAGCCGCTCCTCCTCCGGAAACTTTTCAATAGCATAGCGGAGCATCGTTCTCGGCATACGCTTATAGCGCGGATCGAGAAAATCCCGCTCAGCTTGCGGATCCCGGTTGCCAACCTCCCTGAGCATCCAGCCTGCAGCCTTGTGAATCAGATCATGAGGATGATTCAGAAGAAGATCAGCAATTTCGAAAGTTGTCGTAAAATCCAACTCCCTGATAAAAAAGAGCGTGGTAATAATGGAAATTCTCTGATGCCAGAGATTGTCAGATCGGGCCAATTCCAGCAGCGGCTCCCTGCTGCGAGTCAAGTACCAGGGTCCGAGAATTTTCGGGCAGGTAACATCAACAAGGTCCCAGTTATTGACATAATCAATATGATCCAAATACACATTGACATATGGTTCAGGATCCGATCGGCCCTTCCGGCTTTCCGCCCCATACACGAGCATGAGCAGCCCGGTCATCCGATGATCGTGAACCGGTGACTGAATGAGTATGCTTATCTGATCAAAAGGGCAAAAACGAAAATAGAGCCTGGCAATAACCCGCTGATCAGGAATACCCACCCCGAGAAACGTATCACCCTCTCCATAATCACCCGGCCCGGTTTTGAAAAACCGCTGCAGCTGAACAGCTTTGGCAGGATCAGCTTTTTCCTGCAGTTTGTCCATAATGAATTTCGCATCAACCTGCTCATAATCCATCCTGACACCCCCCCCACTCTGTAACAATACTTTTTTTATTCCCAAACGGAGCGAGAGGAGCGGAACCATCTTGATTCCGAGGCTCACTCACATACCGCAGTAAAACTTGCCTGCAATTTTCAGCAGCCCCCTGCCAGCTCACGGAAAACCCGGAGAAACTCTTCCCCTCTCTCCGGTTTCGAACCTTTCCCCTGCCACACCGGCGCCTTGCCGCCGCCCTTCGCCCCAATAATTTTAAACAGACGATCCCGAATCATGGGGAAATCAATCAGTCCATCCCGGTTTGCAGCAATTATCCAGCGAATATCCTCAGCCCCGACCCGCTGAATTCCGCAAAACAGAATCGGCTCATCTCCCGGAATCTGCTGAACCGCCTGCGAAAGAAACCCGGACTTCTCCTTACTGAAATCCCCAATGAGTATCTTTACCTCCCCGGAGATATCCGCTTGAGAAACAAGACTGCTGATCAGCAGCGCGGCATAGCGCCGTTCATAGTCATCGAGTTCCTGCTTGAGAATCCTCACCTGCTCAAGCCTGTTCTGAGCCTGTTCCACTATCCCATCCAATGGAGTTGAATAGAGATCAGAAAGAACCCGAACTATCGCCGACTTCTCGCGATAGTCACTGACGGCACGATCTCCAACCTTCCAGTACAAACGCAAATGGCCGCGGATTTTTTCACTTCCAATCCACATAGCAAGACGTGCTTCACTGCTGCTGGCTGTGTGCATACCCCCGCAGGCAACCGTATCGGAATCCCCGACCCTCACAAGCCTGATAACCCCGGACACCTTGGGTTTTCTCCGCAGCTGCATCGTCAGAGCCCGAGCTTCATCCACCTCAACAGCAGTAACCGGAATATTGCTGCTGATTATCCTGTTGGCAGCATCCTCCACGGCCTCAATCTCCTCCTGAAGCATATCGGACCTGTCGGTCTCGATAGTCAAGTAGGTCTCACCCTGATGAACCGACACCGTATTGATATCAAACAAGGTATACAGGACACCGGAAAGAATATGCTGACCTGTATGCTGCTGCATATAATCATAGCGATGCTCCCAATCAAGACGACAGGTTACCGCATCTCCCCTGGAAAAATCAGGCTGACTGCCCGTAATATGATAGATATTGCCGTCACGTTTTATGGTTGTGCAGATGTCCGCTTTTCCGACAGTCCCCGAATCACCCGGCTGGCCGCCTCCCTCCGGATAAAAAATGGTTCTATCGAGCAGGATTCCCCACTCTTTGCCGACCTTTACCACATCCTGTACAACAGCTTCGAGCTCCCTGAGATACTGATCCTGATAATTTACCTGTTCAGTTACAATTGGCTTCATCATAGCGCTATTGTAAGGAGTTTCCCGCCATCAGGCAAGACAATGCCTTTGATAAGCACGACAACTTATACAACCCGTATGGAATCTTTTCACTTGAATTTGCAGTAAAACTTCGCTATCTTTTAGCATATAACTTTGTTCAGCACTCCTGCTGAAAAACAAGCCTGAAGCATGATGATGGAGCACAATATGGCACGTATACGATCCGCCCTTGAAATAGTACTGGAAAAAACCGAATCAGTTGTCGGAGATCCCGAAAAAATCCGAAAAAGCGAGCTGGAGAAGACCGGAAAACGCATTATGGGAACGTTTCTTTTCGATATCGATGCTGATATTGACTCCCTGAAAAAACAGTATGAAACCGTACCGGAAGCTGATCTATCAATCGTCAGGGAACAGATGATCGAGACACTTCTGAACAACATCTCCCTGCCCCAGGACGACCTCTACGTTCAGGCATTGGGAAAAGTAAAGAAGGCCGCCGAATTTCTGTCAGAAAGCAGTGATGAAATAACCGAGCTGTTTGTACAGATAGATCAAATGTACCAGCAGTATCTTCAGTCACGGGACCAGCTGCTCGATATGGCAAAACAGCAGTACGAACCCCACCTGAAACGCAAACAGCAGCAAATGTCTCAGCAGATGGGTCGTCAGGTCACCCTTCATGCCGAGCAGGATCCGGATTTCATAAAGTTTCTCGAGTCAAACTATCAGCACCTGGAAGAGAGTTTCCAGGAGGGTGTGGAAGAGATCCGCAAGAGTCTCAGGGAACTTATCACTGCCTGAAGCAATATAGTAAAACAAAAGAGGCTCTTGCAAAAAGCAAGAACGTCGATTTGGAGTCAATTTCAAAAATGCGAAGCATTTTGAAATTGGCTCAAAATACAAAAAAACAGAAAAAAGTTTGAACAGCTCTTGACAGACTGCTCCAACTGTTTTATATTCCTAGTGTATTAGTTGATTAGTACACTAGGTACACAAAACAAAAAGGAGCAGCATATGATTCAAATACAAGATGCAGCATTTCACTACAGCAAAGCCCGGCTATTCGAAGGGCTCACCCTCTCTATCCCCGGCGGGAACATTTACGGCCTGCTGGGAATGAACGGAGCAGGAAAAACAACCCTGCTGAAAATCCTCTCCGGCCAGATTTATCTCCAGAAAGGCCAGGCGGAAGTGATGGGCTATGACCCCGGAAAGCGCGAAGCCGCCATGCTGGAACAAATATTCTACCTGCCGGAGGAGTTCTACCTGCCCAATATTGAGCTGAAAGAGTACCTCAGCCTCAACGCCGCATTCTATCCCGCCTTCGACCGCGAAGCCTTTGAAGCCTATTCAAAAGCCTTTGGACTGGACTACAACAAAAAACTCAGCCAACTCTCATACGGACAGAAGAAGAAATTCCTCCTCTCCTTCGGACTGGCTTCCAACACCTCCCTTCTGATTCTTGATGAACCGACAAATGGTCTGGACATACCATCAAAAAGCCAGTTTCGACGAACGATAGCCTCAGCAATGCGCGATGACCGGACCTTTATCATCTCAACTCACCAAGTCCGGGACATGGAAAACCTGATTGACCCGATAATCATCCTTCACGAAGGAAAAGTCGTTTTCAACTCCCCGCTGGATGATGTCTCCTCAGCCCTGACCCTGGCCCTTACCCCATCTGAACCGACAGATGCAGCCTGCCTCTATAAAGAGCAGGTGCCCGGAGGCTGGTCCTCGCTGCGAGCCCGCAAGCAGAATGATATGGAAACCAACATAGACCTTGAAACCCTTTTCAATGCAGTTATCACCAACCCCGATGCTGTAAGCAGCCTCGTGCCGCTTTACGCCTTAAATTCGACAGACGCAAAACAAAACCAGCCCGGAATCTCGGGCTCCCAAAAAGGAGGCAACTAATGAGAACCATCAACCTGCTAAAGAAAGACCTGCTTGAGAGCCGAAAAGCCATGATGATATACGGCCTGACGCTCTTTATCATCATGCTGCTGTCCAGCACCCTCACCATCCTGACAGAAGGACCCTATTACCACAATACCAGCAGCAACTCGTATCTGGAGTTCTTCATCAGCTTCCTTTTTCTCGGGGGATTTATTATCGGCAGCCTTGCCTTTCGAGATGACATGTACGGAAAATCAACCCAGCACAACTGGCTCATGCTGCCCGCATCCCCGATAGAAAAACTCGCGGTAAAAATGATTACCGTCCTGATCATCTATCCAGTAGCCCTGCTTCTGTTTATTACTGCATCCTCACTCATAGTAGAAGGATTCAACCTTCTCGTCTTCAAAACCAGCTTCCAGGTGCTCAACCCCCTCAACCCGTCAATCTGGAAGAGCATCCTCAACTTTATAGTTGTCGGATCAATATTCCTTATGGGCTCCGCCTATTTCCGCAAGGCCGCCTTCGTAAAAACCGTCCTGATTCTTGGACTTATAGGATTCGGTCTGGGAATGATAACTATCCTGGCAGGAAGGGTCGTATTCAGCGAATTCTTTACCGGAATGAACTTCAATAACGAACTTTTTATCAGCAACTTTGCCGTCAGATTTGATTCACCGGATCAATATGTGGAATTCCGAGTATTTGAAATAATAGGAAAGGTTATCTATTGGGCCCTGCTTGCTCCCTTCTGCTGGGTAGTCAGTTACTTCAGAGTCAGAGAGGTTCAGGCTTATGATGCAGTTTAAAGAACAAAAATCGATATATCTGCAAATTGCAGATCGACTGGAAGAGAATTTTATCCTGCGTGTGTGGCGCAACAGCGAGCGCCTGCCTGCAATCCGGGAAATTGCGGTACAAATGGAAGTTAACCCGAATACCATCCTGCGCACGTATATGCATCTTCAGGATAAGGGAATAATTTTCAACAAACGAGGAATCGGCTACTTTGCTGCGGAGGATGCCAGAGAACGGGTGCTGGCAGAAAGAAAAACCCTGTTTATTGAAAAACAGCTGCCGGATCTGTTCAGGACAATGCAGACACTGCAGATCCCCCCGGAGGAAATCCTCACCCGCTATGAAAAATCAATAAAGGAGTCTGAAGATGAAAACAAGTAACAAACTGCTGATCGGTGCCCTAACATTTATGGTGGTGCTGGTAATAACCTTTTTACTGACCGGTAAAGCGGTCCTGTCAAAAGAGCTCAAGAACAGTGCAGCGCTTACAATGACGGAAACGACAGCTGCAGTTGTCGCCAGTCAGCTGCAGTAGTTTAAATGCGTTGACAGCGGTCGGTGACTGCGGTCGGCAAGCCATTGTCAGATAAGAAAGCCCGCTGCAGGAAACAAGTCCTGCGGCGGGCTTCTATTTGTTTTCAGCTAATCTGCCAGTCAGCCTGCCTGTCAATCCGTCAGGCAAACCGGTTATCCGGGATTTATTCCCAGTACTTTTTCATCCTCTCACGAAGCCTTTCAGCATAGCCGTCCCAATCTGTGATGGGATACTTTGCCAGACCTTCCTCGCAGGCCGCCTTGGCAACGGCAACCGCTTCCCACTCGATAACTCTCGGATCAAAAGGTTTAGGTACAATATAATCCCGACCGAATGAGAATTCTCTTCCGCCATAGGCCTTCTTGATCGATTCAGGAACCGGCTCTTTTGCAAGATCTGCAAGTGCCTTTGCCGCGGCCATTTTCATACCTTCAGAGATTGTAGTAGCCCGAACATCAAGCGCTCCCCTGAAAATAAAAGGAAAACCCAGAACATTGTTAATCTGATTGGGGTAATCACTGCGGCCAGTAGCCATGATTACATCACTCCGCGTTGCTGTAGCAGTTTCATAGGTAATTTCCGGATTGGGATTGCTCATGGCAAAAACAATGGGATTGTCCGCCATGGAAAGGAGCATTTCAGGAGTAACGCAATCTGCGACCGAGAGACCGATAAAAGCATCCGCACCGACCAGGGCTTCGGCCAGGGTCCTCGCATCAGTTTCAACAGCCATCTCTTCCTTCTCTGGAGTCATTCGCTCGGTCCTTCCCTTGAAGATTACTCCCTTACTGTCGCACATAATAATATTTTCTTTTTTCACCCCTGCCGCTGCAAACATTTTACTGCAGGAAACCCCCGCCGCCCCTGCTCCGTTGAACACAACCTTCAGGTCTTCCATCTTCCGACCGGTAATTTCAGCAGCATTCATGATACCCGCAGTTGATATAATAGCCGTCCCATGCTGATCATCATGGAAGATCGGAATATTGCACTCCCTGATCAGCGTCTGTTCAATCTCAAAACATTCCGGGGCTTTGATATCCTCAAGATTAACCCCGCCGAATGTCGGCTCCAGCAGCTTCACGATTTCAATCAGCTTCTTGGGATCCTTGGTATCAACTTCAAGGTCAAAGACATCGATATCGGCAAATCTTTTGAAGAGAACCCCTTTTCCCTCCATAACCGGCTTTGAGGCGAGAGCTCCACGATCACCGAGACCGAGGATTGCTGTTCCGTTGGAAATAACCGCTACAAGATTTCCCTTTGAGGTATACTTGTAGGCATCTTCGGGATTATCGGCAATCTCGAGAACCGGCTTGGCAACTCCAGGGGTATAAGCCAGGGAGAGCTCGTCCGCCGTCTGGCAGGGCTTTGTTGGTACTACTTCAATTTTACCCGGCTTTCCGCCCATCGTGTGGTACCTGAGTGCTTTCTCTTTCAGTTCATCCATAATTTTACTCCTTGCTGTAATAGCTTTTTCATGTATGCGTCACAGGCTGCCTCAATTACATCCGCTGTCGGCTGTCCGGGTATTGCCTGTTCAGTCCTGTTCGAAATCGAAGGTGTAGTCCATTTTCCAGCGGTCTCTCAGTTCGATCATTACTTTCTGCAGAGATGGCGGAACCGGACACCCATGCTCTTTTCTGTGCTGCCAGGCTGCGTATTCTTTCTCTCCGGCTGTATATATTCTCTCTTCTCCGGGGGCTTTCTGTGAGTTTCGGACATCCCGACAGATGTTCCCTGCAATTCGTTTGAATGTTTCAAGCCCCATAAACCGCTCGGGGTCTATCGCTATGAAAAAGTGCCCGAGCGGATACGGCAGCTTCTTTCCTTCGGCATCAAAGCCGTTAAGATCTTTCAGGTAGGCGCCGTCCTGAAGGGCTGCTGATAGAATTTCAACAACCATGGCATAGCCGTAGCCTTTGTAGCCGCCGGTCTGTTCTCCGATTCCTCCAAGGGGAGCCAGGGCTGCCTTACCTTTTGTCAGATCTATAAGCACCTGCTTGGTATCAGTCCGTGTCTGCCCATCGCTGCCGATTACCCAACCTGCAGGCAGGTCTTTTCCAGCCCTTCCGTATACTTCAATCTTGCCTCGTTGGGATACCGATGTGGCACAGTCAAGGATGAATGGAAAGTCCTCATCTGTTGGTATCCCGAAGGTGAGGGGGTTGGTTCCCAGCATATTTTCCACCCCAAAGGTTGGAGCAATCGATGGTCGGGCATTTGTCCCTGTTATGCCGATCATGCCGGCATCAACTGCCATCGAAGCAAAGTACCCGGCAATGCCGTAATGTGTTGAGTTTCTGACGGCTGCCATTCCCATGCCGTATTCTTTGGCCTTTTCTATTGCTATTTCCATGGCTTTTTTTGATACAACATGGCCCATTCCGTTGTTCCCATCCAGCACGGCCGCAGTCTTGTCATCCTTGATTATGTCAATTTTTGTTACTGGATTTAGAATTCCGGCATCAATCCGATCTATATATATAGGTTTGAGCCTGCCGATTCCGTGTGAATCAATCCCTCGCTTATCAGAGGTGATGAGCACCTCTCCTACGATCTCCGCATCAGCCTCCGGGACACCGGAATGCAACAGAACGTCTTTCATGAATTTTTCCAAAACTTCAAAATCAACCCAAACACAATCTTTGTACGCTTCCTCATACGACATATTGTGCCTCCTTTTCAATTCTCTTCCCGGCAATACGCCGGCACGCACTGACTGCAGCTGCAGAGCTGATGCGATTAAATCATGTTGCTGTGTTTCCTGAACTCCCGGCAATTACCATTTCGACGCCGGCCTGGTTCAGTTCGTTTTCTGATAATATGTTTTTTGCTCCATCGTCAGTTATAAGGTAGTCGATGCGGCGCAGATCCGCTGTACGGAAATTGGATACTACTCCTATTTTGCTGCTGTCGGCCACAACAATAATGGTGCCGACTGTCGCTTCTATCATTTTTCTTGTCATTTCAGCTTCCTGCATTATTGGTGTTGTCAGGCCATAGGTAAGGCTGAATCCATCCACTCCAATAACGGCTTTGTTGGCATATATTCTTCCTAATGCCAGCAGGCCGATGTCACCGGTGACAGACTGAGACTGAGTTCTGTAGTTTCCCCCGATAAATATGAGATCAAAATCCGCAGCATCCGCTATTCTGGCTGCTCCAATGTTGTTGGTTATTATGGTGATTTTCTTATGTGCCAGGGCACTGATTACAGCCTGAGTGGTCGAGCCGCTGTTTATCAAGACCATATCCCCGTCCTGTATCAACTCAACGGCAGCGCGAGCTATCTGCTCTTTTTCGTTTTTTCGTATTTGTTCTTTTTGCGAATACAGTGGTTCTACCGGCATATTCTGACGAAGTATGGCCCCCCCGTGAGTTCGCTCAAGAACTCCCCGTTGTTCAAGCAAGTCAAGGTCGCGCCGTATTGTGAGGACAGAAACATCAAACATTTCACTCAGTTCGTTGACTCGAACAATACCCTGATGATGAATCATCTCTCTGATGGCTTTCTGCCTGTCTGCCGGTATCAGTCCTGCTGCCATACGCTATTCCCCATTAATGGATTTAAATCAGAATTATGGTTTTTTATGAATCTTTTTTATCGTTTTTGAATTCCAAGGTCAGATTATATGGTGGGAGTGGGGTTGTCAAGAGCCAATACTGATTTTTAACGAACTTTTAATAACATGTCCCGAAAAGAGTGGGGTCCGCACTTTCTGGAAATGGTCTGACCGATACACGCTATAAGTAATATTTCTGCTCGGTAAAGGATACCCACCCCAACTTTTTTCAAAAACTTTTCCCAAACTTGAATTTTTCCTCAATTCTCCGAAGTACATATAGATAGAGCCTGCGCTGAGCTCCTCAGCCGCTCGTATCCCACTCCCCCGATCCAGGAGGTCCCCATGAATTATCCCCCCCATTGCCCTAACCCCGATTGCCCCCTGCACGACCCCGAAGCAGTAGAAAAACTCCGAGAGGAAAATGAGCCCACCTTCCAGAAGTGCGGCACTCGCTCTACCCAAGCATTCGGCATCGTCCAGCGCTTCCTCTGCACCGTCTGCGGCAAGACCTGCAGTGAGCAGACCTTCAGCCTAGACTACTACGCCAAACGCGTTATCAACTACGAGGAACTTGAGCGGCTCAACCATGCTTCCACCGGTCTCCGCGCTACCGCCCGCCACCTCAGCTGCTCTCCTGATACCGTCTCCAACCGCAATATGCGCCTGAGTCGCCAGTTTATCGCTGCCAATGCCGAAATCCTCGAAACCCATGTCCTTAAGGAAAACCTCGCTATCGACGGCTTCGAGTCCAAAACCCTCAGCAGCTATCATCCCAATAACATCAACATCGCTGCCGGCTCCGATTCCCAGTTCGTCTACGGCGCCTCCTACACCCAGCTTAACCGCAAGGGCCGCATGACCAAGGAGCAGAAGATCCGGGCCAGAG
>JAIPFR010000030.1 GCA_021736525.1 Spirochaetia bacterium
TTATCAACTTTTTATTTAAGGCTCTTGCAAAAAGCAAGAGCGTCGATTTGGAGCCAATTTCAAAAATGAATAGTAAATTATCTTAAGCTGTCACCATCCACAGCCATCATAACAGATATTACTTTAGCGTGAAAGAGTAACTCAATGTGACAGGTTAAGATAGTTTTATTGGACTAAACCGGGAGGAGACTGCTATGGGGAAATTAACACCCATTTCGCCCTAAATGTAACGAGATGACAAACCAACAAGGGGCAAATACCCATAACATCATGTGAGTTTTTGAAGAATTTAGAGAAAATAAGCGGTATTTGAACATACCTCCCCCTCCCCAAATACGGGGCTGCTAAGAAATTGAGCCATTTGAAGATGTCCTCAAGCAGGTGAGGCTCGAGCAAGAGGACGATGCAGTAAAGTTGTATTACACTGCGGACATCTACTGACATCTCTTCCGAGGAGCCGAGTAACCATTTCAAGCGAGGACTCAACAGGTTTCTGTGTTGTCTTGGTACCGGTGGCCTGCTTTGCTGCAGTGAGCTTAGTCGCTTTGTTCCTCGGAGCATACAATCCATAATGGCGAATACGCGTGAACCCATGCGGAAGCACATGCATCAGAAATCTTCTTATGAATTCAAGGTTCTCAAGGGTCATATTCTTGGTTTTACCCCCGTCCGAATAGTCACGGAATTGAAAGGTAGTCAGGGACTCATCGACAGAAAGAATCCGATTGTTCGAGATCGCTACTCGATGAGTGTATCTGCCAAGATAGGAAAAGACTCCACTAGTACCTGCAAACGGCGGTTTGCAATAGACAATCCAATCCTTTTTGTAGCAGGCAGAGATGAGTTCGCCGAATGACAATTCATCATTGTGGTAGTTGATGACCCCAGACTCATACAGCAGTTTCAATTCTGCAAGAAACTTCCCGCGAAAAAGTTTTGAGACAACCGGTACCGGAAGAAAGAACTTCTTTTTGGAAGACTTCCATACACCGGCATCAGTAAGTCCACCTCCGGTCACCACCATATGTATATGGGGGTGAAAGCTGAGATTCTGTCCCCAGGAATGCAGGACGCTCGTGAATCCCGGGATAGCTCCCAAATATTTCTCATCTGTAGTAAGTTCCTTGATCGTATCGCTGCTGGCTCTAAACAGGAGATGGTACAGGGCAACAGGATGGGGCAGAAACAGCGTGTTGAGTTCTGCGGGAACCGTAAAGACCACATGAAAATGATGAGTATCAAGGATGTCCTCACACCGCCTGCCTATCCATTGTTCTTTCTTGAGCGTCTGACACTTCGGGCAGTGACGGTTTCTGCAGGAGTTATAGGAATTCCTCTGATAGTTGCACTTGGGATCTGGACAGTAATCAATATGACCTCCCAATACCGAAGTTCTGCAGTTCATAATAGCTCGGGAAACTTTCTGTGCATGGGTGGAAACAAAGTTGTTACGACAAAACTCGTCAAAGGAAGCGTTGAATATGTCCTGCAGCTCAGCCACGGATATTCATCCGTTTATCGTAGCGAGCTTTGATCTGTGCACAAACAGAAGAAGGTGAGCGATTATTACTCTTATCAACCAAGCTCAAATGCAAATACAGAGCTGTAGAAGTTACTGATCCATGTCCCAGCATCTCCTTGAGAGCGATGAATTCTGTTCCACTTTGCAGCATATGAGTGGCAAAACTGTGTCGAAACAAATCCTTACCTTCTGATTTGTTTCGAAATCATAACCTTTCATCAATCCAAACCTTTAAAGCTAAGTAACACCCAATAAAGGAATAGCTCAACAAAAGGTTTGGATTTACTAGTATATCATTTATCCTCTAACCAACGGAGGATATTATGAATATCAATAGTAACAAACTAGCGGAAATGGAGAAAGAACTTATAGGTTATCTCCAAAAAAATGATTATTCAAAGGACACGATAAAAAAGTTTCATACGGTCTTTGCACACATCAGGAAAATCGTTAACCAAGCACATCCTGTGACCTATGAGGATGTACTGAATCGCTATAAAGAAGAGCATGCTGCGAAAAATTACATATTTTTTAATTCCATGCTCACTACCATCAGGTATTTTGATTCAAACGGTGAGTACCCAGCCAAAAAATGTCATTTGATTGGCCGTGGGAAAACATGTTATGAGAAACTTTCGGATGAATTCCGTATGGTGATCGATACATACAGAGAACATGATCTTGCGAGGGGAAAATTAAAGACAACGGTTTATGTAGAGTCATTTTCAGGGATGACCTTCCTGTTGCAGATGCAAAAACAAGGAATAACCTTCCTTGATGACATTACAGAGGATGCAGCATTGAGCGCATTCAGAGATGAAGAGGGCCACATTAACAAGAGTTGTACCTATAAAAAGAATGCAAAGGCTGTTTTCCAGGGATGCCTTGAAAGCGAAACCTTCAATCCAGAGAGAATCAGGAAAATCGTATCTTTTTTACCCAAAATCAACGGTGTAAGGAAAAATCTTCAGTATCTCACAGCAGACGAATTCAAGATACTGGAAAGCTGCTTGTTGGCAACAGAATCTCCCCTCTGCCTCAGAGACAAAGCAATTGGTTTACTAGCCCTGCACACTGGGCTGAGAAGCTGCGACATCATGGGGCTGAGGATGGATTCTATAGATTGGAATAATGATGTCATCATGATCACCCAGCAAAAGACTTCGATGCCTTGGAATCTTGAACTGCCCACTGTAGTTGGCAATGCGATTTTCGATTATATCGAAAATGACCGTCCACAGACGGAGGTGTTCGAAATATTCCTTAGCCTACACCATCCCTATGGACGGATGCAAGCTTCCTCATCAACCAATATCGCAAGATTGATAATGAAAACATGTGGAATACGGAAAAACCAAGGCGATAGCATGGGGTTCCACCTTTTTAGACACCATCTTGCGACGGAATTGCTTTCAAATAATGTGTCTCTTCCCGTAATCAGCAAAATACTTGGACATTCATCCCCAAAATCGACGGAAACCTATCTTTATGCGGATATGGTTCACTTAAAAGAATGCGGCCTTAGTATCGAAGCCTTCCCCATTGGACTGGAGGTGTTGAGATGAAGGAGCTTGTTTCTTTTCTGAGACCTCTTATTGAGAGGTTTGTCGGCTACCGGACCGCATCAGCGAACTGGGGCTCAACATACGAAGAATCCATACGGTACTTCGACAGGTTCTGCAGGGAGAACTACCCAGAAGGCACAGAACTGAAGCAAGAAATGCTTGATTCATGGTGCAGTATCCGGAAGACCGAGTCTCCCAGATCAAGAAATTGTAGGATCCGTGTCATCAGGGCTTTCGTACAATACCTGCATGACCGGAGTCTCTCGGAGGTAAAGCCTCCTGAAATTTTAAAGGAAATACCTTCCGGCTATATCCCGCATTACTTCTCACCAAAAGAACTCACGGATTTTTTTCATGTATGCGATTCCCTGAAACCCAAGAACAATACCATTGCCAGCCATGCCAGGGTTTTGACCGTACCGGTTTTTTTTCGATTACTCTATAGTTCGGGAATCAGAACCTGCGAGGCGAGACTGCTACGGAAAGTAGATGTGAATCTTAATGATGGCGTCATGAGCATTACCAATTCCAAGGGGCCGCACCAGCATTTTGTAGTCCTTCACGACAGTATGTTATCCCTTATGGCAAGCTATGATAGGGAAATTTCACACCTGATTCCCAACCGAAAGTTTTACTTTCCCAAAGAGAAGGAGAACCACTTCGAGAGGTACTGGGTGCAGTACAATTTCAATCTACTCTGGGCAAGATGTGGTTTTGAACATGCCACCGCGTATGAACTAAGGCACCATTATGCGACGCAAAATATCAATGGGTGGATTGGAAATTCTGAGTTTAATACAAAATTCTACTACCTCAGCAAAAGCATGGGACATACGACACTCGAAAGTACTCGGTACTATTATTCTCTGGTGCCTCAACTGGCCAACATCCTTCAGGAGACAAACGAAGAATCCTTCAATGCCATAATCCCGGAGGTTACAGATCATGAACAAGCATAGCCAGACTTTGCAGATTACAAAACTGATCAATCAGTGGGTAAACCGATACCTCCCGACACAAGGCAGTTTGAGTAGGCATACCACCAGAAACTACAGCGTGTCCCTTGCGCTCTTCCTTGGTTTCCTCGAAGTGGAGAAAAAGGTCGATGGCACCAATATCATTCCCGATGATTTCAAACACCAAACCATAGAGGATTGGCTTGTATGGCTTGCGGAAAAACGGAACAACTCCCCGGCAACCTGCAACGATCGTCTAGGTTCCATCAGATCGTTTCTTAAATATATGGCTCGAAAGGATACAACGCTGGCCTATCTCTATAATGAAGCAGCACTCATTCCATTGAAAAAATCCATGAAGAAACCAGTCGAAGGAATTTCAAAAAAAGCAATGAAGGCTTTGTTAGAAGTCCCTGATCAGAATACAAAATCAGGAAGGGCATATCTTACGATGTTTGTGGTCATGTACAACACAGGTGTCAGACTAGATGAGCTTTTGTCGTTGAAGCTCCGTGAATTGCATCTTGATGATTCTTTACCACATATTACTGTGGTGGGGAAAGGCTCTAAGATAAGAACCATTAGCCTGCTTCCCCGGACTGTTAAGCTTTTGAAAAGGTTTCTCAATGAATTCCATGGTAACGACATCACGTCAGATCACTATGTGTTTTATTCCCGCAACAAGGGGCCTTCTGGAAAGCTCTCCCAGGTGGCAGTAAATAAGCAATTGAAGCACTATTCTGCAACCGCCCATGAAAAATGCCCTGAAATTCCTGCTTCGATGCATTGCCACCAAATAAGGCATTCCGCAGCATCCCATTGGCTTGCGAATGGGATGAACATCGTACAGATTTCGGCACTCTTGGGACATAGTAACGTGCAAACAACCATGGTGTACATTGAAATCAGTCTTGAAATGAAGACAGCAGCTCTTGAGAAAGTTGAGAATCCTGCAGTTTTAGGGGTTCCAAAAAAATGGAAAAAACCAGGAGGCCTTGCCGAAGTCTGTGGACTAAAGTCAATCAAAAGACAGGGTTGAAAGCAGGAATAATATCCAAACCTTTTGTTGAGCAATTCCTTTATTGGGTGTTACTTAGCTTTAAAGGTTTGGATTGATGAAAGGTTATGATTTCGAAACGCGTGAGGGTGAGTAGGCTTGTGAAAGTCAGCTTTTTTTGCTATTTTATTCAAGGCTGAGCTGAAAGCTTGGCTAGACATTGGACGTGTCTTGGTATGGTCCGGAAAAACATAATTTTGTGAGTTTTCTGGACTATACTGTTTCCAATACAGTCGAAAAGCCTGATAGCCTGCTTCGGTCAATGGAGTAAATCGTTCTTTCCTCCCTTTCCCGATTCTCACGCGCAGCAGCATCTTACTTTTAAGAATATCCTCAGTCTTCAAGGATAACATTTCGCTAATACGCAAACCAGAACCGTACAGGTTCAGATAAAATGCAAGGTGTTTAGCACTACTGATTCCATCAAAGAGTGTTAGGATTTCATCAGGAGAAAAAAATGTTGGCTGATATGTATTGATCTTGGCGTAGGGAACTCGTTTGTAGTTTATATCTTTTTCCAGGGTGACTTCGTATAAAAACCGAATTGCACTGTTATAATTGTTAATAGTACGTGCATTGAGATCTGTTTGATGAAGGGTATAAAGATACGATCGGAAATCTGATTCATCAAGATTATCCTTGTCTGATTTATCCACTGAATTGAGAAACCGATTCAGTGTGTAGTTGTAACCTGTTATTGTGCCCTCGGAAAATCTCCTCAACTGCAGATCCATTTGCAGCTTTTCCATAGTTTGTTCATACGTCATTTATGACTCCTTATAATGGTATTCTCGTGCTAAAGCACGGAGTACCATTGTACAGGAGGTTATTTAACTTTTTCAAACCAGCAATTAGTATATGGGTAGGTTCTGAACCACCGCGTAGCGGTTTAGTTCAATGCGAAGCATTTTGAAACTGGCTCATTTGCCCGCATAATTTTACCGAACGACAATAGCGCGGGCATTCACGTCCTGATGCAGCAGCACAAGAAAACGGCAGCCGTCAGGCTGCCTTAAGCGCCCGGCGGGCGCTCAGAAGCGGTGGAAATTGGATTACTAAAGAAATTGGATTTCTTTAGTAATCTTCGATTTCCTCTTTCTTTTTGGGAAATCTTCGATTTCCTCCTTCTTTCTTGAGATTCAGAGAAATTCCCGAAAACAAAGGACTGCCGGGGAGACCTGCAGAAACCCGTCCTGACCAAATGTACGCTTTCATGCGGTTGTCCTGGACTGCAGCACTCAAAGGTAGCAATAACTTTCATTTTTTAGTAGCATTGGATCAGCTGCCAGATGCAGACTGAACGATATCGCAGCAGCTGTCAAAAAAAGAAACCTCAGCACAAGGGGAACCGTATCGGTATGGATTTCATTTATTTTATCATAAGCTTCATTGCCTCCATTATCGGGGCAATCAGCGGTATAGGCGGCGGGGTTATTATCAAGCCTGTCCTGGACGGGGTGAGTTCTCTGGGAGTGAGCACCATCAGTTTTCTATCGGGAACTACGGTCCTCTCCATGACAGCAGTTTCCCTGCTGAAAAACCGCAAAAGCACGGTCTCCCTGAACCTGAAATACACTTCGCTCATGGCTGCGGGAGGTGTAATAGGGGGACTTGCCGGCAAGTACCTGTTTGACATTCTTAAAACAGCCACAGGAAATGATCAGATGGTAGGGGTTCTTCAGTCTGTCCTGCTTTTCATCATTACCACAGCCGTGCTGCTGTTTGCCCTCGCCAAAGACAAAATACGGCCTCATAACAATGAGAGCCTGCTGTTCAGCATTTTCATCGGATTTCTGCTCGGGGCAGCGGCTTCCTTTCTCGGAATCGGCGGCGGCCCCATCAACCTGGCGGTGCTCTACTTTTTCTTTTCCATGGATACCAAAACAGCCGCGATAAACTCCATCTTCATCATCTTCTTCTCGCAGCTGACGAGTCTCCTCTTTACCATTTTTGCCGGAACTGTTCCCGCCTTCGAACCATTTGTGTTGATAATTATGTGCGCCGGCGGAATCGGCGGCGGCATAGTCGGATCGCACCTGCTCTACAGAATGTCAAACAAAGCCGTTGACTACCTGTTTATCTCGACAATCGGGATAATTATCCTGCTCACCATCTACAATACCCTGCGGTGGATTCTCTAGCTGTGAGATGGTGAAGTTGGAAAAAAGAACGACAGTCTCCTAATTCTCCTGCCCATCCAGCTCAATATCCAGATAGTCGAGCAGCAGCTGCACCTGATAGGCTTCGCTCTTTCGCTCCAGCGCCTCTGCCTGACGCTGATAGGCATCTTTCAAATTTTTCACCGGGTAGGAAAGCAGTACCCAGACTCCTCCATCCGGATCTATCCACTGCTCCTCTATCCGTGCCCCGTTTACCGAAATATTTACGATCTGGGAGGAGATGCTTTCCATCATCTCGACGGTCTGGGATCCCGATTCTCCCGAATCCTGGAAATAATTGGTAAGGGCTCCTCTAACGGTTGTTGATGCCCAGCGGGCAAGACGGTCTTTCGCGGCGGATTCGGCCCGAACCAGAGAATTCTGCACATTGGAAAGCTTTCCATACCCCACTGTATAATAGGTTGAACGGGTAGAGGGCGGATTGGTTGTCCATGCCGGCGATCCGTCAGGATTAACTTTTGAAGCACATCCTGCTGCGGTGAGAAGAATAACGACAGCAGCGGCTGTAACCAGCAATAAAATAGTATTCCTTTTCATACTTGCTCCTTGATTCCGGATATCAGCGGCAATCGTAAAAAAACCTGTCCCCCCATCTCCACATCCCCCCATCTCCACATCTCCACATCTCCACATCATCACATACACCCATCCCCATCCCCATCCCTATGGCCCGATCCTGTCCCTTCCTATCGGAGAGGAATTACCGCAAGAGAATAATAATAGTTAGCCGCGGCATCATACCAGCGGGCGAGTACATAAAACCCCTCGAGGGCCCCCTCGGACTTCTGCAGGACCCCCTCCTGAAACGACTCGAGATTTCCGGCACTGCTTTTGTAACTGCTGCTGACAGAATACGACTGGGCCTCAGTTACGGCTTCAGGGCTCTTGTTCAGCAGCAGCTCGGCAGCCGTGACATCGGCTGCTTCGAGGGAGTCCCGTTCGAACCGGTACCCGAGAACCGACCCGACAGCAGCCAGATAGCCGGGAATCTCAGGCAGCGTATCCACCCACAGAGGTCTGCCGGAATCATCAAACTTCTGAACGAACGGCCTGGGCAAGGCAGGCACCTCGGGATCGGCGGCTATGACAACCACCCCGCTGCGGGAGCCGCCCCGCACCTCCAGCAGTTCTAGACGGTCAAGAATATCCGCTATTTCATTCTCAAAATATTTTGCCCCGCCCTCTGTTGCAAAGGAAATAAGTCCGCCGCCGCTCGAGGACTCCGATACCAGGGCACTGGATACCTGCAGCTGCTGTCCGACAGCGATGCTCCGGGCACAGTTATAGAGCGCCTCCGAGACCATCCGATCGGTATTTGCATAGGGAGCCGAAACTCCCATAAAGACATTGGCAGGATACCGGTCAAGATTCCAGAGTTCCTGCAGCGGGACAGTTTTCCTGTAGTCTGCCTCTGGTCCACCGGCATCTGGAAGCCCCGTCAGACAGCCAGAGAAAATGAGGACTATTACAGCAGTCGTTAGAAGAAAGCGTTTTTTCACGTTACCTACCGGTTTGCCTGCAGTGATTATTCGGAGAGAGAATGCTCAAGCATCTTGAGAGCTTCTTCCATCTTGAACTCAGCAAAGGCGGCGGCATCATTGGCCATAAACGCAGGTTCAGCCGCTTCAAACGCCTTCAGGGTATTTTCCAGGGGAATAGAAACCAGCACCCATACACCGTTGTCCGGATCTACCCAGAGAGCCTCCTGCGATACGCCGACGAGCGCATTATCGGCAATCTGGCGTGATATTGACTCAAAAGCCTCAATCGACTGGCGATCGTCTCCGGACCCGAAATCACTGGTATAATTGACCACCACACTCTGTACTGTCGTGCTGATCCACTGCGATATTTTTTCCTTTGCATCAGCATTTGCCCGCTGGATGGAGTTGGCCTTATTTGAGAGTTTCGCGTACCCGTTCTCATAATGGACATCTGCCGCCCTTGGCACCATATTGACCCAATCGGGCTGAGGAACGCCTTCTGCACCGATAATTTCGGCATAAGCGGGAGCATCCTGACCCCGGGCCGCCCTGGACGTGGCGCACCCGGTTAAAAACGCCAGCACTGACAGAGATACAACAACAGCAGCAACCACTTTTCTCGTCATTTTTTTAACTCCTTGGGATACCGTGCAGCAGGCAGCACGTATCCAGAATATTTTAATTATGGACAGAACATCCGTACAGATGAGCTGCCGGTTCATAAAAGGCTGATGGAAACAGACAGCTGCTTACATACTTACATACTTACATACTTGCAGACCCTTGCCAACCTTTCACCCCTAATAGTATTCCACTTGCCCGATTTTTACAATTGATTTTTATTCTCTTGAGGCTCTTGCAAAAAGCAAGAGCGACGTTCTGGAGCCAATTTCAAAAATGCGAAGCATTTTGAAATTGGCTCTCTTGACAGTCTAAAATAATGCAGAGTACGATAATACTCGATAACACAAAAAAAATTGAGAAGGTGGTCCCATGCGCGTTTTTTTACGCTTATTAGTTCTTTCGGCAATCCTGCTGACTGCCGCCGGGTGTGCTTCTTCCGTCCGGACGGTCGAGAGAACTGCGGCAGATACGGTAACTGACCTGAGCGGACGCTGGAATGATACCGATGCCAGGCTTACGGCGGAAGCCATGATTCAGGATCTCCTCTCCCGCCCCTGGCTGAACCGGTTCCTCCGCAGCGACGGCCGCGTTCCCGTTGTAGTGGTCGGGGAGGTGCGGAACCTGAGCGCCGAGCACATTGACACGAACCCCTTTATAAGTGACATGGAACGGGAGCTGATCAACAGCGGCGATGTACGCTTTGTTGCCGGAGATGCGATCAGAAATGCCATCCGCAGTGAGCGTCTCGATCAGCAGACACAGGCTTCCGAAGAGACCATTGCCCGCCTGGGTGAGGAGATCGGCGCAGACTTCATGCTGGTAGGCCGGATAGGCTCCATTGAGGATGCCGTACAGGGCAAAAAAGCTGTTGTCTACAAGATCACCCTTGAACTCATCAGCATAGAAACCAACGAAAAGGTGTGGATCGGCGACAAGGAAATCAAGAAGATTATCGAACAACGCAATACAATCTGGTAGCAGCGGAGAAGCAGTGTGAACAGGAAGCTCTCTCTATCATTTTTCTCCCTATTCATCCTGATTCTCGCGCTTTCCGGCGGCTGCGCGACCATCAACCGGAATACCCTTTTCTCGTATGTGGATACGGCTTTCGAGGCCGGCAGCTACGACACAGCCCGTACGCTGCTGGATGCCAATCCCGATCAGTTTTACAGCGATAAGGATCAGGTGCTCTATCATCTTGAATCCGGCATGCTCAATTACTATGCGGGAAGCGCCAGTGATGCCGTGACTCATCTGAACAAAGCGGAAACACTGATAGAAGAATACTTTACCAAGAGTATTTCCCAGGCCGCCCAGAGTTTTCTGGTGAACGATCTGCAGATGAACTACAGCGGTGAGGATTTTGAGGATATTTACCTGAATGTCTTCAAGGCTCTCAGCTTCCTTGAAATGGGAGAGACCGATGCCGCCTTCGTCGAGGTGCGGCGCATCAGCAATAAGCTCAACCTTCTGGAAGACAAGTATGAGCCGCTGGTCAAACGGTATTCATCGTATGACGCTGCCCAGGGAGTGGATATTGAGATCGGCACAAGCCGCTTCTACAACAGCGCGCTCGCCCGCTATCTCAGTCTGTTCATGTACCGTAATGAGGGCAACTACGACGGGGCCAGGATCGACTGGCAGCTGCTGCAGGAGGCATTCACCCGTCAGTCCAACCTGTATGATTTCCCTATCCCTTTTACCGAGACGACAGCAGGCCCCGCAAAGGGCGGCAGGCTGAGCTTGATTGCCTTTACCGGCAGGTCCCCGGTGAAGCTGGCCTCTACGCTCTGGGTTCACACCTATACCGATGAGGTTGTCATCGTCGCAGCGACCGAACAGGATAAAATTGGCCGCGTGCTTGACAGCTATCTCAGGTTTTCTTTCCCTGATGTCAAACCGGACTTGAGATTCAAATTCGAGATCCCCCGGATGGAGATGCGGGGGTCCCGTGTTGAGAGGATCAGGGTTGCGGCAAACGGAAAGCCTCTCGGCGAGCTGGGAATGCTGGAGGATATGCAGAAGATAACGCTGGATACGTTTGAGATAAAGGAGCCGATGATATTTCTTCGCTCGGCAATCCGGACCTTGCTGAAAGGGCTGGCAGCCGATGCGGCAGGAAGTGCCCTGGAAAAATCCGGCAACGAGTCCGGTTCACTGGCTTTGAGTTTTCTGGGATATTTAGGCAGGCTGTCCCTGGAAGTGACGGCTGAGACGAGCGAACAGGCAGATCTCAGGGTATCCCGTTATTTCCCCGCCTTTGCCCATGCCGGGGAATGGGAGCTGCCTCCGGGCGACTACCGGATAATGCTCGAGTATTTCGGTCCTTCGGGACTGCTGTTTACCGACGATCTGGGGGTGGTAACGCTGCGCCCGAACAGATCAAGCCTGCTGACTTCCAC
>JAIPFR010000031.1 GCA_021736525.1 Spirochaetia bacterium
GAACTTCATTCACGCAATATTTCAATCTTTGATATGGTGGGCGGAGGTGAAGGTCGGCTGGACCATACTCTTGCCTTGCTTTCTGTTTTTTCATCACCAGAGTATCCGCAGGTCTGGATTACTGGACGAGAAACCGTTTATGCAGTTGTTCCTGGCAAAGTATTGAGAGTTTCAGTGTTGCCTGGTACTGCAGTTTCTCTGTTTACCCCCCGTGGGGAAGAAGCAGTTGTTACTACATCCGGTCTTTTCTGGGAGCTTGATTCTTTTCAACTGTCAAAAACCCGGGCAAGTATCAGCAATCGAACCATAAATGATACTATAACAGTAAAGGTTCTTGAAGGCAGTATCGTTCTCGTCAGTGTTGTTCTGCCCGGAATCAGGTAAGAATAACACTACCAGGGGGGGTGCCTCATGATATATTGTAATTACTTTTGTTACCCTATTTGCTGAGTGATTTCAAATCCGGATCGGCTTTAATGTAGTCAATAAGAATAGGAAAATCTTCAAATAAACTGCCGTACCTTTTGAGTAAATCAATCTGAACTTCATTTTCTGCCCGCTGCTTTGCAGTTTCTATCATTTCTTTTTGGAGAGAACTGTTTTTTACAGCTGTAAGTTCCTGATAATATGCTTTGGCTGTTTCGTACAATTCAAGATCAGGAAGGGAAATAGAAATGAAGTCAAGATCACTTACAGTAATCTGGTCAAAATGTCTCTGAACTCTTGTCCGGAGTTTTTCCTGATCAGCATCTGATAAAAAAACTGAGAATTGTGAAGAGGCAGTATTATCGAAAAATATTCTGATTTCCTTCATGGCAGCCGATTCTATTGCTTCCTCCATTGCCGTATACCAGGATTCAATTGTTTCTGCTGTAAAACCCTTATCGCGAACAAGCACAACAGCATAGTCACTTTTCAGAAAGAATGAGACATAGAAATCTACGGAATATGAGAAATCTGCACTTCCCACAACAACTGATCCGTACTCAGCATTTGACGGCAAGTCTTGCCTGCTTGAGATGAAAACTGTCCTGGGAGCTGCAGGAATCGTTGTGATTTCAATATTTTTAGGAATCAGAGCTGCTGCAGACCAGGAAAATTTACCGGGCACCAGGGGTTTTTCGAGATACCCACGAACTTTTGTAAAAACAATTCCATATTCATCCTTGTCTACTTTAAGTTGAATCCAGCCAAAATAGAAAATTGTTACTCCAAGAATGAGAAAAATAGAACCAATCAGCAGCAGTTTTTTCATCATTTTTATTCCCGGATATCAATTTATATTACAATCAGCAACCTTCAGGCTGATCACCAGAAAGCTCATTATATCAGGTGAGAATAATATTTACAAATACTCTTTACAAGGAACCACATCGTTCAGCTTAATTAACGGCAAAAACGCCACCCAGAATCTTTTATATCATTTTGATAATTGATAGAATACCTGATATGGAAACTGATCAGCGTTTTTCACATTACACAGCATTGCTGCTTCGTTATCTTTTTTTCATTATATTATCTTTATTTTCACTCTATATATTTGGTCAGTTCTCTGGATTTGAAAATCGCTATATATCACTTCTGCTCAAACTCTCGTTTTATTCAAGCGCGTTTTACATCTCTTCCGGATTGATTTATCTGCTGGTATTACTTTATGATGCATTCAACCTGAAACATCTGTTGCTTGGCAGATTGATTTTCCATCTCCTGAGTATGGTGATTATTTTTATTATCGGGTATGTTTCTGCTGTAATCAGCATATTCTGAAATCCTGTCAAAGGATCGGGCTTACACATTAACTACAGAAAAGGAATTCTGAGCGATGGAGAAATTTTCAGCAGTTCGAGGAGCGGTACAAATTACCGAGGATAACGAAAAGGCCATTTCATTCGGCACAATTGCACTGTTTAAGGAAATTATTGAGCGAAACAATTTTGCGGAAAACAATCTAATCAGCATTATTATTAGCCAGACTAAGGATTTGACTGCAATGAATGCCGCTACAGCACTTCGGAAAAATGCGGGAGTTGATCAAATCCCCCTGTTTTGCGTTCAGGAGTGTGAAACTGAAAATGCAATGCCGCGGGTTGTACGATTTCTTATTCATGTCGTGACGGATCAGCAGGAGCCGGTCTGTCATGTTTATTTGCATGGTGCCGAAAAGCTCCGGCCAGACCATCAAAAACGGTAACAGGCTGAAATATAACTTACTGCTGCTCGCCGCTGATATATCTATACCGATTCTCTTGACAAAAATCTTATATTTACAGTACATTGAGGCCGTTGTTATTAGAGTCGTTGTTATTAAGCCACCTTAGCTCAGCTGGCCAGAGCACGTGACTTGTAATCTCGGGGTCGTCAGTTCGAATCTGACAGGTGGCTCTATTGACATTGAATTTAAAATCTGATATTTTCCGTATCAGTTATGGGGAGGTTCCCGAGCGGCCAAAGGGGGCAGACTGTAAATCTGTTGGTTACACCTTCGAAGGTTCGAATCCTTCTCTCCCCAAATCAGGGCCTCTCAACAGAGGCCTTTTTTTATGTCTTCAAGTAATTATCTACAGGCTGATGCTGGATATACAGCTCCAGGCCTCCAGGCGGGGACTTGGGAGAATGCAGGAGAAGAGGGGAGCCTGAAGAATGTCAGAATTCTATGATAACGGCCTGAGGTTCACCTGTACCCGATGCGGTTACTGCTGTAAGGAAGAGCCAGGTTATGTTTTCCTTTCTTCGAATGATCTCCATCGTCTGCCGGAGCTATTTAAAATTAGCAGGGATGAGTTTTTAGAAAAATACTGCCGCACTGTTGATATGGGATCATTCAAATTAGTCAGCTTACGTGAAAAGCAGAATAATGACTGCATATTTCTCCATGATAATGGCTGTCTGGCATATCAGGCTCGTCCTCTGCAGTGCAGAAGCTATCCATTCTGGGCACATATTCTGGAATCCAGAGAGAGTTGGGAGCAGGAGGGACTTCATTGCCCTGGTATAGGGAAAGGTGATCTGCATTCAGCTGAAGAAATCGAGGAATGGCTTTACGTCAGGCGCAGGGAGCGGCCGATCGAACTCTGAAATGGGAAAAATACCGGAACATATTATAGAAGAAATTCGATCAAAGATATCAATCTCCGATGTCATATCGCAATATGTATCCCTGACGCCCCGAGGGGGGCGTCTATGGGGACTGTGCCCTTTTCATAATGAAAAAACACCATCGTTTACGGTTAACGAAGAAAAAGGTTTTTACCATTGCTTCGGCTGCGGCAAAGGAGGATCAGCCTTCAATTTTCTCATGGAAATTGAAAATCTCAATTTTGTTGAGGCCGCATCCCGACTTGCTGAACAAGCCGGCATAGTACTTCAGGAAGAAACTCCTCTTGATCGAGAGCGACGCGGTGATAGGGAGGCTTTGTTTGAATTATATCGCAAGCTGAGCGACAGCTTCCATTATATACTTGAGCATAAACCAATGGCAGAAACTGCACGGGAATATTTACGAACACGAAATATTTCCCAGAAAATGATAAAAGCCTACAGGATTGGATATGCCCCTGATAATCCGGATTGGCTCTATAAATTTCTTCGTTCCAAAAATTATTCTGCAGAACTTTTGGCTTCGTCAGGAATGTTTTCAAAAAACAACCCGAGGTATCCGTTATTTAGAAATAGGATTCTTTTTCCTATTTTTGATAAGAGAGGTAGAATTACAGGATTCGGGGGAAGGGCGTTGGATAACGAACAGAATGCAAAATACCTCAATACCCCGGAAACAGCTATTTTCAGCAAACGGGAACAACTTTTCGGGCTCAGTCAAGCGCTTGACGCTGTCAGGAGTTCACAAGAACTGATAATCTGTGAAGGGTATTTCGATGTTATTGCCCTTGCCCAATGCGGGGTGCAGAATGCGGCGGCTCCTTTAGGCACTGCGTTTACTGAGCAGCAGGCACTGTTAATTCGTCGGTATACACCTGCCTGCACACTTTTCTTTGATAATGATCAAGCTGGCCATGAAGCGGCTGTAAAAACAATAATCATATTAGAAAAAGCCGGTCTTGCTTCAAATGTCGTAGAAAACACAAGAAATTATGATCCTGCAGACTACCTGCAGCATGAAACGCCCGAACTCCTTCGTGAAACCGTGAAAAAAAGAATTAACGGCTTTAATTACCTTGTAAAAAAAGCTGTTAACAAATATGATATAGCTTTACCTGACGGTAAATTATCTGTGTTTAACGAGGTAAAACCCTATATTGAAATAATTGAGTCGGAAATAAAAAAACAAAGTGCAATAAAGCTGCTCTCTGATTATCTGGACATCGATGAAGCTGTAATTAACAGAGAACTGCAGAATCACGTTCGTGAGAAAAACTCTTATCCTGCCAGAAAAGCTGATAGAAGCAGCAACACAAGCTGGTCAGAAAATGGAATGGGGATGGGGGGCAATTTTGGGGATGCTCATCCATTAAAACCGGCCAGGCTCACAACAGATTTATACTTGATGTTGACACTGGTTAACAATCGTAAGTATTTTCAAACAGTCAGGCAGTCAATTTCCATGGATCAAATACAGGATGTTTTTGCTGTGGACATATATACAGCTCTTGAAGAATCTCTCAGAGAGGGAGAGACTTCTTTTGAGTATCTTGTTGAACGATTAGAGTTCCAGGAATCAAGAAACGCTGCTGTTGGCAGCTATGGTATGGATGAGTTTTCTGATGATGGAGAAGCACAAAAGATAATCAGAGATGCAGTTCGGACTATCAACCTGAGGGATTTAACAAGCAGGCAAAAGTTTATCGAACAGCAAATCAGGGCATCTTCGATACAGGGGATCAATGAAATACAGCTGAAAGACCTGCTCTATGAAAAAAAATTCATTGATGAGGAAATCAAGAAATTGAGGAAATCTTAATGGTGGAATTACAGAAAGAACCAGCAGTTATTGACCTTCTCAAACAGATTGGCAATAGGCAGTCTATTACGTATGGAGAATTAAATGATTTTCTTCCGGATACACTGACGAATTCTGACATGATTGAAGATGTTATAGCATTTCTGGAAAACATGAACATAACCATTGAGGATGAAGAAAAAGACTTATTAAAAAGCGGGGATGAACATTTGGCTATAGACGACGAACCTGATAACGACACTTTTGCAGTGACCCTGGATGAAGATGATGCAGTTGATGATGACTTGGATGATGATCTGGATGATCTGGCCGAAGACATTATTGATGATGAGGATAAAGTCGATGATGACGACGAAGATGATGTTATAGCGATAAGGAAGCGACCCGACCATTCAAAAAAAGTATTGTATAATGATAAAGAAGCCTCTATTGACGATCCTATCAGGCTCTATTTACGCGAAATTGGTAAAGAATCACTTCTGACAGCAGAACAGGAAGTTGAGCTTTCGAAAAAAATGGAAAATGGCGAGAATATCATAAAAAATGTTACAAAAGATTCTGGAATTATGATTACCGGAATGTTTTCCATACTGCAGAAGCTTTCCCAGAAATTTGATGAAAAAGAGATGGACCTTACAAAGAAGGAACTGACTGAATTTTTCACAGAGCAAAAAAGGTTGAACCAGGCATATCGTGATCAATTGAGAGATTCTCAAGCTTCCTTGAAATCCTATATTGAACAGAAAAACAGGATTATTGCTTCAGGCGGAGATATTTTAGCTGATGACAGTCTGCAGAAGAAAAAAGCGGCACTGATGAAAAAGCTCGCTAAAATTGATCTTCAGCAGGATGAGATCATCGATTTTACCACTAAGTTTCTGGCAACAGAAGAAGAGATTTTCAAGCTTCAGAATGAACGTGATCTGATTGAAGCCCGTTTGGGAGTCTCCTCCGTTCGTGAACTGCGTCAGCTTGGCCGTTCTCTTGCCGTTCCAAGCAGGAGAAAGGAAATTGAAGAAACCCTTCAGCTTCCTACAGATGATATAAAGGAAAAGATAAGACAGATTCAGCTGACAGAAAAAAAGCTTAAGACAATCGAATATGAGTTTGAAGATACCATAGAGAACGTCATCAGCCATTCACAAGAGATTGCCAGAGGCAGGCTGATGATGAAAAGTGCCAAAGATCGTCTTATTCAGGCTAACCTGCGTCTTGTTGTCAGTATTGCAAAAAAATATACAAACCGGGGACTGCATTTTTTTGATCTTGTACAGGAAGGGAATATAGGCCTGATAAAAGCAGTTGAGAAATTCGAGTATCGGAAAGGATATAAATTTTCCACTTATGCCACCTGGTGGATCCGTCAGGCGATAACCCGCTCGATTTCAGACCAGGCAAGAACCATCAGGGTACCCGTGCATATGATAGAGCAGATCAACAAAGTTGTGAGGGAATCACGGCAGCTTATGCAGGTTTTTGGCAGAGAACCGACCGATGAAGAAATTGCAGAACGGTTGGGATGGACTCCGCAGCGTGTTAAGGCAGTGAAAAATGTAGCACGCGAGCCTATTTCTCTTGAAACCCCCATAGGAGAGGAAGAGGACTCGCTGCTTGGAGATTTTATTGAAGATAAGGACGTTGAAAATCCTGCAACTCAGACGGCATTCAAGCTTCTTCAGGAACAGCTTCAGGAAGTGCTCACTACACTGCCTCCAAGGGAGCAGGAAGTCCTTAAAATGAGATTTGGTCTCGAAGATGGATACTCATTGACATTGGAAGAAGTAGGACTATACTTTGAGGTAACAAGAGAAAGAATCAGGCAGATTGAGGCAAAAGCCCTTCGTCGCCTCAGGCATCCCAAACGAAGCAGAAGGCTTAAGGATTACGTTTAATCAGGAGAATTTTATGCAAGAAATTTTTGAGAAGCTCAAATCACTGCAGGTGATTTTATCCACAAAGTATACTGTACAGGATGAAATCCGTGACATACCCCGTACGCTTGAAACCAAAATTGAGCTGCTTAACAGAGGAAAGAAGAATTATCTCGAAAAGAATGAACGCTTGAAGCGAACTAATGATGAGTTGAAAAGCCTTCGGATTCGATTGGATGATGCTGAAAAAATTCGGGAGAATTATGAAAAGCAAATGGATCTCATAACGACCCAGCGTGAATACGAAGCCCTTGACAAAGAAATTAACGATGCTACGGAAAAAGAGCAGCAGCTTCGCAAGGCTATTCTTCATAAAGAGAAAACACTTGAAGACCTGAAATATCAGCTTGAAGAGCAAGAAGAGCTGATGCAGCTGCAGGAAGAAGAAGTTTCCACAGAGCAGCAGAAAATGCAGCAGATTCTTTCTGAAAAAGAGAACGAGCTTGTAGGATTGGAAGAGCAGGAGAAAGAATTGATTCCTGATATAGATCCTGAGGTTATATTTAAATTTGAAAGAATTATCAAGAATAAATCAGGAGTAGGTATTGTTCCTGTTCATAGAAATGTGTGTACCGGCTGTCACATGTCTCTTCCCACACAATTTGTGAATGAGGTGAGGGAAGGCAACGAGTTCAGGTTCTGCCCCTATTGCAGTCGTATCCTTTTTTATGAGGAAATTGCAGATTCCGAAGAGGCGATATTTGAATCGGATGCAGAAGATGATGAAGACAGCGGGGAGGCATCCTTCGCTGATCTTGTAGACCTGGATGAATTTGATTTGTAGGCAATGTCCTGCTGTAATGAATAATTTAACAGACTGGGTGACCGCCGGCGTATGAATGTATACGCTGGAGGAAAGTCCGGGCTCCATAGAACATGATGCCGGGTAACTCCCGGGGACGAAAGTCACAGAGAGTGCCGCAGAAAATTACCGCCCGCAAGGGTAAGGGTGAAAAGGCGAGGTAAGAGCTCACCGCCCATCTGGTAACAGGTGGGGCAAGGTAAACCTCATCAGGAGCAAAGCCAAGCAGCAGATGGGTTGTTCGCCCCTTATATCTGCGGGTAGGCTGCTAGAGTGGATTGGTAACAATTCACCCAGATAGATGGTCACCATCTACAGAACCCGGCTTACAAGTCTGTTTTTATGCATTGCTAATAACTCTATCACGATTTTCGGATTCTGGTAGGATCTCGGGTGAATTGAGTATGAAAGGAAAGCAAATCATCAGCAGCTTTTGTAAAAGAAAACTGCTCTCCGCAGTATTGTTATTGACCATAGGGGTATTTCTGGCAGCTTCAGGTTGTTCCCGAACCCCGGCTGATGGTGGGTCTGTCAAACCAGCAGGCAGCAACCCGGACTCTGCAGACCTGAAGGATCTGTGGATCAATAGCAAGTACTTTTCCATAGAAGAACTACTTCTCGAACGTCGCAGCTCAGGTACCCTGCTGAATGCAGAAGAGAATTTCTACTTAGGTTTTTCCTCATATATAATTAATCAGCAAAACAAGGATCCTGTACGTCTTTCACAAGCCGTCAGCGCTTTTGAGCGGTATAAACTGCTGATAGGGGAATCTTCAGACAGGCTTGCCACTGCCCAAGTTAATCAATTATTAGCTTTGGCATATTTTAAGCTTGGAGAATTTTCCCGTTCAATAACTGCTGCGGAGCAGGCTGGGGCAGTACAACAGCAAGGCATAGATACGGAAGGACTCACAGCCCTGACTGCTTTAGCCCGATACCGCAGTAAAAACTATACTGCTGCCTACAACCTCTTGTCTGAAATTGGTGATTCCGGTTTTGCATTGTCCTTGCTCCTATTTGAGTCTGCTGTTCTATCAGGGGAAGCCGGGGAAACCACCGAAACTCCTGAAAAGCATCTGCTTGCAGCAGCAGAGAGTGCTGATAGCGAAGCTGATCGTTTCACAGCACTGTCCATGTTAGCAAATTATTATGCTGAAACAGGATCCTATGCCAAGGCGAGGGAAACCCTTGCCGGTATGCAAAAAACTTTTTCTTCAAAATATTTGCTGAGTTCAGTATTTTTCACGATGGGAACCCTGCATCTTGCTGAAGGCAATTTAATAGAATCCAGGACCATGATGAATCGATCTCTGGAACTTAATCCTAAAAACCGTTTTGCACTGGAAAAATTATCAAAATGAACAAAAACATACACCCTGAAATCCTGTTAAGGGATGTTCTGCTGCAGGTTCAGCAACCTGCACGATATATCGGGGGAGAATACCAGCTGAAGCCAGTTACCGCAGGAAATCATGATTACCGGATAGGTCTATGCTTTCCTGATCTGTACGAAATCGGCATGGCAAATAATGCCCTGAGAATTCTTTATGATCTCATAAACACTATTGAAGGTATTGTCTGCGAGCGGGTATTCGCACCGGCGCCTGATTTTGAAGAGGTACTGCGTGAACGAAGGATTCCTCTTTATACCCTTGAATCTGGTATTCCATTAAGTGAACTTGATATGATCTGTTTTACGGTAGGGTATGAACTAAGTGCCGCCAGTATTCTCAATGTTCTTGATCTTGGCGGTATCCCGATACGAAATGAGCAAAGGCGCGATACCCATCCCGTTGTATTAGCTGGCGGTCCCGCTGTAACCAATCCTCTTCCCTTCAGCAGTTTTTTTGATGGAGTCTACATAGGGGAGGCGGAAGCTGCTTTGCCGGAGATTTTGAAAAATGCCCGATATTTGAAGCATGAATCATCAAAACGTTCAACAATATTATCACGAATCAGAGATTATGACTGCATATGGCATTCAGGAAAGAACAGAATAACTCGTGCAGTTGACATGCACTTTACCGATTTCTCAGGTGACGATACTGCTTCTTCAGGGCACGGTCTTTTCAGCTATTATACTGTTCCCACGCTCAAACCGGTACAGGATCATGGTGTGGTAGAGATAATGCGCGGCTGCCCGAACGGCTGCAGGTTTTGCCATGCTGGAGAATTCTACAAACCCTATCGTCAGCGCTCCTCAGCCCAGATTGAGGCATCAGTCAGACAACTGGTTGAGCAATGCGGATATCGTGATGTAACGCTGTCTTCATTGTCATCCGGTGATCATCCCGACATTCTGGCAATATCAAAGAATCTGACGGAAATCTACAGCGACAGGCATGTTTCTTTTTCTCTGCCGTCTCTCAAGGTGGATACCTTTTCCCTGCCTGTCCTTAATCAGATTGCTGCCGTCCGAAGAAGCGGTCTTACTTTTGCGGTTGAAACCCCGAATGCTCAAGCACAAAAAAGTATGAACAAGGAAGTTCCTGCAGAACAAGTGGCAGCCATAATAAGGCAGGCAAAGCAGCTAGGCTGGAAAACTGCCAAGTTCTATTTCATGACTGGGCTTCCATTTGTAAAGCCTGAACACGAAATAGAGGAAATTACAAACTATATTTCTGAAATACAGCGGTCAGTCAGGATCCAGCTGAACATAAATATCGGAACATTTATTCCAAAGCCGCATACACCGTTTCAATGGGCTCCGCTGATGGATCCGGATAAAGCAAGAACGCATCTCCTGGCTATAAAACGAGCCCTGACAGCGCAAGTAAAAAACGTAAAGGTTAGTTTTCAGGATCCATATATTTCTTTCATAGAGGGAGTTCTCAGCCGTGGAGATGAACGGGTGGGGGATATTATTGAACTTGCTTTCTCAAGGGGTGCCCGCCTGGATGCCTGGGATGAATACTTTCGAAAAGATGTATGGGAATCGGTATTTGCCGATTGCGAATGGGACGTGAAGGAAGAAATCTGTAGAACGCGCACCCTGGAGGAGCATCTTCCATGGGATGGAATACAGATGGCATCATCCAAAGCCTATCTTCGACGTGAGTTCCTTCGTGCCGAAAGCGGAAAACGAAGCGCTGTATGCGAACCTGACTGCAGCCATAACTGCGGTGTGTGCAAGCCGCTCAGCAGAGCGGATAGACAGTCAGGGAAATCTTCAGTGGAGCCGGTTGAAGCAATACCTTATGATGCTTCTACTCGCAGCTTTCCGATGCCCCGTACTGGTAATAAAACAGTTAAGTATCTGTTTCAGTATAGCAAAGAGGGAAAAGCAATCTATTTTTCCCATATTCAATGTATGCATATGTTTGAAAAGGCTTTTCAGCGAGCCGGTATTTCTGTAGCCTTTACCCGCGGATTCAATCCGAAGCCGATTATGGAATTCGTTCAGCCGCTGCCTCTCGGTATTACCGGACTGAAGGAATTATTTGCTGCTGTTTTCGAACTACCAGAATCCGGTGAACGTGATATGCTCATAAAACTCAATAAAAGCCTGCCGGAAGGTTTCTGCATCAGTGAAGCTGAAGAGGTATCGGCTGTTGGTAAAAGTTCTCTGACGACCTCATATTTCGCCTCTGATTACATTTTCTCAGACCTTGATGACGTCGGAAGGAAGCTGCTGGCTGAACTTGCTGAAGATAATACAAACATTGAAATATTTCAGGAATCTGACGACCGGCTTAT
>JAIPFR010000032.1 GCA_021736525.1 Spirochaetia bacterium
ATAGCCCTGACCTTTCTGAATCTCCGGGGAGATGATAATCAGGAGAAACAGATCGTCCCGGTCCCGGCGGAACAGGCGGGTTTCCAGAACTTCACGTTCTTCTCCAGGTTTTTCCGAAACTATAGAATAGATAGTAGTAAAATCCTGGTCACCGAAATTCTGAAGATTGTCAATATCTTCCAGGATTGCACCGTAACCCGCAGGAGTGAGCGCTGCTGCAGCGGAAAACGGCAGAAGCATCACAAAAAGTGCCATAACGGCACGATAATGTATTTTTTTTATTCTGTATCTGTCCGTGGACATCGAAAACCTCTCTTGGAAAAATATTTACGCTTGCTTCAGCAGTTGATCATAATATGATGCTAAACTGCTGAAGGGTCAAATGCTACTTTTCTGTAGCCAGTGCTACGCCAGGTTCCAGCCGGGCGGCTTTGTCAGAGGGACGGAAAGCTGCGGCCAGAGTAAGCAGGGTGACAATTGCGGTATTCAGCAGAATCTGCCCTGCCGTAACGGTAAATGTCATATAGCCATTTTTCAGCAGCATGAAAAGCGGGGTATCAACGCCCCAATAGATACTTGAGAGAATACCCATTGTCCCGGCTGTGAGCAGATAGCCTGCTGCCAGGCCGAAGAGGGCAAGAAACAGTGCCTCGAGCAGAAAAAGCTGCCTTACCTCGGATCGCTGCATGCCGACAGCCCGCATCGTTCCAATTTCCTGAATACGTTCAAACATGACCATCCGGAAGGTGTTTGTTATACCGACCATAATGATGGCAAAGAGTACCAGCAGGATGACAATACTGGCAATGTTGAGAATTCTTACAATCTCTTCAACTTCACTGAGAATATCATTGATGTTTGAGAGCCGGTAGCGGACGCCTTCCCACTCTTCCTCTTCCTGCTGTTCCAGAATAGCCATGAAGGGGTTTTCATCCCCTGCAGTTTCCCGGCTGAATAAGTTGATCCGTTTTTCCAGCTCAGGAATAAGGCTGTTTGTGGAGGGTTCTGTGTCGACAAGCTCGGGAAGATAAATACCAAGGGTCAGGTACTCGTCAGAGGCAAGATTCAGCAGTTCATTTACATAATCGAGATTTGCGTAGCACGATATGGAGCCGAACAGCCCGGTATCGATGCTGACTGCAGCGATTGTAAAATCACCGGCAGTCTGCTGCCCGGTGTAGGTCTGCATTTTTACGATAACCCGGTCTCCGAGTTCAACCTGCAGACGATCGGCTATTTTTGAAGAGATTATCAAAGCCTGAGGATCCGCCATATTGTCGAATGATCCCTCTTTCAGGATAATTCGTTCCTTGAAGTAGCCTTCTCTGGACCAGTCTGCCCCGACAATGGACTGATTTATTCCATTCCCCTCAAAGAGCAGACTTCCGCGGATTTCCGAACGTTTTGTCAGAAAACGGTAATCTATGCCAGAGGCATCAACGGCATCCATCAAAGCAGAATCATCTCTGATAATATAGAGTTCCTTGCCGGTTTCAGATTTTTCCACACCATCAATGAAAATATGACCAGCTAGAAGATTTGAAAAATTCTCACCAACATTTATTATAAAACTTCCGGTAAATCCATTTATCAGAGTAACAAAAAGAATACCGAAGGCTATTGCCGACCCGAGGAGTATGGAGCGGCGCTTTTGACGAAGTAAATTTTTTGCTGCCAGCCTGATAAGTTTCATCTCTATCTCCTACACGCTGCTGATAGCCTTGACAGGCTGAATTTTCAGGGCTACATACACCGGATATATATTTGCCAGAATACCGATGGCCAGAACGACTGCAAGGTCGACAGCCAGCGTCGACAGGTTGACAACGGGTTTCAGAACAGGACCTGCAAAGAGGATTTCCACCAGACTGTTTCCTGCTTTGATGCCGATCAAGTTGACTATGCCCAATATACCAAGTCCGGCGAGCTGCCCAATAATACCGAAGACGAGAGAGAGCACCGTGATCTCACTGGTAAACATTGCTGTAACAAAGCCTTTTCCGGCACCGATGGCCCGCATTGTGCCGATTTCCCTTTTTCTCTCCATAATTGATATAAGGAGGGTGTTGGTGATTATTATTAAGGCCACAAAAGCCACAAGCAGGACGGCAACGTTAAAGACGCTTCGTACCACATCAGCAGTCGAGGAGAAGGGACCGGCTGCGCCTTTCCAATCCATTGCCTGAGCGGCAATACCTTCACTGATAAACCATTCATTCAGCTCATTCACGGTCCGGGAAGTCCTGCGGGGATTTTTGAGACTGAGAAGGATAAATTCAAAACTGCCTCCGCTTTTTGCATCAGGGTCGGATATCAGCTGCTCATCCGGCAAGGATTCAATATCGCTGCTCTCCGGTTCTGATGAAGCATCAGCAGAGGATCCTTTGAAAGGATCATCGAAATCAAACGCAGGGGCGGCGGTTAAATTATCGTCAAATGAATTACCGAATGGGTCGGAAAACGAAGAGTCGAAGGCTTCGCTGCTGAATAAATCGTCAAAGTTCTCAGCTTCCAGAAGATCTGTCTGCCGTTCGTCGAGAATAACGGTGCTGAATCCGCCCAGGTTCATAGCTTTGAGGGCTCGCAGCGTGTCCAGATCAATATAGGAACTCATGTTGATGCCGTCTGTTTCCGATAGGAGCCGGTAGAATCCGATAATCTCCACTTCACGGATCTTTATGCCGACATCGCTGAACCCCGTCAGCCGCAATGTATCCCCGACCCCCAGTGAAATCTCAAGTCGTTCCTCAAGGCGTTCTCTGTTGCTCTGGGCAAGAAGGATGCCTGTCTCGCCAGGTTCCAGGAATTCTCCTTCTAAAATTGCAACCTTGTCGAACATTTCACGATAGGAATCTGGTTCAATCCCGAACAGGAAGGTCATGCCTCGGGCGTCCGGGTCAGGTTGGTTCTCGGTTGCGATCGATGCAAATCCGCTGATCTGAGGGGTGAAAACTTCAATGTCGTCACGAGAATCAAGATAATCGATAATACGTGGGTATTCTGGAATCTGGGGGGTAGGTTCTATACCGCCCACCGACTGAACTCCGAAAATTGAGAGATCATCTTCTGATATCCCGCCGATAAGAATATTTCCAGTATAGTTCTCTATAAAGTTTTTTTCTATGCCGAGAGTTGCGGTGTCAATAAGTGATGTTCCGATGGTCATGACCATGATTCCAACGGCAATAATGGTCCCTACAATGAGGGTTTTTGATTTGTGTTCCCTGAGATTTCGCAGTGCTATGCGGAAAATGACCGGCATCAGCGGCCTCCCTCGGTATCCCGTCGATATTCCGAGTCAATAAGTCCGTCCCGAAGCCGGATGATATGCTCCGCCAGATCTACAATGGTCGGATCATGAGTGGAGAATATAAAGGTGGTTCCCATGTCCTGGTTAACTTTTTTCATAAGACCGATTATTGCTTCGCTGGTTTCTGAATCGAGATTGGCTGTAGGCTCATCGGCCAGAACCAGTTCCGGCTTTGTAACCAGAGCCCTGGCAATGGCAACTCTTTGCCGCTGCCCGCCGGAAAGTTCGTTTGGGCGATGTTTCGTCCAGTCCTTAAGTCCTACTTCGTCCATCAGGTAGTTGACCCAATCTTTACGTTCCGGGGAAGCGGGGACGTTTTTCCCGAGCAGCAGCGGAAATTCAATGTTTTCATAGACGGTCAGCACCGGGATGAGATTAAATGACTGGAAAATAAAACCGACAAACTTATGCCGGAGTCGGGTAATTTCACGGTCATTAAGATCGCTGGTGAGATGTCCGTTAAGCTCAACTGTTCCCTCAGTAGGTACATCGATACAGCCGATCATATTGAGTATGGTCGATTTTCCGGATCCCGAAGGCCCGGCAATCGAAATAAAATCTCCTCGGGCAATATCAAAAGAAACTCCGCGAACAGCTTTTACCTCAGTTTTACCCAGCGGATACGTTTTCTTTACATTTTTCAGCGATACAATAGCCACAAAGTCTCCTTGACCGATAAACGGTTCATATTTTTTTCTGCCGGCTGAATCGACGGCAGGTTACGGAATTTATTCAGGGTACCTTCGTGAAATTACACGACAGTATAAAATTAATATTTTCTGCTTCTATAGTAAAGCTTATAGCGACTAAACGTGACTAATATTTTGTTAGTTTCATGTTTATGGATTCTCTGTATGAATGCTGTACAAAGCAAAAGCTTTTACGGTAATATCGCGGCATGAATAAGCAATTGATTATCTATACAGACGGCGGCTGCTCAGGGAATCCCGGTCCAGGCGGATGGGCTTTTGCTGCGGTCACACCCGATGGTACATTAGTGCAGAGATCCGGACATGAGAACCTTACAACAAACAACAAGATGGAGCTGAGGGCTGTCATTGAGGCTTTGAAGAGCATATCGGGTAATTTTTCCGGAAATTTCCGGCTCAGCGAATCCAATATTGAAAAGATCGTTATTCATACTGATTCGCAATATGTTAAAAACGGTATAACTACCTGGATTCACTCATGGGAGCGTAATGGATGGCGTACAGCAGCGAAAAAGCCGGTGAAAAACAAAGAATTCTGGGTTGAGCTCAAGCTGTTGGCCGATCGAATGCCGGTTCTCTGGAAGTGGGTGCCCGGTCATGCAGGTGTTGAGTACAATGAGCTGTGTGATGCGATGGTTCAGAAGGAAATCTCCCATTGTCTCGAAGAACAGCGAAAACAATAATTTTTTAAGCTTTTTTTCTCAAAATTGAATATTTTCACCTTTTGCCGAAGTACTTACTAGTATAACCGGGAACGGAGAGCCCTGATAAGGCTTTTGCGTACCGGGAAAGTCAAGGGGGAAATATGAGTATTTACAGCTATGCAAATGAAGGGTTCAGCGGAGAACTGATACTGGTTGAGGCCGACCTGCGACGGGGTATGCCGGGATTTTCTATAGTCGGCCTTCCGGACAGTGCCGTTCGTGAATCACGGGAAAGAGTCAGGGCAGCCGTACGGAATTCCGGTTTGAAGTTTCCAAGAGAGCGGGTGCTGGTAAATCTGGCTCCCGCAGGATTCAAAAAAGTTGGTTCCGGTCTTGATCTGGCTATTGCCCTTGCTGTCCTGCAGCAGAATGAACATTCAGCCGAAGACTACAAAAATACCGATACGTTTATAGCGGATTCACCCGATCCAGCCAACTCCTATGCTGAATCTGTATCAGCAAAGATGAATTATGATGTGCTGGTACTGGGAGAACTATCTTTAACGGGTCGGGTCCGGGAGGTCAAGGGGATAACAGGAGCGCTTATTGCTGCGGTTCAACAAGGGTGCAGGTACTGCATCCTTCCTCAAACATCGGATTATTCGCGTTCGATTGTGGCGGTTGAAAAACAGGGGCTCGTTGTTTATCAGGTAGAGTCACTGAAACAGGCCTCAGAAGTGCTCGCGGCAGCGGACAGCGGAAACCCCTTAACAACAGAACAGACGAAATCTGTCAATTATGATGCTGAGACATCTCCAGAGATCAGTCCGGATGCTGATTGGTCATTCTCCAAATGTGTCGAGGCCTATCCGGATTTTTCTGAAGTGAAGGGACTTGAGCCGGTGAAAAGAGTTTTGGCCGCAGCCGCTGCCGGACGTCATCATCTGCTTATGTTCGGCCCTCCCGGAATCGGTAAAACCATGTCTGCTAAGCGTTTTCCGGGAATTCTGCCGCGTCTGGATGCTGATGACTCGCTGGAGGTTTCCCGGATTCATTCTCTGTCCAATCAAGGGGACCCTTTCTGTATAGCTAACAGCGGGTGTCCTCCTGCTATCTTCAGGTATCAGAGTGTTCAACGGGACCATCTGCTAGGCGGGTGGGGGGGCAGCAGTCAGCCTGGTGACGTTTCGCTTGCACATAAGGGAGTTCTGATTCTGGATGAAGCAGCTTCAATACATCCCGGGATTCTGCAGCGTCTGCGCGATCCGCTGGAGAATCGGCGGGTAGATTTTTATCATAACGGCCGCTTTATCTGGTTTCCTGCCGATTTTCAGCTGCTCATGGTGGTGAATGCATGTCCCTGCGGACGATTAGGGCATCCGCAGGCAAAATGCATGTGCTCACCGGCTGAGATTCATTCTTACTGGAAAAAAATCGGCAGTCCGTTTCTCGATCGAATCGATATCAGAGTGCCGGTTGAGCCGGATCATTCCTGGTATGATCCCGAAGCACGGGTTCTTTCAACTTCCAAGATGAGGGATCTGGTACTTGCCGGTGTGGGTAGGCAGGAAGAACGGTATGCGGGATTTCCATTTAAGCGCAACAGTGAAATCCCGCCGGATTTAGTGGAAAAGGTGTGCAGACTCTCTCCTCCGCTTACCCGTCTGCTTCATGAACTGGGCAATGATGCTGCGGTATCTTCCCGTGCTTTTCATGGAATACTCCGAGTTTCCCGTACGCTGGCAGACTTGGACGGTTCAGTTGATATTGAGGAGGAACATCTTTTACAGGCTCTGGAGCTGAGAAAATATGGGGATGGTGATTTTTACTGGAAGAGTGTTTATTAGGATGGCTGCACGTTTCGAGAGTAGACCGTTCCGGTTGAGTCTGTATTTTTCCGATTTCAGGAAATTGCAGATATTGGTGCAGTTGTTAACCAAATCAGCCCGTATAAGGTTGACACTTTGGGTGCAACTTGCTATATTCCTATCCGTTGCGGGGGCCGCTAGCTCAGCTGGTAGAGCAACGCCCTTTTAAGGCGTGGGTCACAGGTTCGAATCCTGTGCGGCTCATTTTTTTTATCTTTCATTTTCTACTGGACAGATAAGAAAAAGAGTGCTATGAATTCAGTATATTATGTCTCCTTCGTCTAGTGGTTAGGACACCGGGTTTTCATCCCGGCAACAGGGGTTCAATTCCCCTAGGAGATGCTAATCAAACCGCTGCTGCAGTGCCATGCCTCAGCGGTTTTTTTGTTGTCATAATAGAAAATGATAGAAAATACTCAAAGATAAAATCAAAAATAATCCCGCCAGTCGCTGTTTATCTGATAGAATGTGCATGTGCATACATTGGAGGAGCAAATTCATGAAGATTCTGCTTGATATCTATCAGCCCCTTTCCTCACTTATGAAGCACATGCTGCAGAAAGGAGAATCCCATGCGCGCATGGAGAACCTGACTTTCATAGAAATACGTATTCTCATGATTATCTATAACCGGCATGGAGATTTTTGTACACGAGAGGATCTTGCTGCGGAGCTGGAGATCGATCGGAGCAATGTGAGTCGTGCGGTGCAAAAAATGGCAAGGAAAGGAATAATTCAATTTACGGGGGATGAGGAGGACCGACGCATATCACATTTGGCACTGACAAAAAAGGGAAAAGAGCTGAAAAAGGATATTTTTTCGGTAGATCAGGTTCTTACAGCCAGCTTACAGAAAACACTCTCCTCAGAGGAAATAAGCACTCTTTCCAAACTTCTGCAGAAGGCTGCAGCTGGTATGGTGAAAGAACCGTGACGGGACTTTCCTGGTTTTTTTCAGTCATAGCGGAGAGCACAATTGCTCAAAGACGGCTTTGCCGGTATAGTTAACCAGGGACTAGTCCACAATCTCCATTCAGATGAACAATATGAAAATATTACAGGAGCAGCAGGTATGAATAAAATTGTATTGACCGCGGCAGATCTTGACGGGTTTTTATCAGATGATGACAAAGAATCAATCGCGCAAATGGACAGGCTTTATGCCGAAACAACAGAACATTTTGAGGCAATATCCGCCGGCAGCGATTCCAAATCAATTAGCGAGGCAGAGAGTGCCCTGATCGGGATTTATGATCGCATGGGTAAAACCATGCAGGAAATAGTAAAAAAAGAACCCTCAATTCATGTATACTCTTTCAACACACCTAAAGAGGTCCACGGTGAAGCTTCGCGACTCATAGCAAAGTTGAGGAATCCGAGGACTAAGCGGGAAGAGTTTATCTATTATGTTCAGAGGGCTTTTGAACTTCTGTTTAATCTTGCTTTTACTGAGAACGTTCTGACTGAAAAGAATTATCTGATAAATGCTACACCAGTAAATGTGCCAGTACAGAATTATGCCGTTCATAAGATTCCCAATGTTGATGCGTTGATAGAAAATTCTGTAATGTGCGTGATGCTTCGCGGAGCACTGCTTCCTTCCATGATTGTCAGCAAGGAGATCCAGGAGTATTCTTCTACCAATTACGTTACTCCGTTTGCCCTTTTCCGAATCAAACGGGATGAAACGAAGAAAGAGCACAATATGGAATATGTTCTGGATCTTGATAAATCCTTTTTTAATATTGAATCTCTTAACGGAAAAGACCTCATTTTTGCCGATCCGATGAATGCTACCGGCGGTAGTCTGGTAACAATAGTAAAATATCTCCTGAATGAGGGAGTGCGGCCCAAATCAATAAAATTGATCAACGTGATATCCGCACTGAAGGGAGCATTGCGCTCGGTCAGAGCAATTGAAAATGCTGAAGTTTATACACTCTGGATGGATCCGGTCCTGAATGAGCTGGCATATATTCTCCCAGGGCTCGGGGATGCAGGCGATCGACTGAACGGTACCGATACCGGCACCAATCCCCGAAATATTATCCAGCTTATTGCAGATTACGGGGCAAACATATCATCCCTATACCGGTCTCAAGTTCAAAAAATTGAACAAACGGTACTTGGAGAATAACAATGCCTGCTGACAGGGCAGATAAGCAAGCCTTATCATTAGCACCGACATTGCTTCTTGCACTACTGGCTGTTTTATTATTATCCTCATGCAGTACTCTTTCTGATCGGAATTCCTTTTCAGGTCTCTATTTCAATCTGGGGAATAGGGAGCTCGAATCGGGCAATTACGCTGCTGCAGTGAAGAATTATAGTGAATCACTCTTTTATGCCCCTGACAACAGATCAGCAGCCTATAATAAAGCTGTCGCCCTTACTCAAAGTCGCAAGTATGCCGAGGCTGAGGAACTGTTCAGAAAACTGCTGGCAGAGGATCCGGAAAATATCTATCTGCTTGAAGCGATTGCCTGGAATTACTTTCAGGCAGGACTGCTTGAGCAAGCCCTTGCCAATTATGAACTTCTGCTTTCCCTCTATCCGGCTTACGATAAAGCCAGATATGATGTTGTGCGCATTGCGCTTTCTCTCGAGCAATATGATTTTGCTCAGGAGCAGATTGATTACTTGTTTCTACAATCCGGAATGATGTCAGAGACTCTATGGTATCAGGCAGAGCTTCTTTATCTGCAAGATGAACCTGAAGCTGTTGACTGGTATACAGCAGTTTTGGAATTGGAGGAAGACGGGAAACACGGCCTGGCGGCTGAAAGGCTTAAGCAAATAATCGGCAGCTTGGAAAATGCGGATGAAATAATCGTTTTAGGGGATAAACTGCTGAATTCTTCTGTGGATATAAAGGGAAAGATTATCTGCAGCCTTGCTGTAAGGCTGCTGGGAATTCCTGATGAACGGGGTTTTGACTATCTTGATAAAGCCGTGAGTCTGGGCTGTTCGATTGAGGACGTGACAACCCGGGACCTCAGCCAGATACAAAAAGATATGCGTGCAAGGTTTCTTGCTGGTTTTCTTTCATCTATACCGTAATAGCTTCAATTATAAGCTATTGCTGGGGCAGCCTGATTCCCAAACGGAGCGAGAGGAGCGGAACCAACTTGTTGGTTCCATTGCCGAGCGAGTGCCGGGATCGCAAGGTAACATACCCCGCCCCTTGGGGCGGAACGGAGGCACGAAGTGCCTCGGGTCCAGGGCTTGCCCTGGGGTATGATACCTTTCATTGTTCCTGTCCTTGTTGCCAATATTTCAAAATGAAATCATATTGAAATATCCTCTGCACTGAAAACTGCAGAAGGATTAGCTCTTGTCCACACCGATGACAGCAAGAAAGGATGCCAATACTTTCTCGGGGGTATCCGAACCGTCGACATTCCGTATCAAACCCTTTTCGGTATAGTACTCAATCAGCGGTTCTGTCTGTCGTTCGTATACCTCTAGGCGGTTTACAACAGCCTCTTCCTTATCGTCCTCACGCTGTATCAGCGATTCTCCGGTGATATCACAGATTCCTTCAACTCTCGGCGGATTGTATATAATATGATAGACTTTTCCTGATTCTTTTGCTATTCGGCGACCGGATAGTCTTCTGATGATCATATCTCTTTCAACTGTAAAATTAATAACAAAATCTATATCAGCAAATGTTTCCAGGGCTTCCGCCTGGGGTATGGTTCTAGGAAAGCCGTCAAGGATATAACCGCCGGACGTATCATCTTCCTTAAGTCGCTCATTTACCAGATCAATGGTAAGTGCGTCGGGGACCAGTTCCCCGCTGGCAAGAATAGACTTTACTTGTTTTCCAAGGGGTGTTTCATTTTTAATGGCAGCCCGAAAAATATCGCCCGTAGAAATATGCGGTATGGAAAGCACTTCTTTTGCAAGCGCAGCTATTGTTCCCTTACCAGCACCGGGAGGTCCAAGAAAAATAATGTTCATTTTTGCTCCTTTTGATTTATTTGCTGTCAGGTATTTATATTCAAGAATTTAATACCAGAATACAGATATCCTGTTTGTCAAAACTTGCAACACTATAGCATGTATTAACAAAAACCTCTACTGCACCATCTGGCAAGGGAAACGATATTGCGACAGGTTCCAGCTGTCAGGCTGCAGCTGATTTTTATTATAAATTTTTACTGAAATCTATTGACCTTTACCGGTTATATCTGTACCTTTCTCAAGGCTTCAAAACGCTGAAAATTTGCATAAATTATTAAGATTGGTTTTGCAATTTGTTTTCGCTGCAGATGCCTGCAATGCAGAATTTATGTTTAATGCAGGCATTGGAAAGTTCCGGAATTCAACAGAAAAATGTTTTTTACTGTTGACACAAAAGAGCTTTTTTTGATATAACGATCGAGCGCGTCGGGGTTAACTCGGGGAGCATGGCACAGGTAAGCATGGCTTGCAAAGTGCTGAAGTTTTTTGAAATTGGAATTAGGGAAGGGGAGGAACGATCAGGAATGATCGAAACGCTGAAGGCGAGAGAACCGAAAGGGGAAGCAGCTGGAAGCGAACAGGAAGTGTAAGGGCTCCTGAATGTCAAAGGATGAAGCGAAGCGGGGAGACCTGCGGAGCGGAGTCTTGCAGTTGTGAAAGCAGCTGTACTTTAGTGAATAATTTCGA
>JAIPFR010000033.1 GCA_021736525.1 Spirochaetia bacterium
GGGCATAAACCCCGGCGGTCTCGTGTTTTCCGAGGATCTGGAAGAATTTACTGGACGCGGGCATGTAGAGATTCTCAACTCCCTTATCGGTCGGGCCGACCCGGATGCGGAAAACCTTGGCGGACCGGCGGTCGTAGCCCTGATCCATGCGGCCCAGCTGCTTCAGCAGGATGGTGATGCGGTTGCATTTTTCGGGATGGACGGGAAGGACGATGCAGGGATGGCCAGCCGGGCTTTCATTAGCCGGACACCGATCGAATTTGTGCCGGTAAAGCAAGCTGAGGGGGCGTTCCCTTCAACGGTGGTACTTTCGGACCCCGAATATCGGAATGGAGCAGGCGAACGAAGCTTTATCAATACGATAGGGGCGGCCGGGGAATTGGCAGGCGGTGATCTGCCCGAAGATTTTTTTGCCGCTGATATTGTTCTTCTGGGGGGAACTGCGCTGGTGCCTCAGCTGCATCGGGATCTTGACAGTGTGCTGGGGAAGGCCAAGGAGAAAGGGGCGGTGACCGTGGTAGGCACGGTCTATGATTTCCGTAACCAGAAAGCTGGTCCTGATAAGCCGTGGCCGCTGGTTACCGATTATCGGCATATAGATCTGCTAGTTATGGATGAGGAAGAGGCTCTGCGCATCAGCGGTACGTCAGTCCTGGCGGATGCTGTCGATTTTTTCCAAAGCCGGCAGGTTGGTGCCTGCATAATAACCCGCGGATCCCGTGGCGCTGTGCTCTGGTCGGGGGGAGCGCTCTTTGCAAGACAGGATCTTACGGAACTTCCGGTAGCAGTGAGTGTGGATGAGGATCTTTCCCGGCATCCTGAGAAGCGGGGAGATACGACCGGCTGCGGGGATAATTTTCTTGGCGGTGCGACAGCATCGCTCTGCAGACAGCTTGCTGCCGGTAAGACGCCGGATCTGCTTACTGCCGCATCCTGGGGAACGGTATCCGGCGGGCTTGCCTGCTATACCAAGGGAGGCACCTACTTTGAATCCCGTCCCGGGGAGAAGCTGGAAAAGATCAAGGTGCTGCTGGCTGATTATCGTATATAGGTCAAGCTCTCCCGGATATCATCTTTCAAATCCTTTACCCCCTCGCCAGGATCTTCGTCCTGGGCAATGATCTTAAAGATCCGTTGAGTCACGATATCATCAATATACGAATAGTTTTTAAAATCGGGATCGATATAGGAAGCTGTCAGGATGTTTTCGAGAAACCCTTTATCCAGAAGCTTAACTCCATCCTGCTGTACTTTCTCATCGGTATACAAACTCTCAATGACAAACCGGTTCACCGGCAGGGTATTTGTCTCCTCCCAGATCTTATGTTGGAATTCATCACTCCCTGCAATAAGTTCCAGAAAGGAGAAGGCAGCTTTCTTGTGAGAAGAACGGGAACTCATGCCGATCTGAACCGTATAGAGCTTTGAAGTACTTGCTCCCTGCGGGCCGGAAGGGAACGGTATGGCTTCCCATTCAAAATCATCATAACGGAGCAGTTTATATGGAAAAGAACCATAAACACGGTACTCTGAAACATTGAAAGTCTTGAATCCTGCCCGCCCTTTCTCAAAATCTCCATCCCTGACAACATACCCTTTGTTCAAATCGTAAATTTTCTTAAGAAATTCCAGCATCTCGATCATACGATCATCATCAAACCCGGCAGAGGCTCCCGCAGGGTCAAAAAGTTCCATACCATTGGTATAAAAGGCCTGGTGCCAGTCATACCCCTCAACGCCGAAACGATCCAACTCTCCGTCATCGTCGGTATCGGCAGTAAGGGCGGCACAGTGCATATAGAACTGCTCCCAGGTCCAGTTTTCCAGATCCAACTGCAGTCCGAGCTCTTCAAACAGCGTTTTGTTTACTATGAGAAAGGAGGGAACCATCGATATTGGAAGTGAGTACTGTTTTGCCCTGTATCTTCCGGCTTCAAGGGCAATGGGGAATAACGTCTCAGCAGAGAAAACTTCACTTTTTGCAATATAAGGATCAAGGTTTTCCAGCAGTCCGATTGAAGCATACGTATTGAAGTCTTCCTCAAGAATCAGAAAAACATCCGGTTCCCTGCCCGTCAGAACCAGCTGGGCAAACCACTCAGAATAATCCTTGTACATCTTCCCTGTCTTGAGGACAATATGATAGTTTTTTTCGGCATAAGCAGATTCAAACATTTCAGCAGCCCGATCGTATACGGCATAGGCAAAATTCTGCGGAACCCCCCAGCTGTTGCCGGAATAGAGAGAAAGCTCAATAACAACTGCTTTCTGACGATATTGAGCTGCCATAATCCCAATTACCAGAACAGCAAAGAGGAAGAGAGCCGCAGTCAATTCCCTGTTTCCACGTATTCTCCCCCGGTCCTTTTGCTCCTGCATCTTTGCTGATCGGCTTCTACCAGTCATACCGTGTCCTTGGGGTCTTCAGCATAATACCGGATTGAATTGCAAAAATAGCGATCTGTGTACGGTCACGCAGATCAAGTTTCTTTAAAATATTGCTGATATAATTCCTGACCGTTCCTTCCGAAAAATTCACTTCGGACATAATTTCTTTGTTTGAATATCCTTTGCCGATCAGCTGCATAATACGGATTTCCTGGTCTGTCAAGCTTTTTACCTCTTCCGGCTCGTCCTGAAAGGCTGCAAAGGGGGTATTAACTATCTTCCCGAACAACTCAAAAACCTTCTGAGCCGTTTTTGGATCCACGGTAGCCCCGCCGTTGAAGACAGTCTCAATGCTTGCCAGCAGATCTCTCTTGGATATACCTTTAAGTAAAAACCCGTCTGCACCGTTTCTAAGAGCTTCGTAAATATACTTGTCATCGTCAAAAGTTGTAAGGATTATGATTCTGATATTGCTGTTGTCCTGTTTGATCAGCCGTACGCATTCGATGCCGTTCAGCTCGGGCATCCTGATATCCATCAGCATGACATCAGGTTGGACTTTTCGGGCCAGCCGTACCGCTTCACTCCCGTTTTTTGCCATCCCGACCACGGTAAATCGGGCATCAGAGGTTATAAGCAGATGGAGACTGTCAAGAATCAGCTCCTGATCATCAACAATAACAACCCTAATCACTGAGAACCTCCTTACGCAGCGGCAGGAAAGCAGCAGTCACGAATCCGGCATCCTCTGCGGTATGAAATTCTACCGTACCCCCATACAGCTCTATGTGTTCCTCAATATGTTTGAGGCCGAAATTTTTTACAATGACCGGAGACCCTTTTCCATTATCTGATATAGTAATTTTCATGCCGCTTGTAAGAAATGCTATTTCAATCTTAACCTGTTCAGCTTTTCCATGCTTGATTGAATTTGTCAAACTCTCCTGGACAAGGCGATAGACGGTCCTCTCCTCATCATCGTCCAGTTTGGCAGGATTGCCGATTATGATGAGTTCAGCGGCAGTTTTTCCCATCAAGTTGACATCCGCAGCAAGATCTCGCAGGGCTTCAAGGAGTGAGGACTTATCGACAGCATCATTCTTCAACTCCCTGACCGATCTCCTGATATCCATCAGACCTTTATCGGTAACAGACTTGATGTTGTTCAGCCGGTCATGAAGGTTTGGTGCGTCGCCCCGGGAAACCTCAATACAGGCCTCCAGTCCGGTTGATATGCTGGTCAGCGAATGGCCGAGGATATCGTGAATTTCGTGGGCGAGACGGTTCCGTTCTTTCATTTTTGCCGCATCTTCGAGTTTTGCCTGAACAACTTCCAGCTCCTCTACCTTATCTTTAAGTTTATTGTTGACCCGGATAAACTCCTTGTTCTCCCTGATCTTACTTTGTATAAGAAAGTAGAAAAACAATACTATCAGGATAAAGTTCAGGGAATCTAACGTGCTTTTCAGGCTGTAGAGGTAGATTTGCATTTCCGGGTCATAGTAGGTTATGTAATCCTGAAATGCTACGATGTTAATTCCGACAGCAAGGATGTCATAGTCAAAAAATATGAAGCCCACAAGCGAGAGAGCAATTGCGGAGAATTTCAGCACTATTGATGGGATAAAGAGAAACGCTCCTGCCCCAAGCAGGAGAAAAAGACCTTTATAACTGAAATTCAGGTTATAGGTTATGAAAATAACCAGGAGAAGATCAGAAAGAAAAAGCAGGAATACTGCTGCCGGCATTCTGACGCTGTAGGTCTTCTTGATACGATTTGATACGCCGACGAGAATAAAGCTGCCGATGGAGTAAAACAGGACCTGCCAGGGAACATGAGGTAAATACTTTGCCACTTCCAGAAAATCTCGCGCCTGGTCGTCATTGCAGATAATCATAGTAGTCTGATAGACAACCAGCGAGAAAAACAGGATGCTGGCAAAGTTCAAAACATAGATTGCGGTATAGACATATTCAAGTCGTTTGTTCATAACCTTGTATGGGAAGACTTTTCCGGATTTTCTGCATAGTACTGCATATCTTACAATTGTCAATAGAGTTATGACAAATGTCATTTTAGTTGTGACAATATACTGTTTGCCAAAATCCCGGGATCAGCTTAGGATTTCCATGAAGGTTACAGCTATTGGTACCAGCTCGCTTATCCTATCATCACTGACAAAAACTGGAGAGTTTATGAAAAAAACAGTATTGCTTTTATTAGTTCTTGCAGTCGCAATGACTGGCTTATTTGCACAGGGTGCAAGTGACCAAAATGACGGGTATACCTTTGGCTATACCTGTATGACTATGAACAACCCGTTCTTCATCATTCTTGAGAAATCGATTCGTGATGAAGTGGAAGCTAACGGCGATAAATTGATTACCATGGATCCTGCTATGGATGTTGCCAAGCAGATCAACCAGATCGATGATCTGATTATTCAGGGAATCGACGCCATTTACCTGAACCCGGTGGACTGGGAAGGCATCCGCCCGGCTCTCGTGGCACTCGAGAAAGCAGGAATTCCAATTATCAACTTTGATACCGAAGTGAAGGATATGGAATATGTCACAGCGTATGCAGGTTCTGATAACAAGAATGCCGGGTATGTTTGCGGACTTGATCTGGTTGAAAGATATCCTGATGGTGGAAATATCGTAGTTCTTGATTCACCGACCATGAATTCCATCAATGACCGGATTGCCGGTTTTATGGAAGCAATTGAGGGAAAGGGTTTTACTATTGTGGCTCAGCAGGACGCAAAAGGCGATCTGCCCACATCTATGAAAATCACCGATGACATTCTGCAGGCTCATAACGATATCATAGCAATTATGGGCGGAAACGATCCGACAGCTCTTGGTGCCCTTGCAGCCTGTAAAGCAGCCAACAGAACAGATATCCTGATTTATGGTGTTGACGGTTCTCCTGAAGCGAAGGCAGAGATTGCCTCTGGTAGTCAGTTTGTTGGTTCAGGAGCTCAGTCCCCCATTTCAATAGGGTTGGAATCTGTAAAGCTGGCTTACAAAGTTCTGGCCGGAGAGGAATACGAGACAAGAGTTCCTGTACAGACTTTTCTGATTAATGGTGACAATGTCGCAAAGTATGGGACTGACGGCTGGCAGTAGGCTGGCAGCAGGCTGATATTTTCGAACTGGCTCTTTGAGGCAATTACAGGGTGAAATCATTCTGCAATTGCCTCATTGATACCTTTCATTGTTCACACAATATATATGCCATTTGCCTTTATGCATACTATTTACACAAAGTACGTACTATTTGCACAATATGCGTGCTGTGATGGAACAGGTGAAAACATTGCAGGAAACAATACTTTTGGAAATGAACCACATTAAAAAAGGGTTTCCCGGAGTCCAGGCATTGAAAGATGTCTCGCTTCAGGTAAAAACCGGGGAGGTTCACGCCCTGCTGGGAGAAAATGGAGCAGGTAAATCCACCCTGATTAAAATTCTGGGCGGTATATATACGCTCGATGAGGGAAATATTTCCATAATGGGCAATCCCGTTGAGATACAGAATGTACAGGATGCCCAAAAGCATGGTATCAGCGTAATTCATCAGGAACTTGTACTTGTTCCGCACATGACTGTTTCCGAGAATATCTTTCTGGGCAGAGAACCGGTTAAAGCCGGGATGGTCAATTTTCAGGCAATGAATAGTTCGGCGCAGGAATTGCTGGAGTCGTTCGATCTGGATATAAAACCTGATGATAGAATTGGGTCCCTGACGATAGCTGAGCAGCAGATGGTTGAGGTTATAAAGGCGCTTTCTTTTAATTCCCGTATTCTTGTTATGGATGAACCTACCTCATCTCTGTCAGACAAGGAGGTGAATTTTCTGTTCGACACTATTCGCAAACTGAAAAAGAATGGAGTCGGGATCATTTATATATCACACAGGATGATGGAGCTTAATCAGATTAGTGACAGAATAACCGTAATCCGTGACGGAGAGTATATCGGCACGAAAGAGACTCAATGTACATCAAGCGATGAGTTAATTGCCATGATGGTTGGCAGAACTCTGACAAAGTATTATACCCGCACATTTAACACACCACGGGAAAAAGTTCTGGAAGTTGCAGGCCTCGGGAATGGCAAACTGTTGAAGGATATCAGCTTTGATCTCTACAAAGGCGAGATTCTTGGTTTTGCCGGGCTTGTTGGTGCCGGGAGAAGTGAGATAATGAAGTGCATTTTTGGTCTTGACCCGATTACCGAGGGCACAATTCTCATCGAGGGAAAACCCGTTACCATCCGCAGTGCTGAACAGGCTATACGGTACGGTATTGCTCTAGTTCCTGAAAGTCGGAAAAAAGAGGCTCTGTTCCCGGTTCAGAGTGTTAAGTTCAACATCACGCTCAGATCTCTGCAAAAGTTCATCAGAGGTGTTTTTGTGAATAAAGAGAAGGAACTTGCTGTTACCCGGGAATATGTGAGCAGTCTGTCAATTAAGACTCCTACTATCCAACAGCTTGTCGGCAATCTTTCAGGCGGAAATCAGCAGAAGGTTGTCATCGGGAGATGGCTTGCAACCGATCCGAAAGTTCTTATTCTCGATGAACCGACGCGAGGTGTTGATGTGGGTTCGAAATCTGAAATCTATTCCATTATGAACGAACTTGCCGCCAAAGGGGTTGCTATTATTATGATCTCATCTGAACTTCCTGAAGTAATTAATATGAGTGACCGAGTTCAGGTCATGTGCAATGGAAGAATTTCCGGCTGTCTGTCGCATGCTGAATTGAGCCAGGAAAGAATAATGCAGCTGGCAACACAACACGCTCAACAATGATAATCGCGAAGGAGTAACAGGGCTATGAAAAATACTAAGGCAGCGACAGTAAAAAGTGCAAAAGCTATTCCCTTCTATAGAATTCCCGGATTCGGCTTTGTTAAAGAGAATATGGGAATTCTTATAGGTTTTGTAATCCTTTGTGTTTTACTGGCAATTCTTTCACCGGTATTTCTTGCAAAAAATAACATTCTTAATGTATTGAGACAGGTGGCAACAAACCTTTACATAGCCTGTGCGATGACAATGGTAATAATCCTCGGGGGAATCGATCTCTCAGTTGGTTCAATTATTGCGCTTTCCGGGGTTGTCACCGGTGGAATGATAGCTTTCGACGGGTTTTCGCTTACTGCGGCGGTGGCTGGCGGTCTTATAGCAGGGCTTGCGGTAGGTGCGTTTAATGGATTTGTTATTTCTAAAACTACCATTCCCCCTTTTATTGTGACGCTGGCAACGATGAATATTGCCCGGGGTGCGGCCTATGTCTATACCGGAGGTCAGCCAATCCGAGTTATGTCTGACTCTTTTAACTTTATTGGTGCCGGGTATCTCGGTGAAATACCTATGCCGATTATCTATCTGATAATTATTGTCTTTATTTCATTCTTGATTTTATCAAAATCAAAGCTTGGACGGCATATCTATGCCATTGGAGGCAATCCGCAGGCCGCAGTTTTTTCCGGCATAAAGAACAGCAGGGTCCTTTTTTTTGCATATACTTTTTCCGGTTTGATGGCGGCAATTGCCGGGGTGGTCCTTGCCTCGCGCATGTTTTCAGGGCAGCCGACTGCCGGTCAGGGTGCTGAGATGGATGCAATTGCTGCTGTTGTTCTTGGAGGCACCAGCATGAGCGGCGGGTTGGGAAAGATCGGCGGGACGGTTATTGGAGCCCTGGTTATTGGAGTCCTGAGCAACGGGCTGAACCTGCTTGGTATTAATTCCTTTTGGCAGTATATCGTAAAAGGGGTAGTAATTCTTATTGCGGTGTATGTGGATTTTATTAAGAAAAGTGGCAAAAAGCTGTAACCCTGTGTGAGTTTCCTCCATTTGTGCAGCATTTGGTGAAGAAATGCTGTTTAATATTTTCCTCATCAGGGTTATGGATTGCCAGCCGTACCTCGAACCGGCAGTACGTAATTATCACTGTCGGTTTTGGAAGTTCGGCTCACACTGCCGCTGCCAAGACTGATTTCCCAAGCGTTAAGTGTGTTCAGGTCGTCAGTGGAGGAAGTCCAGTACCAGCCAGGAACGGGAGTGTCAGAATCAGTCTGCCCGATTGCTGTGAAAGGATTGCCGTTGGGCAAGGCCGGATTTAATTGGGACATATCCAGCAGGGTAAATAGTTCCTTCCGGTTGGGCAGTCGCCAATCTGTCTGGTGAGAACCGCTACTGCTGGTATCGCCGGCATTTTCCCCATTCATGGTACCTTGATTGTTTAATTCTGCAATATAGGTAAATGCCGTAGCCCAATCAGTGGAAGTTTGAGCACAATTGGCATTTTTCAGCCAAATTAACCCGGTCAAATTGTCGGTGATGGTTCCGTTACCGTTATCTGTAAATCGGGGGTCCGGCCACTCAATGCCTTCCTGCAGATTCCCATCGTCACCATCTATATATGCGGTTTTTTGACCGGTTTTCCAAACAGGTGCCGGGTTGAGGGCAGTATTTCCGTTTCCCCGAACAAGCATCATAGGGCCGCTATTTTCTTCCTTGCTCCAGTGCCGTATTCTCCCTTCGTAAATCTGTGCATGCCAGGCATGATCGGGGTATTCAGTTGTTGGTGGATAAGTTGTTGATGTCCAGTATCGATTCGTCGTTGAGATCCCTTCAAAACCCTGGTCTTCCAACCATTCAGGAATATTGCTGAAAATTCCTCCTGGTTCAAGGGTCATTATGCTTTCAAACTCATTTCGATTGGGCAGTCGCCAATCTGTCTGGTGAGAACCGCTATTGCTGGCATCCCCTGCATCTGTTTCCCACCACTTTCCTATCCCGATTTTACCGTCGGTGTTTATATTTTCGACAAAAGCCAGGACTTCGCTCCAGGTGGCATTCCCGTAATTGGACAAGAGGTCGGCATTTTTCAGCCAAATTAACCCGGTCAAATTGTCGGTGATGGTTCCGTTACCGTTATCCGTAAATCGGGGGTCCGGCCAATCAACACCTTCCTGCAGATCCCCGTCATCACCTGCTTTATAAATAGTTTTTTGACCGGTAACAGATAGAGCAATACTGTTAACAGCCCACTTCGCATAGAGCGTTATCTCTCCCTCAACCACATCATTCTCAAAGTCCCAGAGAGATTCTTCCGAGAAGTTAGGATCACTATACCAACCCTCAAAGGTATAGCCCTCTTTGGTCGGGTTGTCTGGAGGATCGTTTATTGTACCTGTTACTTGCTGCGATGGAATATAGCCTGCACCGTTGGTCTCAAAGGAAACATTTCCCGTTGTGAACAGCCAGCAGCTACCTGCAAATGCAGCCAATACGATTCCCGCAACCGCAACTTTCCATGCATATCTTGATGACATCTGTCTCCCCCCGGCAGAATCCTGAAATACAGAGATTTGAATCTCTCGAATACTGCACTTGAAAACCGTAGTGTTTTTTTATTACAGATTATTTTTCATTTTTCACATAGAATAGCATGAATTTTGCTGTTTGTGGGTAAATATCACGTAATATTGTGAAATGATTGGTATTTCTCTATAAGAATCGAACAGGTAGTATAAATTTCGTCCTACTGGCCATTTCTATAAATTATAGCACAGGAACGTTAGCATGAGACTGTATAAACTATGCTTTAAGAGGTTAAAATGCCGCTGGCATAAAAGTAAAATATATCTTTTTTCAGCACGTTGTCAGTACTTCACGTGAATACTCAGCTTTGGATAGTCGGGTGGGCTCAGTTTATGCTAAAATATGCAGGGCGTTATTGTTTATGGAAAACCCCAAAAAATATAGGGACGTGCTCTACCCGAGATGTGTGTTGAAAAGAAGCCGTTCTTACTTCTCTATGCAGCAGGATAAAAACCACTGTAGTGGTAAAGAAGAGCCCGTAAAAAAGGCCATATTAAACATCCTTTCCGATTGGAGATGACTAATCTCCGAAACTGGGTATATACTGAAGTCGTACGGTTAGCCGGCAAGGATTGGCGGTTTGGTATAAAATTTATGCGGAAGTGAAGAAATAGTAAGCAAATACTTGCGGCAGGTGCTATGGAAAAAAATACAGTAATAACGAAAATACTGGTAATTATCGGACTGATTCTGGTCTGGCTGACAGTTCTGACCCCGATAGTCCTGGCTGTTGCAGCCCTCTTTGTTATGGGAAGATTCCTGCTGGACTATATGATGCCGGCAGAAATGTTTGCAGCGGCCCTTGGTGGAGCGATTCTGCTTTTTCTGGCAGCCGTCAGGGTGAAAGAGCGGCGGATTCTCATTGGCGGGGCCTCCGGGGCTGCCATCTTCATGCTCTTCGGAGCCCAGCTGACAGCAGTGCTTACCGGTATGGCTTCCGGTGAACGGGAAGCCGTCGGACTTCCCTTCATTGCTGCCATGGGAATGCTGATCCTCTATGACCTGCTGCTCATCCCCATCGGTATCGGTGGAATCCTGCTGCTGAGGGATATGATACGCGACTCCCGCAGCAGCAGCAGCAGCCGTTCAGCCCGACAAAAATAACATAACCAAAGGTACCGCAGCATTTCGAACGATTACGCTGTTGTGTAGTTCTGGAAACAAAGGATAACGATGCATGATTTATTCAGTACTGGACTTTGAGACAACCGGGCTTGGACCTCGGGAGAGCAGAGTTCTGGAGGTCGGTATAACCAAGATTACCGGAGCAGGTGAAATCCTCGACTCCTACGAGACACTTATTAATCCCGACAATGAACCGGTCGGGGCCACGCATATTCATGGAATTACACGAG
>JAIPFR010000034.1 GCA_021736525.1 Spirochaetia bacterium
TCGAAAGGAGTATCCGACAGGAAACTGCTGTCATTGGCAAAATTTACAAGCTCCTCAATATAGGCAGCATACAGGGGATGCTCTTCTGAACTCATGAGGTTGTTGATAAATGTCTGCATTCTCTCAGTTTTAATCCCAGCCAGATCATATCCCACACTCATATTGAAAATACAGGAATAATCCGGCTCTCCCTGATAACCTGATGGGAAGAGAGTTTCCAGCACATGGATGAGAATCCAGGCCTTGAGATACTCATCGTAGGCCTGCTCCAAGGTAAATTCTGTAGACCATTCAACATTATATCCCTCATCCCGGGCATCGATGCAGGGTTTATCAATTTCCAGCGTGTCAAGAATCTGAACTGTCTTCAGCTCAATGAACCGTCCCCCCGAAAGATATGATGCAAGTATGTTTTGCGCCAGCTGCGTATGGGGTCCGGCTGCCGGTCCTACAGGAGTACCGCAAGGCTGATCGAAAAAGGAAGCCTTGAAGCTGCTGCTTTTTTTAAAAAACTGGTCTTTGTGGATGCCGAATATGGTTGAATCAGCGGTATATTCTGTTACTATTCTTTCAAGCATATCTCCGAATGGGATTGGAATCATCTTGTCGCCCATGCTTTCTCCTTTTTCACTTCATTTCTTCTGACAATGAGCCAGTCTATTTCGGGAAAATACCTTTGGGGAAATCCCTCAGGCACCATGATTATTGTAACCTCTAATCAGCATCTGTCAACATGTTTTGCAACAGATTGCAACATCTTTATTTTTATGCTAAAGTTTTCCAACTGCCTGCGAAGGCTTTTTTCAGTCAGAAGTATTATTTTGTTTTGTTATCATTTACGCAATAGTTAAAAAATATTTTTATGTTTTGATGAATTTGTTTGCAATATTTTTATTTATATTGTATTTTGGTATATAACCAAAGAATGAAAGGGGAGAACCGAATGATAGATTTAACCATGAATGAATCAATTAGAGACAAGAACGCTGAAAGGTGCAGAGAAAAAAATATTATCCTGCCAACCTTCGAACAAATGAAAGATCCTTCCAGGATTCCTGCAGCTATTGAAAAACGGCTGGATTCCACGGGTCTTTGGGATGTTGACCCGGTAAATTTATTTCGCATTACCTGGAAAAACGAGCCTGTCGAAACAGGCGGAGAGCACAGCGGCGTCAATTTTATTGAACTCCCCTCTTCTCTTACCGGAACTAAAGCAAGAATTATCGCCCTGGTGGGAAAGTGGTTTCCAACAGGAGCTCATAAGGTAGGAGCCACTTACGGATGTCTCGCCCCGGCGCTGGCTACCGGAAACTTTGACTCAACTTCCCAGAAAGCTGTCTGGCCTTCGACAGGCAACTACTGCCGCGGAGGAGCCTACAATTCCCAGCTGCTTGGATGCGACTCAATTGCAATTCTCCCAGAAGAAATGAGCCAGGAGCGCTTTAACTGGCTGAAACAGGTTGCCGGTGAAGTCATAGCCACTCCCGGATGCGAAAGCAACGTAAAGGAAATCTTTGATAAATGTCATGAACTTACCGAAGAACGGGGAACTGATATTGAAATTTTTAATCAGTTTGACCAGTTCGGCAACTATCTGTGGCATTATGAAGTTACCGGGAGCGCTCTCGAAGAAGTGCTCACCAATCTGGGCGTCAAACCCGAGGAGCTCAAAGGCTACTTCTCATCAACCGGCTCCGGCGGTACGCTTGCAGCTGGAGATTATCTCAAGCAGAAGTACCCCGAGGTCAAAATCGCTGCTGGAGAAGCCCTCCAGTGCCCAACCCTTCTCAGAAACGGCTTCGGCGGTCACAGAATAGAAGGAATAGGCGACAAGCACGTTCCATGGATTCACAATGTAAAGAATACAGACATGGTTGCTGCAGTAGATGACAATGACTGCATGGATCTGTTCAGACTCTTCAATGAAGAGAACGGAAAAGCCTATCTTCTTGAAAAGGGTGTCCCTGCGGAAACTATTGCTCAGCTCGATCTCTTCGGTATATCCGGAATCGGCAACGTCCTCGGCGCCATAAAAATGGCTAAATATTACGAAATGGAAGAAGGCGATGTAATTTTGACCATCCTTACCGACTCAGCCGAGATGTACCACTCAAGAACCCGGGAAATGCAGGAAGCCAGTCGGGAATATGAAAAGGCCGAAGCTGCGGCTGCATTTGCCAAATCCATGCTGGGACAGGCAATAGATAACACTCTTGAGCTGAGCTACTATGACCGCCTGAGAATTCACAATATGAAGTACTACACCTGGATTGAACAGCAGGGAAAAAAACTTGAAGAATTGAACGCCCAATGGTATGACCGCAGCTATTGGACCAATATTCAAGCCCTGACACCGCAAATTGATGAACTGATTACGCAGTTCAATGAAAAAACGGGGCTGCTGAAGTGAAATTTTCCTATGTGTGCAATGATTGCGGCAAAGAGTATTCTGCAGAGAAACTGATGTATCGCTGCAGTTCCTGTTCTGATGATTCATCCGGTTTTCAGGCCGGAAACCTTACCGTACGCATTGATTCGGAGGAGCTGATCCGACTCGGGGAGAGACAGTCTGTCTCTCCTCTAGACTTTTTCCCTTACGAAGTTCCTTCACCAGAGGCCTTCCCTGTGGGTAATACTCCCCTTGCCCGTTCTCAGAGGCTCAGTAAAGCCTTTGGCATGAGAAATCTCAGATTCAAATTGGACGGGGCAAACCCTTCGGGTTCTTTTAAGGATCGGGCTTCACAGCTGGTTGCCGCACAAGCCTTCGCCGCAGGTGAAGATACGATTATTCTTGCTTCAACAGGCAATGCCGGTTCTTCCATGGCATGCGCTGGAGCTGCCTACGGATTGAACATAGTTCTTTTTGTTCCGGCAGCCGCACCGGTCAATAAGCTCATGCAGTCTGTTCTCTATGGGGCCTCAGTAATTCCTGTAAAAGGAAGCTATGATGATGCTTTCTCGCTATCCCTCCAATATTCTGCAGCAGTAGGAGGAATTAACAGAAATACTGCTTACAATCCCATGACGACGGAAGGTAAAAAAAGTGTTTCAATAGAACTCTATAATCAGCTTGGAAGAAAAGCTCCCGATATTGTCTATATTCCGGTTGGGGATGGGGTTATAATCTCCGGCGTCTATAAAGGATTTTCTGATCTGTATGAAGCTGGTCTGATTCCACGGATTCCCAGACTTGTCGCTGTGCAGTCTGAGGGAAGTGCCGCCATTGCCCGGGCATTTGACAGTGGTCTTGAAAAAGTGCTTTCCGGCACAACCACTATCGCCGATTCTATTTCGGTTTCCTCACCAGCCGGAGGCAGAACAGCCTTGTCTGCCTTGAGAAAATCTTTTGGATGGGCAACGATTGTAAGTGACGATGAAATACTTTCCGCTCAGCTTGAATTGTCTTCAGAGGCAGGTTTTTTTGCCGAACCGGCAGCAGCTGCAGCATGGGCCGGTGCCCGGAAGGACGCCCGGAAAATTGTCAGTGAATTCGGGCCCGAAGCTGAGGTTACTGTTCTCCTGACCGGAATCGGATTCAAGGATATGGCCGTTTTCAACAACCGGGTTACTATTCCCGCACCGATAGAATTGAATCTGGAAGCTGCACAATCCTTCATGAACCGAAAGTAGCAGAATTGAGCTGAACGTAAAAAACTTTGAGTTTTTTTGAAACAGCTCCATCCTTCTGTACCAGTTTTATGCATCATGCTATAGTATGACTACATTTGTTATCTGGAGGAATTCATGGAGCTGTTTCTTATTGGACTGGGCGCCGGTCTGGTTTTTTTCATTATTGCCGTTATCAACAACCTCCGGCTGAGAAGAAAGCACAAAAAGGAAATTCTCAGAATAAAATCAATTGTTACCCAGAAAATGGATTTAGAGTCTGATTCCTATACCCGCCTGCGTGATGAGAATGCTGAACTGAAGAGACAGAACGAAAACTTGCGCATCACCGCGAGAACCCTGGCCCAGAAGCCGCATCGTAAGGAAGTTGCAAGACTGCAGGTCTATCAGCGGGCAATTGAGATTATGTCTCTCCGTGCCCCTGGATTCTCTCCCGCCTGGCAGACAGCTCTCTCTGAAAGTGAAGCTGAATACGAAAAAGTGTACACCGGTCTGGAACCTCTTGTAAGAAAAGTTGTTCCTTCGAAGCTTATTGATTTGTTTGATTCCACTCCGCGCTCGATTCCTGAACTGGAAGATGATTCTGAGAGAGACTGACCTGCTGCACCATCCAAAGCCAGACAAGGAAGACTGCAAGCCATGAAAAAATCTAAACTGCTTATTTGTATGCCCATAATAATTGCTGCATTGTTTATTTCGGGCTTGAGCCTGTTTGCAGCTCCTGCTGAGTCTGAGCTGCAGGTCTCACCGGCATACACAATTGACAGGCAGTTCATTCCCTCAGCATTCAGCCCGCAGCTTGACACACTTTCTACAGTAACCGGTGCAGCCGCAGCTGCATTACCTCTATTTCCCATTTCTCTGCCGTTTCTTGATAATTTCCCCTATCTGACACCAAACAGCATTGAAGATCTTCTATGGTATGCAGCAACAGGCGGTGCGGTGTATGCTGTGTCAGAGATCATAAAAAGAGGTGTATCACGAACCAGACCGTTCCCTGATTCTGTTAACGACCCGGATAAATCATTCCCTTCACGCCATACAGCACTGAGTTTTGCCTCAGCTGCTTTTTTGTCTGCCTATCTCTGGACATCTTCTGACAATCCACTAGAAATCGGCAGCGACGGTAAGCTGGAAACCATATACTTAACTGCAGCAGTATGGGGGCTGGCTGTTGGAACCGGTTTTCTGCGTACAGCTTCCGGGGCTCATTTCATGACCGATGTTCTTGCCGGTGCTGCTGTTGGAATTCTCCTCGGAGCAGCCGGAGGGCTCTCTGCAGCGCTCCTGGATTGAAATACCAGTTGATATAGACCGGGTATACATCCAGTCAGAAGGCTCCCTTCCCTCTCTTGAGTCCTTTGAGCCAATTTCAAAATGCTTCGCATTTTTGAAATCAGCTAACGTTCTTTAATCCTGATCTTCCGGCAGCCCGACAAGTCTGCTGCTTATCTTCCAGGCTTCCTCTATGAGACTGCTTCCCAGCGAGGCGTGTTGGGCAGGCTGTTCTTCGGTAGTCAGGTTATAGTAATATCCGCTGACTGTTTCAAGCTCCGGGGCTGCAGCGAGATAATGCAGAGCCTGAGCAGAGATTGTTGGATCCTTAAGAAATGGAGTTATGATAACCCTTGAAAAAAAGGTGTACAGCAGTCCGTTTGAATGCCCGATATTGCTCTTTACCGCACCTGGATGCATGGCATTAATAGTTATACCGGTACCGCTGAGCAGTTGATCAAGTTTCCATACCGTCAGCAGCTGTGCTGTTTTGGAAGACCCGCAGCTTCTATACCCGGAATATCGGTGGTGCTTCCATTGAATATCATCATAAATAAACTTGCTGAATCGATGTCCTTCAGAATTGACTTGTAAGATTCTTGCGTGGGCACTTTCTGCCATCCGGGGAATCAGCAGTCTGGTCATCAAAAAAGAGGCCAGATGATTAACAGCCAGTACCGTATCAACTCCGACTTCATTCAGAATCAGACGGGTAGAAAAAACACCCGCATTATTAATCAGAATGTCAATTCTGGGACAGATGGCCAAAATCTCACCAGCGGCCCGGCGCACTTCCTCCAGACTGCGAAAATCGGCCAGAATCATATCCGGTTCGATACCCGACAAGCCGTACAGCTCAGATTTTACCTTCTCGCCTCTCTCTTTGTCCCGGCAGACCATAACAATCTTAGCCATATCCTTGGAAAAATACTTAGCAACGGCATACCCTACTCCGGAAGTTGTTCCGGTAATGACGCAGACCTTTCCTGCCAGTGAAGCTCCTGTACGTTTCTGTTTTGCATACGCATTTGCTATAAACTGAAGCTGATCAGGTAGTTTCATAAATTCTCCGGGGTAAGGGTAAAGGAGAGCTGGCTGCTGCTGTCTGCATTATTTATAACTTCGGTCGTTGAAATCATGATAGGATTTATCATATCACGAAACCGACAGAGTGCAATAAATGATTACCTGCTGATGTGATTATTTTCGGGATGCATTCCCTTGAGTTTCATCGAATCATGCCGAAGACGAGACTTGAACTCGTACAGCTTATTCAGCCGGGGGATTTTAAGTCCTTTAGTGATACTTTTAAATTTTTTCTGTCAAGTTTTATAATATTGATTAATTATTTATATTATAATTATATATATTCTTTTGAAATGATTTTTATAATTTATTTTGCACATATTATTTGTCGCCATATGTTTTTTTGTCGCCATAATCTACTTTCCTACCTTTCCCATCTCCATAAATAGCCTCTTGTCTTATAATTCTTTTTTTCCGATTTTTCCAATATTCAATTTTATCGCTTATTCTATCAATCTGCTGGTCAGATAAAGAAATTGATGCTTCTTCCCGGTCTTTTACCTTTTCCAAATCCCTTTTCAGCATTTCTATATTTCTCTCAATATTCAGAAGTGCTTTCCGGTATATATCATTCATAGTAAACTCCTTTTTTAAAAATGGTAAATGGTAAATGGTCGGTGGTTATTTTAACTCTTTCCCTTTTTTATTTTTCAACAAAAGGATACTGACTTGATAAAATCACTTACCACACTTACCATATAAATTTAATCATTATAAAATCTTTATTTTAACTATCTATATTACATATTCTATGTAAAAAAATATGGTAAGTGGCATCTACCAACCACTTACCATTTCGATTAAACACTTTCCTTTTCCAGGTAGCAATTCTCTGTTTTTGCAATTTCTTGTTCTGAAACTTCCATTTCATCATCACTTGCAAATACATCAATACCGCTAAAAGCCCCATCGACCAAGCATTGTTGTATTTGCTGAATATTATCAAATACAAATGCCCTAATTGATTTCCTGTCTATGGAAATACTCTTATAAAAAGCCCTAAATAGCTGTTTTGTTTCCTTTCTGGCTCTATCAATTGATATTCCCTCTTTCTTGTATATTTCACTTAAATTGGTAGATATGAAATAGATACCACCTATTTTAGTAGAATTGAATATCACACTCGTATATTCTTCGTGATTACTGAAATCCTCAACTAATCGACGCCAGAGATTTGCAGTTTGTGAAGCAGTATAAATTATATCTGTTTCACTTGCCTTAGTATTCGGAATATCCCAAGGTTCGTTTTCCTTGACACCACTATCATTAATCACCCAATTATAAAGTTTCTTATAGCCACCAGTTTCCATTTGATACAGCATTTCACCAAAAAAACCCCTGTCTTCCTTTCTTTTTGTGTTGGTTTCAAGAACAAAATAACGGCGGTCGCCCCGTTCCTTGGGGCTACTCCAATCACTATTGGTTGTTATGAGCATATGTATATGATTAGGAATGATTTTAGGTTCATAACCTTTCCTTTCTTCGGTTATCTTCTCATTAGTAAGGAGGTCTTTTATCTTGCTCCAAATTCCTGTTCTTTTTGTTCCAGCAAATACGGCCTCTTCTAATGACAGGAGATAACAAGAAGCTATTTTACTATTGAAACGGCTAGTAAGTTCCTCTGTGCTGTTAATAGTTGCTGTAAAGCGCTCATCAAAGAACTTGGAAAGTATTTTATAAATAATCGTTTTTCCTGTTCCCTGCTGTCCTTTTATGGCAATCGCAATGCCATTCTTCGAATTTGGATATTTGATTAAATGTGCTATCCATTTCATTAAAAAAGTGTAATGTTCTTCATCTCCTTGGCAAACATTCTCTTTCAAATGCTCCAAAAACATATTTGGGGTTCCGGCCCCTTCAATAAATTCAGGTTTCTTGTAGTTGTTCCAAACAAATTGCCCCGAAATCACATTTTGGCCAATGGGTTTTTCTGCATCAGTTATCATATCTATATAGGTATGGGGTGGATTTTCAAACCAAAGGGGAAAAGAGTTTGCTTTAACATACTTGTATTGATTATTCTTCATTACCGGCTGATAAACTTCCCAAATCCTTCCTGTAAAAAATCGCTTGCTTTGCTCCCAACTCATCATATCGCCTGTTAATAAGTCATAAACAACAACTTTCCCTTTGTATCGCAGTTTTATGAAGTTTCTATAAAGAGCATAAACATTTTCTTCGGCTATTTGTGATGCTCTTTTAAACCAAGATGAACTTTTAGGTATAGCTTCAGGGGCATAATAAAAGAGAGTTCCAATAGAGATGCCATTTTCTCTTTTATTAAACGTATCCCACTTGTCTAAACAGGATTTCTGGGTTTTATCATCATCAAAAGACAATTCTTGCCAATCTTCAACATCAAAACCTGAACTTTTCAACCCAATCCCTAATTTCAACCAATCTTCATAACTATCAAATACACCATCTAAAGCTTTCTTCTTGAGTTCTCGTAGTAATAATTCTTTTTCTTTGGTAGTTACTAATGGATAATTCATCGGGGCAGATTTTTCCATTTTTGATTTCTCAACTGTCCCGCCTGTATGACAGTCTCTATATTGTTCTATCAAAGCTTCAGGAAGTCTCTGTATTGGCTTACTATTTACAATTATATAATTTCCCATTTTAACTTCAGAAAAGGCTCCTACAATGTAATGATTATCCTGAAAGAAGATTTCAACTTCATCTGCAAGTTTATTACTTACGCTTATACTTCTTAACTTATCAATCTGGTTATCATCAGCCAAAAAGTATAAATGATATCCTTGGCGGGGCGTTTGAATTGTTAGAGTATCAAAGAACCCAAAATTTAATTTCTTCCAAACATCAACCCCTGATATTGATTTCCCAATATCTGTATGGTTATCAATGTCAATAACAATGAGAGTTTTTCCTTTCACTTTCTGCCCGCAGAGTATTCCATAGGCATTTGCTTCAATTTCTGGATTATATGCTGCTGCATTTCTCCAATCCTTAATCGACGGTGATTTATCATTCTTTATGGGAAATACCCGAAACCCATATGATTTGATAAAGTCTTTCTTGTTTAAAATCATTTTTCCTCCGTTATACGATGTAATAGACATAAAAAAGAACTGGGAGTGATAATTCTCCCAGTTCAACATATTTGAGAAACGATGTTGGGTATTTCATCGTATAAAAGTCCCATAGAATATAACCCAAAATACCCACAAAGTTTTTTCTCAAATATAGGGAGTATCGCTACTCTTAATTAACTTTACTTCTTTTAAAATATCTTACCTTTATATATGTGTCGTAGAATTGGGATTAAATATTTTATCAAAAAAAACATAACCCAATAATTTTTACCAATTTGCGTTTAAAGTAGGTAAAAACGCATTAATCATTTTGATATTTTTTTATCTATTCGCCTAATAAAAAAAATAAAAAAATATTCTTTTATTCTGCATTTAAAGCACTTTATTTAATGTTTTTCGCCATTTGACAAAAATATCTAATAATGACATATTATATACAACATTATGAAAGAGGGGAAAAAATGACAGAGGCAAAGACAATGGCAAAAATGATGGCAGAAAAAAACGAAATTAGCAAATTAAAAACTCAACTTGATGCATATTATGCTAATTTAAAGTCTCAAATTAAAGCAGTTGAGAAAGAGACAAAAGCGGATAAGAAAAAGAAATTGATTACTAAACAGTGGGATTTAGTAAATAATCTTTACGAAGGTCAGAAAGTAAAAGATTAATAATGGAAACCTGTTAAAGAAAAATGCCAAAGTTGTTATTGAAGAAGTTGAATTTGTCTCTATTGCTCCAAAGATTATAATTAAACTGGATGGAAAAAAAAGAGAAATCCCATTAAACAGGTTAATTTTAAACTAAAATAATGCTATTCAGAAAAGGTGGATAAGAGATAATTAGCCCAGCCATCTTTTATAATTTAACTTAACAAAAGAAACGCCCCGTTAACGGGGCGCTATTTAAACGGGGCGGTTTTACTGCTTATTCAACCAATTTGCTACACTCTGGGGATTAACTTTTTCTAATCCTGACATTGAAACAAGGTTTTTCGCAATTTTAGCGTGAGAAAGTCCAAGCTTCCGCCATTCTTTAATCTGGTCGCCGTATTTATCAAGTTTTGACTTTCCGGTTCCTCTCGGTCTTCCCAACTGAACCCCGTCTGCTTTCTTTTTTGCTAATGCTTCTTTGGTTCTGATTGAAACAAAGTCTCTTTCAAGTTCGGCTATAAGTGAAAAGGTTGAAATCATTATCTTTGTAGTCATATCATTCTTACCATTGATAACCATATTTTGCTTGATAATATGAAGCCATATTTCTTTTTTCTGGCATTCTGCAATGATTTCATAAATCTGGGGAATACTACGAGCAAGTCTTGAAAGCTCTGGAACAATAATTGTGTCATTTGCTTCGGCTCTTTCAATAAGTTTTCCCAATTCACGTTTTTTCCAATCTTTTGTTCCAGAAATTTTCTCTTCAACAAAATCAACGTTTCCAAGTTTCTTCTCATTGGCATATTTGAGGATTTCGTTTTTGAACTTCTCATTATCCTGGTCTATTGTAGATACTCTCAAATATCCGTAAGCCATTTTGTCACCCCCTAACAAATACCTTTATTGTAGTTTTATAATACACTTAAACAACTACTTTTGTCAAGGTATTTTTATAGGTTTTTTGGGGATTTTAAACGTTCTTTTTTGATACGTTATATAATAATACTCAATTTTATCACAAACTTATTCATTATTAAGTTAAGCATTGAAATATTGTATTTCCTAATTTATAGTTGAACAATATGTAAAATAGAGGATAAATAAGTTTATGGCGAATGATAACAAATTTTTAACAAAAGCAAAGAAAGCAAAAAGTGATGACTATTATACGCAGTTAACAGATATTGAGCGTGAGTTAAAACACTATAAACATCATTTCAATGATAAAACAGTTTTCTGTAATTGTGATGACCCAAGAGTAAGTAACTTCGGCGCTTCCGGGTTTCTGGTGGGAAAGCATGAAACATGCTAAGCTTATAAGATGAGTGAAACCTTAGAAACATTTTATAAGAACTTGTTAGGGATTGAGTATCCCTGGGTGGTAGAGGCAATCAGAAGAGACAGCAAGT
>JAIPFR010000035.1 GCA_021736525.1 Spirochaetia bacterium
AACATGCCTGCTGCCGCACGGAAATTCAGTTGTAGCTGCTTCATCTGCTGCTCCTTGATTGCTGTAACTGATGCATGCACTACCCGGCTGATCCTGCTGGTCATCTTACGGTTCCAGCAGACAGAGGTACTGCACAAAGTCCCATTGACCATTTTACACAGTTGTGGTGTATAAGCATATCGGCGGAAGTGAGTATTACGATCTGCTTTTGCCTGTTTATCGCTAGGCATTTGCTTGTTTTCTCGGTGTTAATTGCCTTTCTATGTGTTGAATAGTATTCTTGCTTGAAGAAAAACAGTCTATAAACGAGTAAAAAACAGATTATCACATTATTTCTGTTTACCTGATAGTAAAAACTGTGTATAATTGCTTCAATCGATTTAAAAAAATTAACTATATTTGGCAGCCACCATGGTATCAGATTCTGTAACGCTACTGCTTATTGATCCACATCAGCTTTTCATTGACGGTCTTGTCTCTCTTCTGGAGAAAAAACAGTCCTTTGAGATTGTAGGAACATTTACCAATCCGTCTTCCGGTCTGCACGCCTATAAAAAGCTCCAGCCCCAGATAACGATCATCAGTGACTGCTTTCCCGACATGCATACGGTTACGCTCATCCAGGAGATCAAACTTTTCAGAAAGCAGGCCAAAGTCATTGTATTAGCGGGTAAGCTGCAGGATTTCATGGTACTGGAGTCGATCAAATCAGGAGTTGACGGCTTCATTGCCCGATCGAGCGGTTTTCATATTCTGGAAAAGGCATTGGGAAAAATCATCAGCAATGAATCCTATTACTGCGATATGGTTTCGCAGATTCTTGCTAAAAGTCTTCTCAGCGGAACCGAGAACACCACTGGAAACAACTATCTGCTCTCCATCCTTACCAACCGGGAAAAAGAGGTCATGATAGCACTGCTTGAAGGCATGTCGATAAGCAGCATTGCTGTATCACTGAATATCAGCAGGAAAACTGTTGCAACACATAAGTCAAAGATCTTCAAGAAATTCAACATCACCAGCTTGATCGATCTCGTCCGCATCGGTAACGAACTGGGGTTTACGCCATGAAGCAATTATTCAGCTCATTTCTTCTTCTCCGCAGCCGCCTCCACAGCCGCCTCTTCCTTCTTGTACCGGTGTTCATGCTGTTCTTCTCTGCAGCCGGCCTGCCCGCTGTATCATCCAGCGGAGATACGCCGTTTGAACTCATTGCGAAGTCGACGCTCTTCGGTGATACTTCATGTGCCGTATACACGGTATCCATGGACATATCCGAGCGGGCCGGGACAAAAAGCAGGATTTTCGAACTCTACCGCCAGGAGGCGGAAACGGAGCAGAAGTTCCTCGCCCAGATAATTCAGCCGGTTTTTCTGAGAAATATGAAGCTGCTCTCCATAACCTCCGGCGATTCCGAGGCACGCTGGCTCAAGACCTCCCGTGGAGTAAAGCGCCTCTCGCCCGGGATGAGCAACGATCAGCCCCTGTTCGATTCTGATTTCTCCACCTCAGATCTTATGGTCATTAATCCTGATAATTATAGCCTTACCCTGTTGGAGGAGACCGCTGAGACGGCGGTAATACTGGCTGAATCGGCAGACAGAAAAGATCGGCGGAAGATAACTATCGACAAGGCATCCTATCTGGTCAACCTGGTCGATTACCTTAACGCTGACAACCGGATCTATAAGCAGTATGCGCTTGAAGAGACCATGGAGGTCGACGGAAAAAGCTTTCCCCTCACGGCAGTAATGCAGCATCCGTTGGAAGATACAAAAACGACTCTTACCATTCAGTCGATTGATTTTCCGTCAAGCATACCGGCCCGCTATTTCATCAGCAGTCAGCTGTAAGTTCTGGAATGGCCCCCCTCACCAGTCTGTGCAGTCATGGAAATAGTGCATTCAACTGATTCAGAAGGAGCCGCAGATGCACAGAAGAAACCGTCAGTATGTAAAAACAATCCTGACCGTTGTCGGTATAGCCCTCGGGTCTGTATTTCCTCTGAATGCAGAAACGTTTCTCGGGGGTGTGTGGGAGGGAATCTACCAGCCCAGGCTGCCGGATGGAGAACCGGTCTCATCGATGAGCTCCATTCTAAGTCAGGAATTCAGGCTGCAGATGAGCGCCTACGCAGCTGATTTTACCTTCTTTTCCGACATAGCTTTCAAAAATACCGTGGGAGACGACCATGACCCCCAGGATGTTCAGGTTTCCATTGATCTGCTGGAAGCAGAATTGTATCTGACCCCGACGTTCATTGTGAAGGCTGGAAAGTTTACCACATCCCTGGGATCAGCGTATCTCTTCTCCCCCTTGCAGTTTATGCATGCTGCTGATATGGCCGCCATTTTCAACGGGTCGGCCGGGCAGGTGCTGGCACCTGACGAACTGCTTCAGCTGTCGCTGCTGACTGAAAATATTATCATGCGGCTGACAATAGATCCTTTCTACACGCTCCCCGCGACGATAGATCCGCAAAGCGAGTGGTTTCCCGCCAATCAGTTTCCGCGGGTTTTTGCCACGGCCGGCGGATTGGAGAAAACATTAGGGTCTATCAGCTACGAATCGTATGACCTGCCGCCTCAGGGTTTTGATGATTTTGGTCTGCAGCTGGATATCTCGGGTACCGCCGGTCTTCTCGACTGGGGGCTGGTGGGATACTACGGTTACGATCCCCAGACGGCATATCAGGTGCATGTCGATGTCCAAAATAATGCAAATGAATTCTCCATTTCGCTCGCCCCGGTTCCGGGGAAAATTGCCGCCCTTGGATCATCGGCAACAGCAGTCTGGGATAGTCTGACGCTGTATTGCGATCTGGCCTTCACCTGGGGAAAGATTCTTGGCACCGACTGGATTACGCTGGCCGGCTCCCTTCTGGTTTTTGAGGGCGTCCAGACCATGGCTGAGGTGCCGCTTTTTTCCTATGCCGCGGGAACTGTCCTGGATATGCCGGAGCTTTCATCGCTGCTTATTCTGGAAATAACCGATAAGGTTATCTTTTCTGAAGATGCATCCGTCCAGATGCCCCTGTTCTCCCGTTTGTTCAGCGGGATTCTGCGCACCGACCTTTTCGACTACACTGCCTCAGCCCAGACCACCATGATTTTCTCGCTCGAAGACGGAAGCGGGGTCATCTATCCGCAGTTCTCCTGGCTGCCGTCAGCCGAGTTTTCCCTGTCTGTTGCGATTCCCTTCTTCTGGGGCAATTATTCCGATGAGTTCGGGCAGTACGGCAGGGTATTTCGGGCTGCTGTCACCGGAACCCTCCGGTTTTAGCTGTTCTGCGGGTTTCCAGCAAGGGTCTTCAGTTTTTCTGGTGTTTGCTGTTTCCAAGCCAGGGCGAGGAATCTTGGCATGATGTAGAGGGTGGTTAAGGTAGAAAAATTCAAGGCGCACAGTGTTGCAAAAATCATAAAGACAAATGACAGGGAACCGGAGAAGAGGGCTGCCGATAGGCCCCCGGTTAGAATAAACGTTGTTTGCAGGATATTTATGCCGGTAATCCGGTAGACATTGGTAACCGCATGCTGCCAGGTGCGGCCGCTATGGGATTTTTCGATGGCGGTATACTGCATCAGAAAATAGATACTGTCGTCAATGCTTATTCCCAGCAGGGTATAAATACCGAACATGCTGAACATGCTGAGCGGCTGCTTCAGCCAGCCGCTTAAGCCCAGATAGAAAAGTAATCCGAGAAATGAGGGAAACAGCAGCAGCAGTCCCTTTTTCCAGGACTTAAGCACCAGCCAGCCAAGAAAGAAGATGACAGGAAAAAACATAAACGTGGCTTTGGTAAAGGCCTTCAGAAAAAAAATGTTCAGCTCACGCTGCAGAATCGGCTTGCCGGATACAAATACTTCTGCTCCCGGAATTGCTTTTATTTCCTCCGTGACTATGTCAATGATCTTCTCGTACAGCAGAACCTCTTCGTGCCCGTTTCGAGCTTGAGAAATATCATACTGAACGATCATCCGGGTCTTTCCATATTCCATATCTACAAAAAGATTGCCGGGAATCGAATCTCCATAGGCAGTTATCAGTTCCAGGGTCTCACCTATTTCTTCTGATGAAACCGGTACTAATTCTCCCTGCAAGTCATACAGCAGCCCGTTTCCGTAGGCAACGATATCTGTGTAGGCAATAATCGTGGTTGTTTCGTCCAACTCCCGCAGCTTGTCAACGGTACCTGAGATGATTCTGTATGTTTCAAGATTGATCAGTCCATACTCCTGGCGCGTATCGATAAATATGTCCATTGCCTCTATTATGCCGTTATGATCGGCAAAGAGGGCAAGTTCCTTCGCGTGCGGCGTTCTTGCCCGATACCGCTCAAAGGAAGCATCTCTGTAGCGCCACTGCGGGCTGTACCAATAAAGACCGCTGCAAACGACAAGGAATACTACTGCGTATAAGGCCGCCAGACGGGCTGCCGACCTTCCTTGGGGGTAGTCACTTTTTCTCAGCCGCATCTCCCATGAATGCGTTTTTCCTTTCTTCATGAAGCTGACAGCATAGGGAACACAAAACAAAATCGAGAAGAGAGATATGAGGATTCCGACCGTCAGGCTGATGCCCATGGTTCGCACGACACTGCTGCGAATATAGAGCAAGTTTGAAAAACCTAAAATGGTAGTACCTGCGGAAAAGATGATAATTTTTCCGATGGCATCAAGGGTCTGCTCCGGCTGGCAGCCGAGGCTTTCATTGGTTTTATAGTAATGGATGCTGTAAGCCGTGGTGATGGAAAAGATCAGCAGCGGCAGAAAAACCGTAAAGACGTCAACCGGCTTATTCAGCGCCCCCATAGCTCCCATGACAAGGAGCGAGGGAACAAAGCTGTTACTGAAGAGCAGCAGAGATACTGAGGCACTTGCGGTAAAAAGGTAAAAAAGACCCAGCAGAAACAGGAGGCCAAGGGGGGTAACAATTAGCAAATCCTGAATTATCAGTCGATTGTTCGCATAGGAATAGGGGATTTGACCCATTAGGGAAAGGGTTACCCCGGCTGCATCCTGCCAATCCCGCCTGAGTCGATCAATATACTTACCGAATTCATCCGGATCAACGCCTGCTATGGGCTGGGCATAAAGAAGAAACGCAGATTCATCGGTACTCAAAAAGAGTTCCCGCAGTATAGCAACCGCATGGATTCTTTTTTCTGCCTGCCTGATTGATTCGGGATTTTCAAGGTTCAGGAACGGTTCCTGTTCCGGACTTTTGAATTCTGATCTGTCTATGCCTGTCAGCGAAAAGACCGAAGCAAAATAGCCGGAGGATTCCAGATCGCGGCTGATGCTGTCAAGCTGCATCAGATTCTCCCGGGTAAAAAGCTGCCGATTCTCAAACGCCGCACAGATTACCACCGCATCCTGAATGGGGAATACATCGTAGTAAAAGGTGGATTTGGTGAGAAACGGATTATCCGCAGGAAGCATGACTTCCGTGACTGTCCCGTTTATCGTCAGCTTCGGCAGAAACAGAAGGGCTGACAGGGCGAGGGCACTATAGATGATAATTGAACGTATTCCAATCCTGCGCGAATAGATCCTGCCGAGGGAGTGCTTCACCATACCGGTTCCAGTCATGTTCATATTGCTCCCCCCTGCACCAAAACCCAAAAAAAGCCAGGGGGAGGAACTCCCCCTGGCGCTGTTCATTCGTTTACTGCGGCGGCAGTACCATTACTGAGGATTACCGACATCCTCCCATTTCAGGGTATAGTCAAGCCCGGAAATATATTCTATCCTGACATAAAGAGCATCAGGATTGGTATAGTGTAAAGTGTAGTCGTAAACACCGGTTCCGGTGCTGTCAAAATAAACATTTTCCCAATCTTGATAAGTGGTGCCGGATTGAATTTCTTCTACGGAAAAATATACATTGGCATAGGGATAAGCAGCATCTTCTGCCGGCATGGTGAAGGTGAGCCTGACGGCATCCGTTGCTGGAGCCAGTATGAAATAATCATCGGGTAAATTCCAATAAGAGCGCCCGGTAACTACGCTGTTTTCCTCCAGCACATGCGCTGAATTCCGGCTGCTGATATCACCTAACTCATCGTCATACTGGCAATACACGGACAAGTCCCCATCTGCAGCCAGCGAGGAAACATGAACATAGAAGACATCGCCTTCATCAACCGCAAGCCTTTCGTAATCCCAAGAGTTCTGCTCTCCCAGATCAATTCCGTCAGGATCTATCACATTCCAGGCTGAATTATTGGAATAAATCACCACGGTTCCAGCCTGATCTGCGGTATATTTGATCCAGAAGTTGCCTCCCGGATTCTGCGTAATGAACGGACTTTCGTCGCCCCATACTCTAAGTCTTGAATCTATCGGCAATTCAAGCGCCTCGGCCTGGGTACCAGATGCAAACAGCGCAAGATCGGCAAACTGTTCTCCGACAGGCAGCCGCAGCCAATTGCTGATCTCCCCGATGCTGCTCCAGAAGCTTCCCGTGCTTGTCAGGTCCATGGGGATGGTAAAAATGAGCGGCACCCATTCTGGATCATCAGTATCAGAAATGCCATCAAACCAGATCTGCACCGGCACAGCAGTTTCTGTCGTATCGGCGGCTTCCAGCATGTGAAAGGCCATCGGATAGTTGGCCGGTATGGAATACCCTGCATTAAATCCCTGCATATTCATAACACCATTAGCTATAATATCCAGACTCAGATAGAGGGAAACTGATCCATCGGTATTTTCTTCAACATAGACGTACGGTCCCCGATCCGCTATTACCGGTATCTGTGCATTAACCTGATCAATCAGGGCAGAATTGAGGGGCACGGTGAAGAACCGGTTAAGCGTGATATCGGGCATCCTGACATAGTAGAACTGTGTCGGGTCGTATCCCGCTCCCGCTGCAGCCAGTTCCGGAGAGGTCTCCTGATCATAGGTATAGAGGGTCGGATCCCCAGTAGCATCCAGTTCCAGCAGCATAGCCAGCAGGGACTGATCCGCATTAAAAATTGACCCGAAGCTGAATCCGACTGCTGCCGGCGGGCCCATCAGATCACCCAGGTCCGGTTCACTCGGCCAATTCTCGAAATCATTCTGGACATAATGAGCCGCAAACTCCGGAAAACTGTTATAATCATACCCGTCCACCGGCAGCACCGCTGAGTAATAGGTATCGGAAGTGATGGAGCTCTCCAACTCTGCCATATACTTGCCGGCAAAAGCCAGGGTATCCTGCACTATTGTCCACTGATCGGCAAACATCGGATTGTACGGGGAAAGGAACAGTGCATCATCCGGAGCCGGATCTTCATCCGCTGTACGCCCCGCTATCTCTATAAATGCTTCCTGCATCAACCCCAGCGCCGTGAGCATGGCTGCCTCAGCTTCGGCAAGTACCGCAACCGCATCATCATCCGATCCCAGGAAGTTGTTGAGGAAAGGAGTGTAGTCAGACTCCACCGACCACTCGCCGGTACTGGTATTATAGGCAATACTGTCGAGCAGTTCACTGATGTCAAAACCCAGATCGACGACCTTCACCAGGTAAGCAAAGGACTTCACCTGATAGAGCATTGCCGCCAGGAGATTGGCTTCTGCTTTCCCGTAGTGAAGCGCTCCCCCCATCATCCCTGCAACAGTATCGAGCAGGAAGGTGTCAGAAGTAATCGCAAAGCGAGCTTCATCGCCCAAACCTTCCAGATTCCCTGTAACTGCATCAAGGGAATTACCCAGTGCCTGCAGGATGCCGTTAAATATATCATCAAGATCCTTTCCGGCTGCATCCATATTGCTCAGCATCTGGAGCAGGTAGGCATCTTGTCCATCGCTGTACTGATAGTCAATAAGTCCTTCGAGCAGCGGCAGGTAGGCGTTGCTTCCTCCCTCGTCCCCATAGTTCTCCCAGAAGTCGTTGAAGCCGTTCGACGTCAGCGTACTTGATGTTGGAATAAAAGCCGGAAGACTGACGGCACTGTAGATATTGGCGTAGAACTCTGTGTAATTATCCGGATAGGTGCTCATCCCGAGTCCGTCGCGCAGAACCCCGACAATCTCCTCGTCTACCAGCATGCCAACCAGATCCATGATGCTCAGAGCCAGCGCGGCATCGGAATTGTCCGGATTCAGGGCGAGTGACCGGTTGAGCAGCGAATAGGCTTCGTTCAGGTCCACTACAGACTCAGAACCGCTGACAGCCGTATCGAGCAGCGCTCTGGCGGCAGCGTAGTACTCAGCGGAAGTTTCCGGATCCCGTTCGCCAATATCGACGCTCAGGGTATCGGAGGCCATCGCTCCAGATTCAAAGTTCGCGATACAGCTGATTTCATAGCTGCCGGCGGCATCAAACGTATATTCCATAGTTGATCCTGTCTCCCCGGTAACCAAGCTGCCGTTAACGCCCCAGATATAGCTTTCTGCAGATGTGTTGTCCACACTGAATTCTATTACTGACGAGGGAACGGCGTTCAAGGCTGAAGCACTCAGCTCTATCTCCTCTCGTCCCTCCGGATCTTCAATAGTTATACCGGCTGCTCCCGTAGGAACGGATACGCTGTAAGCCACATCCGTCGAGGCCCCCTCAGCGATGTGCACTACGTCAAACCTACCGGATGTAAAACTTGTATCTGCATCTTCTACCGAAAAAACCAGGATGTAGGAACCCGCCGGTACGCTTTGTACAGCTGAAGCCCCTTCAATCTTCTCATCAGTATCAGCATCACTATAGGATACAGTCAAAGCCTGCGGATCGCCGCTCATGGCAAAATCATCGTAGAGATCCAAAGTTACTGCTGGATTTTCCAATGCACCGTCAGGCCAGCTTATATCAACATTCAGGGTACCGTTCCCTCCAAGTCTGCTCAAAATAACCGAAGCAACTACCCGGGTATTAGGTACGATATCGACATCCGTCCAGCCTTCGGCTACCACGGTACCAGTACCGTTTATCCCTTCGACATCCACCCGCCAGGTGCCCAGGGTAAGCTCAAAAAACTCTATCGCATCCCCTTTGGCAAAATCATCGCTCAGCACTTCATCTGTTTTGCTGTGCGTCACCGTTACAGCATAGGAAGCTATTTCTTCATCCAGGCTGGAATCGAAAGATCGGGAGGCTCCGCCAAAGCTTACCAGCAGACTGCCGGTAGCGTCTTTCGCTATCCCCAGATTACACCCGCTGAAGACGCTTACCAGAATCATTATGCCAATCAGCATAATCCCGACAGTCGTTTTTGTGATCTTTTTCATTTGCTGCTCCTTATGTGCTTCTTTTTCTACTTCACGCTATCTTATCGGTTGCGAACTCCTGTCGCGTATCCCCTACTCGTCCTCTGAGGGAAAGATATCCCCGATCTTCACAACCACTGAAGCCGATGCCGGAACCCCGTTTATATCTTCTGCAAGACACGTTATCGTGTAGTTACCGGTCGCAGTAAAGCTGTACAGGAATTCAGCCTCGCCGTTTTCCTCTACCAGCACGCCATTTATCGCCCAGCTGTACTGTTGAATATCAGCCTCCCCGGGATCAGCGGAAAAGGTTACAGATTCGTTTATCGCAGCAGTCTGAGCTCCGGCGATTACGCCAAGATCGAAGGAATCTGGAGAAGGATCCGTTATAGCAATGCTGATGCTGCCGCTTGGCACATCAATAGTATAGGCTGCCTCTGTTACGGCTGTATCAGAAGCCCGAACGATAACGATATCCGGTCCCTGTCCAGTTTCAAAATCCAGATCCTCATCAGTTACCGATACGTTCAGCAGATAGGTACCCGCAGCCACCGTTGACCGGGAAGCTGCCCCTTCGTAAGAGCTGTCCTCATCCTCATCTACCAGCTCAATATCCAACTGCAGAACAGCTTCTCCGGTGCCGGCAGCATTATATTCCTGCAGTTCAGCTGTAACAGCCGGGTTCAGCAGTATTCCGTTACCCCAGGTAACTACAAGCACAAAGGTCCCGTCGCCTTCCAGATATTCGAGGGTAACTTCTGCTTGCGTTTCCTCTCTCACTGCTATATCAACAGTTACCGATCCTTCAGCAACAATCTCTCCTTCATCGTTTGCAGCCGATGCAACGACCTCCCACTTCCCGACAGGCAAGTCTGTTACCTCAATGGTCTGGCCAGCGCTGAAGGTCTCGCTGACCGCATCTCCGGTACCTTGGTGCGTCAGGGTTATCTGGTACTCGCTGATATCGGTATCAAGGTTTGAAGTAAACGAACGGGAACCGACAGGATTGACAGTCAGGACAAGACTGCCGACCCAATCATCCGGTATGATGTCAGGGCATCCAGCGACACCTATAACCATGGACAGGACAAGAATCCCCTTAAAGAATGTTCTGATACGTTTTTTTCTACTTTTTTTTACCATATGCCTTCCTCATCATAGTTTTGGAAAGAGCTTTTGTGTTTTGTAAGGTTGTTGATTAATATGCGCTTGGCGGCCAAGCAGATGAACTTGGATTCATTGTGGGTAAAGAACTTCAGACTTTTTTCAATCATAATGATTCCTCTGCATTGCCGAAACAAAAGACCCGATCAAGCCCATTCGGCTATCAGTGATCCGGTATCAGAGATCCGTTATCAGTGATCAGCCATCTGGCCCGCTCTGCAAAATATACAGGTTCACACATTTGCAACTTGAATTAGTTTACACGGCATTTTTACACAGCGATATCAGCAAAAGAGAGGAAGTAGATGAATTATTGACTATTTTCGTATCAGATTTTGCTTATTTTTTCTCAGTATTATGATCAAGATATTCCTGACGCTTCCGCCGGTACTCTACGATAGGCAGGTCGCCCTGAATAAGCTGTTCACCTCCGCGCAGTCTGCTCGGCTTGGGCACTTGGGTCTGCACCACCCGCCGATCCTGATGGGCAATAATCAGGTTCATGCGGGCAAAGAGCGCTCCTGCTAACCCCCTGAGCA
>JAIPFR010000036.1 GCA_021736525.1 Spirochaetia bacterium
CTGCTCGGACAAACCCTTGATCTTGAAAGACTCTGTGCCAAACTCTCCCTCGACCGGGCATCACCACGCGACCTGCTCTCAGTAAAAGATACGATTGATATGACATTCACTATTTCCAGGCTTGCAGAACCATTAAATGCATTTCTTTTTACTCGTATTTCTGAAGATGCCGCTGCTGAAGTTCAGAATCTCACACTTTTAGTAAAGCAAAGTATTAACGAAGATGCAAACGGACCTTTTTCAGAAGGCAGAGTTATCAAACCCGGTTATAATGATCAGCTTGATGAGTTGAGAAACCTGAAAAATAATAGTGTCGATTTTCTGGAATCCTACGAAAAAGATCTCGCTGTCCAGACAGGAATCAATAAGATTCGGATTAAGTACAATAAAATAATTGGGTATTTTATAGAAGTATCGAAAGCTCAGACGGATAAAGTCCCGGAAAATTTCATCAGAAAACAAACTTTGGTAAATGGAGAACGATTTACAACCGATAAGCTAATTGAATTGGAAAGAAAAGTCTCCTCAGCTTTTTTTAAAGCTGAGGAACTTGAAAAAAACCTTTTTCGTGGTATTCAGGCTGAAGCAGTCAGGAATATTTCAGTCCTTCTGAAAATCAGTGAATTTATATCAGAATTGGATTGCTACCAGTCACTTGCCCATACTGCTCTTCGTTTTGGATACAGTAAACCTGTTTGCATGGAAACAGGTGACCTGGTTATTGTTAACGGACGTCACCCTGTTGTTGAACAAAATCTGCCGCCCGGTGAGTTTGTTCCAAACAGTCTTGAATTTTCACGGGAAAAGGGAAGTTTTTCCCTGATAACCGGTCCAAACATGTCTGGAAAGTCAACCTATTTACGACAGACAGCTTTGATAGTTCTGCTTGCCCACATAGGCTCATATGTACCGGCTGACAGTGCGGCAATTGCAATCCATGATAAAATTTTCTGCAGAGTGGGGGCGACTGACAATCTCGCTCGTGGGGAATCAACATTTTTAGTTGAGATGACTGAGACCGCATTTATTTTGCGAAATGCAACACCTCGCAGTCTGATAATCATGGATGAGGTGGGAAGAGGAACCAGCACGCAGGATGGTGTAGCTATTGCCTTTGCTGTAATGAAAAGACTGCTTGCTCTTGGTGCTGAAACTTTGTTTGCTACTCATTACCATGAACTCACTGTATATAAGGATTCTCAAATCCAGCATCTGCATCTTGAGGTTCTCGAGATTGAGGAAAAAATTGTTTTCACAAATAAAATACGCCCCGGTAATGCATCTTCATCATACGGTCTCCATGCAGCAAAACTGGCCGGATTACCTTTTCACGTTTTACGAACTGCGGAATCTTATCGTGAAATTCATAAAAAGCATGAGACTGAAGATTTTGAGAAGCTTCAAGGTGAACTCGACGATCTGTTTTCCACACCGCACGATAATTCTTCCGGAACATCAGTGCAAAAAGAGTATCTGGAATTGATTGAGCAGCTTCAGTCTTTAGACATTGACGAAATTACTCCTCGTGACGCACTTACCCTGCTTTATGAGTTGAGTAAAAAAGTAAAAAATATATAACAAATCTTATTATTTTGAATAATATCCTGGAATTTTGCAGTTATATAGTGCATGGAACAAATATTATGTATTCTATGTGGAAAAAAATCCGAAGCAAATTCCCTGTTTGGAGTTCAACAGCCACTGTGCAGAACTTGTCTGGCATCTGTAAGAGGCAATGAACTTAATTCCTATTTCAAGCATTTCTGCAAAAACTGCGGTATTCCTTTAATCTCGGGAAGCTTATGCAGCTCCTGCAGACGGGTTGCCTTTACAGACCAGATTACTTTCAGATCCTGCTTTTTTTATCAGGATATTATTAAAGAATTAATAATTAACTACAAATTTCGTGGTATGAAGGAACTCGGTGCGTTATTCACAGAATCCTTATTAAATATTCTGATATCATATAACTATCCAGTTGTTGTTCCCGTCCCGGGAAAAAAAAGAAATTTCAGAAAAAGAGGTTGGGACCAGATTCAGTTCATTACAGACATTCTTATGCAGCAATCTTTTAGAGTTTATCCACTGCTGAAATCCGTGGGAAGACACAAGGACCAGAAAAAACTGAACAAGGCAGAACGGAGCAGAAACGCAATGGGTGGGTTCAGCCTTAATATGGATGCAGTTGATAAATTAAACGCTGACGGCTTGCTAACTGACAAATCCTGCAGTTTCATACTGATTGATGATATCAAAACAACTGGCTCTACTTTCAGGGCAGCGGCAGCAGTACTGATTAATCTGGGGATTAATCATATCCATGCAATATCGATAGCTATGGATTGACTAAAATCGGCTTTGCTGGTATAAAATTAATACGTCCAAGAAAATGATTTTTTGAGGAGTCGAATTCTTCGACTCTTTTTTTATGGATTTGTAGGAAGCATGCTTAGAAACAGTATAACAAAAAAACCACTATTCATTGAAATGTCACCTTTAATTGAGAAAATGGGGCTTAAGCTTGTTGACATTCAGGAAAGTGAGCAGCATAGTTCATTTCAGATACGGGTTGCGGTAAAAGCCCTGAATCGAATAACGACGGTCGAAGATTGTACAAGAATCCATAAAGCTGTGGAACCGAGACTTGAACTTCTTTCAGGCAATAAGGATCTGCAGCTTGAAGTTTCAACCCCTGGTATTCAGCGGGTATTTAAAGATGTTTATGAATTTGAGGTCTTTTCCGGTGATGCGGTAAAGGTGTATGATGACAGAAAAGATGATTGGGTAGAAGGAATTATCTCCCACATGGATGATGACTCAGTCTATCTTATACAAGAAAATTCTAATGAGGGAAAAAAAATGATCCAAATACCATTAGTCCATGTCAGAAAGGCTAAACTACATGCTGTCTGGGAGGGAAAGGAATAATGGCAACCGGTTTAAGTGCAGCTATACGCAGCCTGGTTCATGACAAAGGGGTAACCGAGGAACTTGTCCTCCAGACTATTGAAGATTTTCTGCTTGCGGCTTATAAACGGAAGTACGGAACTTCGGAAAATGCGGTTGTCAAATTTGACAATGACGGAGATGAGGTAACCCTGTTTTCTAGAAAAACAATTGTAGATGATGTCGAAGACGATGTTCTCGAGATAGATATTGAGGAAGCGCTCCTGATGAATGAAGAGTGCGAAATAGGTGATGAACTCCTAATTGAGATAGATCCGCAAAGCTTCGATCGTATTGCTGTTCAGAGCGCTAAGCAAAAAGCCAAACAAACACTTCGTGAAATACAGAAAGATACCCTCTATTCTGAGTTTAAGGGTAAAGAGGGTGAACTGGTAATCGGTTACTATCAACGAGATAAGAACGGTGATATTTTTATTGATCTTGGCAAGACTGAAGGAATCCTGCCAAAAAGATTCCAGTCCCCCAGAGAAATATATAGACGTGGTGATCGAGTTAAAACCCTGCTTTACAGTGTTGAGAAAAGTCCTGCCGGTCTCAGGATTTTATTATCCAGAACTCATACTGATTTTGTTAGAAAACTGTTTGAACTTGAAGTCCCGGAACTGTACGACCGTTCTATTGAAATCTTTAAAATTGTCCGTGAACCGGGATATAGAACTAAACTTGCAGTCTATGCAAATCGGGATGATGTCGATCCTGTGGGTGCTTGTGTAGGGCTTAAAGGTATTCGGATTCAGACAATTGTAAGAGAGTTGGAAGGTGAAAAAATTGATGTCCTGAAATTCGACAACGATCCTTTTACCTTTATAAAAAATGCTCTTTCTCCAGCAGAGGTTAAACAGATTTATATTCTTGACGAAGGAAAAAGATCGGCTCTTGCAGTTGTAGCTGAAAACCAGCTCTCTCTGGCTATAGGCAAGCAAGGTCTCAATGTTCGCCTTGCCAATCGTCTTGCAGACTGGAATATCGATGTAAAAACTGAAGAGCAGTTCCTTGAAATGGATATTGCCCAGGAAACCAAAAGAGGTATTGATGCCCTGTTCTCTGATGAACCCGAGGAACTTACTGATATTTCCGATCTGCCGGGCATAGATGAAAGAATCATTACGATCCTTGATCAGAATGATGTGGTTAAGATAGAAGACTATATAAATATGTCTGATGATGAACTTCTATCTTTCCCGGGATTGGAAGCTGCAGATATCGAAGCAGTTAATTCAGTAATGAATGATTATGTTGATATAGTTGAAGAAGAACCGGAAGAGAGTGATTCGGAAGCTGAGGATACAATAGAAGAATATGAAGAAACCTTTGAATGTCCGGAGTGCGGGCATCCAATTACCGATGATATGACATCTTGCCCAAACTGCGGCGTTGGTTTAAGTTTTGAGGAAGAAAGTATCGAGGATGAATAAAACCAGGAAGGAAAATGGCTGAAGAAAAACTGGACAATGTACCAAAGACAACTCTTATCAAACACAGCAAAAAGCCTGTAGAGGTGAAGCAGGCAGATAGCTCTAATGAAGTTAAGCCAGTAGAAAAAAAACGGGTTGTCGTTGTTAAGAAAAAGAAAGTAGTGGTTAAAAAACCAGCTGCGGCAAAAACTGATACACCTCCCCAAACTGAACAGGTTTCAACAGAAGGGGAGTTGAAACATACAGAGCATTCTCCGACTGTTACTCAAGTTAAAGATGATACAGAAAAAAAAGCTGTTACGCCTCAAACTTCTGAACCAGAAGCTAAGCCTGTTTCTGTTCCTGCTCCGGTTTCTGAATCTGAAAAACCTTCCGGAGTCAAGGAACCCCATAAAGAAACTGATTCTGATAAGCCTGCTAAAAAAGAGTTTTCTCAGAAGACTTTCGAAAAAAAGAGCAGTGCAGAAATCCCCCCGAGAAGCCGTACCAGTCAGCAGATACGTGATAGTTTCACTAAACCGCGTCCTACAGGCACCCGCGCCGGCGTGTTAAGGGGAAAGCCCGTTTCCGGGGGACTCAATACGAGAAATCAGGATCAAAGGGCAGGCAGCGGCAGCCCGAGACCCGCCGATCCCAGATCAGCACCACCTCGTGGATATGAAAACAGATCTCCCGCACAAAGACCTCCAACTCGCGATTTTAGAGATTCGGGTACATCGCAGCGGCCACCGGGAAGGTACCAGCCTGGAAACCGTCCCACGCAGGGAACTTTTCAGCGTAATGATACCGGAGGTCCGGGAAGACCGAGACCTGCCGGCTCAAGACCCCCAGCTGGTGGTGGTGATGCTCCTGCAGCACCTGAAAATCAGAAAACTGTAAAGAAAGTTTTTAAGCCGAAGAACAAACAGCAGAAAAACTATCAGAAAAAGAAAGAAATTTACGAAGAAAAGAACTTTCAGATAAAAAAGAAGGCTGCTCATAAGGTTAATCCTGTACCCAAGAAAATTGATATAATGGAAGTTATAACAGTTTCTGAACTTGCTAAGAAAATGAACTTGAAGGCTTCAGAACTGATTGGCAAGCTTATGGGTATGGGCATGATGGTTACCATGAACCAGCAAATCGATTCAGAGACAGCTCAGCTGCTTGCCGAAGAATATGGCTGTCAGGTTAATGTTGTATCGCTATATGAAGAAACGCTGATAAAAACCGATGAAGATTCTGATGAATTACTTATTCCGCGCCCCCCCATTGTAACTGTTATGGGTCACGTAGATCACGGAAAAACAAAACTTCTAGATGCTATCAGGGAATCTGATGTTGTAGCTGGAGAATTTGGTGGAATAACGCAGCATATTGGAGCTTATGAAGTGCATTTGCCGCAAGGCGATATTGTATTTCTTGATACTCCTGGCCACTCAGCCTTCACTCTGATGAGAGCTAGAGGGGCTCAGGTTACTGATATCGTTATCCTTGTTGTAGCTGCTAACGACGGGGTCATGCCCCAAACGAAAGAAGCTATCGACCATGCCAAAGAAGCCGGTGTGCCGATAATCGTTGCAATAAATAAAATAGATCTTCCTGAGGCAAACCCTGACAGGGTAAAACAGCAGCTTTCCGAATACAACCTGCTCCCAGAAGACTGGGGCGGCACAACACTTTATTGTGAGATTTCAGCTCTCAAGCGCGAAGGAATTGATGAACTGCTTGATTCAATTCTTCTTCAAGCTGAAATGCTTGAATTAAAAGCTAATTACAATTGTCGCGCTGAAGGAAAAATTGTTGAGTCAAAAGTTGACCACGGACGTGGAATTGTATCAACAGTTATTATTGAGCGAGGAACCTTGAGAGTAGGAGATCCGTTTGTTGCAGGCGTTTATCCAGGAAAAGTCAGGGCAATGTTTGATGATAAAGGCAGCAAGCTTGATGAAGCAACCCCCTCAACGCCTGTTGAAATACTTGGTTTTACTGGAATACCTAGCGCTGGAGCACCATTTCAAGTAACCGAATCCGACAAAATATCTCGTCAGATTGGCTTGAAGCGACAAGAACTTGAAAGGCAGGGAGAGGCTAGCAACGTCAAGAAAGTCACCCTGGACAATCTGTTTGATTCAATTCAGGATGGTGAAATTCAGGAACTTAAAGTCATTATAAAAGGTGATGTTCATGGTTCGGTTGAAGCTCTTCAATCTTCCTTGGAAAAATTATCAACCAAAGAGATCAGACTGGTAGCAATTCGCGCATCTGCCGGTGCAATAATTGAAGATGACATAAATCTTGCGGCCGCATCGAATGCAATAGTTATCGGTTTTAACGTTCGTCCGACTCCGAAAGCGAAGCTTCTTGCAGATAGAGAAAAAATTGACATACGGAAATATAATATAATTTACGATGCAGTTGACGATATACGTTCCGCTATGGAAGGTATGCTTTCTCCAGATATTAAGGAACAGATCATCGGTAAAGTCGAAGTCCGAGATGTTATCAAAGTGCCGAAAGTCGGACTTATTGCAGGATCTTACGTTCTCGAGGGAAAAGTTGTCCGAAATTCTGCAGTGCATATTTTACGGGACAACATCGAATTGTATACCGGAAAAATAACCTCGCTGAGACGATTCAAGGATGATGCTAAAGAGGTGCAGGAAGGATATGAGTGCGGTATTGGCATAGATTCTTATCAGGATGTCAGAGTAGGTGATATACTTGAGATATTTGAACGAGTGGAAATCGCGAAAAAACTTTAATAATTATGAGTGAATATACAAAGAAAAGACTTGAATCTCAAATTACTGAGATGATAAGCATTATGATCATGCATGAGGAAATAAAGAATCCAGGATTGAGTAAATTTGTATCAATCAGCGGAGTATCTGTATCTCCTGATGCTTCTCATGCCAGGGTCATGATGACTTCTTTTGAAGATGAACAGTCTCTGCGCAGATCGGTGAAAGCCCTGAACAGTGCTTCAGGGTTTATACAGTCCAGGATTGCCCGTGTTCTCAAGACACGTAACACTCCGAGGTTAGAGTTTGTTGCTGATACTTCTATTCGCGACGGCATGGAAATAAATACTTTGATTGACAGCCTTCAGGAACATGATGAATAACCATGGTATTCTCCTGCTCAATAAGTCAGCAGGAGTTACATCATTTTCTGCTTTATATCCCGTCAAGAAAACATTGAGCAAGAAGGCAGGACATGCCGGTACATTGGATAAATTTGCAACGGGACTCCTGCTTGTTCTCCTTGGGAAATACACTAAACTTAATACTTTATTCAGCAATCTTGATAAAGCTTACGACGCAGTTTTCTGCCTTGGAACTGAAACCGATACTCTTGACCCTGAAGGCAGCGTTGTCAGAACTGCTGATATCCCGGATTTATCCAGAATGAAATCGGTCATACCGCAATTTACCGGGGTCATTGAACAGACTCCTCCCGCATATTCTGCAGTTCACATAAATGGGAAGCGAGCTTATAAGGAGGTCCGTCAGGGGAGAAACCCGGATATGCCCTCTCGAAAAATTACTATTTATGATTTTTCAATTTCTGAATGGAATAAGCCATTCCTGAGTGTAAGAATACATTGTTCTAAAGGCACCTATATACGTTCTCTTGCCAGGGATTTTGGCATAGCATCTGGGTCGGCTGCTTATGTCGTAAAGCTTACTAGAACAGCAATTGGTCCCTATCGTCTGGAAGAAGCTGTATCAGCTGAGGAATTGCACGCCTTTTCTGTTGCTGACGACAGCAGCTTTCTCGGCAGAATTCCAGGTGTAAAAGTTTTTTCACTTGAGGATACTGCGCTGCATCGTCTGAAGAACGGCATAATCCCCGATATGCAATCAGCACAGCCAATGAATGATTCACTAATGTCGGGTAAACCGCAATTCTATGTTTTTTGCAGCAGTTCGGGAAAGGTTGCGGCAGTCACAACCGTAGAATGGAATGGGGCACATGGAACTCCGGAAAAATTTTTATGTATTGTATGAGTTCAGGTTCAACGGGAATTAATTAGCTATGCGTGTACTAGATTATAGTCAATTGTCTTTACTTAATAATGTTCCGGCGGATAGAAAAAAGCCGGCAGCTGTAACAGTTGGTGTGTTTGACGGCATCCACAAAGGTCATATGAAGCTTCTCAATGAGGTTACTTCAAATCCGCAGCTGGATTCATATGTGATTACGTTTCATGAAAACCCGAAAAAAATTCTCAGACCTGACGATTTTCACGGCTGCATATTGACTAAACGCCAGAAAATGGAACATCTCAATGCCCACGGCATTGGCACAGTTGTTCTCATTGACTTTTCCTCTGATTTTAGTAAACTACGAGGAGAGGAATTTTTTGATTATATCTCAGGACATATTCCTCTTGTGAAGTTAATCATCGGAAGTAATTTCAGGTGTGGAATAGGGGCTTCGTTTACGGCTGGAATGATTCGCAATTATTACCGTAACTCTCCAGTTGAAGTGTCCATAATTGATCAGCTTGTACATGATGATAAAAATAGGATCAGCAGTTCCTATGTGCGCCTTTTAATTAAAAAAGGAAACATGAAAAAAGCTGCCGAGTTATTAGATAAAGTATATTCATTGGATTTAACTGTTTGCGGGCTGAAGGTCAACGGAAGCAGTATTCTTATTAACCCGGATGAAATTATACAACTTCTACCGCCACCGGGGTTGTATAGAGTCGTATTGGTTGATGGGAGTTATGCTGACTCGGATCCTGATCAGGGAACCTTGCTGATTTCAAATAACCTGCTGACGGTGCAGCTGGAGAAACCGCTGTATAACATAGCAGCAGCTAAAAGAGAGCTGATGATAGTTGAAAAAATTAACTAAATAAAGATAAGGAGATATGTCTTTCATGGCACTTACAAAAGAACAAAAACAGGAAATAGTAGAAGAATTTGGTGCAAACGGCAAAGATACCGGATCAACTGAAGTGCAGATTGCCCTGCTGACATCCAGAATAAGGGATCTTACAGAGCATTTCAAAACAAATAAAAAGGACCATGCGAGCAGAAGAGGCCTTCTTAAAATGGTAGGCCAGCGAAGAAGACTCCTTCGATACCTCAAGAATACTGACATTAACAAGTATAGAGACATGCTTGTCAAGCTTAACTTGAGAAAGTAACGGAAGAGAGACAAAAGAAAGTGAACCTGCAGTGACTGTATGCCGCTTCTCGTAAAGCGGCATACTTGTTTGTACAGGCTGACTCTTAATAAGGAAGAAAAATATGGTGCATAAAGTAACGATATGTATTGGAAATGAAGACCTGGTTCTAGAAACCGGAAGAATGGCAAGACAGGCGAACGGGGCTGTCTATGCTTCCTATGGCGGAAGTGCCGTTTTGGCGACAGCCTGCTGCGGAAGCAGCGAAGTCCCCGGCCTGGATTATGTTCCCCTCCAGGTGGAATATAATGAAAAATACTATGCTGCCGGTAAAATTCCGGGAGGATTCCTGAAGAGAGAAGGGCGACCCAAAGATAAAGAAATACTCGTCTGCAGACTTATTGACCGACCAATGAGACCGCTGTTTTATAAATCTTTCGGCCGGGAAATTCAGGTAGTTCCTACCGTTATTTCTGCTGACCAGATTAATCCGCCGGATATGGTTGCAATGGTAGCAGCCTTTGCTTCTGTGGCAATTTCCGACATACCCTTCAACGGCCCGGTTGGCGCCGTGAGGATGTGTTATCTCGATAATGAGTATATTGTAAATCCAACATTTGACCAGATAGAAAAGAGCAGTCTTGATATTGTTGTTTCAGGTACAAAAGACGGCATAACGATGGTGGAAGGAGGAGCTCTTCAGGTTAGTGAAGATGTTCTGCTTGAGGCAATTGAAAAAGCCCAACCGGTAATAAGGCAGATTTGTGAGGCTCAAGAGGAGCTGGCAGCCAAAGTCGGTCTTGAAAAACTTCCGCTCCCGGTAAAAGAAGAGGATGACTCTTTCCTTGCTCCTATAAGGGAATATGCCTATTCAAAGCTCGAAGAAGCCTGCTTCGTACTGGGAAAACATGTTCGGTCTGCTGCTGTACGACAGGTCAAAACTGATGCTGCAGAACACTTTGCTGAAACTCTGCAGTTAGAGGGAGAAGATCGCCAGAAAAAATTTGATAAACTTTTTGAAGATATGGAATACGAAATCGTCAGAAAGTCTATACTGGAAAAAGGCATCAGAACTGACGGCAGAAAAGTGGATGATATCCGGCCGATAACATGTGAAATAGATCTTCTTCCTAGAACGCATGGAAGCGCGCTTTTTACCAGGGGAGAAACACAAAGTCTTGCTGTTACTACCTTAGGTACCGTTTACGATGAACAGATGAAGGACAATATAGACGGAGCAAAAAGTTTTTCACGATTTATGCTTCATTACAATTTTCCTCCATTTTCAGTTGGTGAAACTGGACGAATGGGAACCGGCCGAAGAGAAATTGGACATGGCCATCTTGCTCAGCGAGCTCTTGAAAGTGTTT
>JAIPFR010000037.1 GCA_021736525.1 Spirochaetia bacterium
CCCCCTTCTGTAAAAGTTCATTGCTGTCCCCCCTCGGTGGAGTCGATCCCGTACCAGGGTTCACTGGCGAGGGCGAGCTTCCCGCTCTCTAGCTGGATGGTCATAGACTATTCCCCTTTGTTTTCAACCTGGCCGCACTTCCTGCTGGTGTATCCACCGGCCCTACTTACCCATATCAAACTTCATTCGCTGAATAACGTCATTCTGCAGCTCCTTGTTGAGGGGAGTAAAAAAAGCGCTGTACCCGGAGATTCTCACCATCAGATCGCGATACTCCTCAGGTTTCCCCTGAGCCTCGATTAAAGCCTCGTCATCGAGCACGTTGAACTGAATGTGATACTGATAGTTTTTAAAGTGGGTTTTTACGAGACCGAGAGCCCGTTTCCGACCTTCCGGAGTCTTAAGAGTCTGCGGAGTCAAACGCATGTTGAAAATTGACCCCTTCTGAAACCATTTGCTCGGAAGTTTTCCTTCAGAGTTGATTGTAGCCGTCGGTCCATGCTGCTCAGCACCGTTAGAAGGGGATACTCCGTTGTTCACCGGGAGACCAGCCTTTCTGCCGTTGGGAAGGGCACCGACAGATTTTCCAAAGGCAACATTGCCGGTGACGGAACTCTGGCTGAGGGCAAATGTGGCAGGTATCGGCCCCTTACCGTAGCGAGAACTTTTAAAATCGGTCTGATAGGTCGATCCGAGGTATTCACTGATCTCGACAGTCCACTTGTCAGCGTAATCATCGTCGTTTCCGAATTTAGGAGCCTTGGTGACAAGAAGCTGCCGTATCTCTTCCCCTGTGGGATCTGTAGTATTATCTTCGAAGTTTGTTCTGAGGGCGTACGCAAGCTGTTCAGCAGTGATAAGTTTTTTGTCGAACACCGCATATTCAATCGCCGCAAAAGAATCACCAACACTCATGGAACCGGCAGTGGGGCCACCGTCTGCCGTATAGACGGCACCCCCTTCTACGAGGGACTTTCCCCTTTCTATACAGTCTTCAACAAGCGAGGAGCGGAAAGCGTTCTGATCGTGAAGAATGTGCATCTCGTCACTGATATGCTCAACGATAACCTGCAGTTCCATATAGTAATGGAGCTGTCTCTTGAAGGCCTCCATAATTTCTCGGGGATCATTGAAAGTGGTAAGGTCTCCGTCACCGGGAAGCAAGGTGACTCCGGTCTTCGGATCCGTACCGTTATTGAGAGTAATCTCAAAAACCTTGCCGACATTAAGCCAGGAACCCTTGGCGGCAAAATCCCACTTACCCGGAATAGTTGCCTCGATACAGCCGACTGGAGCCCAGTTGTACAGATCTTCCTTAGCGACCCCCATATTTTCCAGTATCCGCATGACGCCGAGATCGTTGTACAAGGCCGGTTGTCCTCCCTTGTGCTGTTCCACGACCTGCAGGGCACGGTCCATAAACTCGTCGGAGCTTCCTTCAAACCACTTCAGGGAAACTGATGGTTTTGTGAGCTTCAGGTCCGCAGTTGCATCCAGTACGATATAGGTCAGCTCGTTTACCGCATCCCTGCCGTCTGCAGTCTGTCCGCCTATGGCAAGATTTTCTGCGAGGTGGTATCCGGGAAAGTATTCGCTGTCGGGCCACGAGCGAAGTTTGTTGATCTCATTGGCCTTGATAAAGAAAGACTCTACTATTTCAAGGGCCTGCTCCCTGCTAAGTATCCCCCGTTCCATGTCATTCCTGCAGTACGGCCAGAGATACTGGTCAAACCGGCCGAGGGAGATGGCGTGGCCGTTTGTTTCGATCTGAAGGATCAGCTGGATCAGCCATACCGTCTGAACCGCCTGCCAGAAGGTTTCAGCAGGCTCCGCGGGAACCCGGCTAAGGTTGGCCGCCATTACTGTCAACTCCTGCTTCCTGACAGGATCTTCACATTTCTCAGCCTCCCTTTCGAGAAGTTCAGAAAAACGGCGGGCATAGTTGATAACCGCCTTGTTTGAGGTCACCACAGCCTGGAGAAACCAGTACTGGGCGATAGTCCCGGGTTCAGTAAGGTCGAGCGTCTGCAACCGCTGCTCAGCCTTCTCTATTACGAAGTTAAGCCCGTGTTTCAGGACCATTTCATGATCGGGAAGAACATTGCCGAGCCCGGCCGCAGCGCACCAGGTATCGTCTATGGCATTTATTTCCCAAGCTAAACGGGCCGGTTCCGGAAGTTCGCCCCAGATATTTTCAAATAGAGTCTTTCCCTTCCAGTATGCTATAGTTTCCAGTACCTGTTTATTTGTTTTTTCCGTGTAGGTGAACTTGTCGCATGGACGTTCAGAAAAGTGGTACGGTTTACCCTCAAATTCGTCGAGGATCCACTGAACAGAATATTCCGGAAAAACCGGGGCACCTCTGACCGTACTCGCCTGATTCCCGACGATAAGCTCCCCCTCACGGACAAAGATGGTCATCTTGTCCAGCACTTCGTACAAAGATTGAGCTCGACGCTTCACGATAGGTTTACCCTCGCTCTTCTTCATGGACTCGGTAAAGAGTACCGCACGTTCCGGACATATCTCGGGGATACGTTCAATGAGCTTTTCTCGCAAATCTTCTATCCGGGGGGTCATGATTTATCTCCTCTATATGAAAACGATTTCAGTTTGCATTACAGGGTATCATGGAATTTTTAATGATGCAATTGAAAAATACTGGAATAGTGAAAGATTGGTAAACGATGTATGGTTCCAGGACTGAGAACGATTGGGGTTGTGATTTTTCTACCAAGAATTTTGCCAGGTGCTCGTTAATAATCTCAAACGCGCACTTCTAAAAAAGTTAAAAAAGTACGTTCAGACAAGTCGCCCCTGGTTCCGACAAGCCGGTCATTGCTCAGAGGTTCAGACAAAATGGGTGGAGATCTTTTTTTCCTTGAGAAGCTGAACGTAATCCTCGGGAACATCACTGTTGGTTATAATATGGGAAAAGCTTTCAGGGTTTGCAAAAAAACAGGCCAATACATTGTAGAATTTGGTAGAATCTATGAGAAGATAGGACTCTACGGTTGACCTGATTGCAGCTTTCTTCATATCGCATTCACCCTGGTTTGCACAGGTAACCCCAAGCTTGGAATGTAACCCTCCAGCAGAAATAAATGCTTTATGCGTGCGGTTGTTCTTAAGGATTTCACAGCAGTTCGACGGGTGGAGGATCGTCGTCTTGCGGTCATAAATCCCGCCAGAGAGGATTACGTTGATGTTCTTATGGCCGGCTACGGCGAGAAAGATGTTTATCGCATAGCAGATAACGGTGAAAGGATATTCCGTCGGCAGGAACTGGGCCAAGAACTCCGTAGTAGAGCCGGCATCAAGGAAGACAACGTCATTCTCCTCGATAAACGAGGCGGCGTACCTGCCGATCTCTTTTTTTTTGTCGATATTCTGATTTTCTGCAACAGTCAGCGTATAGTCGGAAAGACTGCTGGTAGAAGCTGTCTGCTTATAGACTACGGCTCCGTGCAGCACCTTAACGATTCCCTGATTTGAGAGAATCTCTATATCCCTGCGGGTCGTCATCGGAGAGACCCCCATTCTTTTGGAAATCTCGGAGATTCTCATCGAGATTTCTATCCTCAGCATCGTTTTGAGCGCTTCGAGTCGCTTTGACTTGTTCTTCATAAAAGAATTATAGTATGAACCAGGATAAAAGTAAATTCTCAAAAATGTGAATATGTTGTATAATTAACAAAAATTTGTTAGGAAAGATTCATTACTTGCGCCTGGCGGATGTCAGGAATCCGGAACATAGCACGATTTTCAAAGCTTTTCCGGATTCGGTCCTCGGGGACAGACAGAGGAGACTGACGAATTCATGGAAGGTACTTGGATGCTGCTTGAATTTTCTTGACAAACAAAAAGACTGCCCATACAATAATAGGGCTGAAAACGATTTCAAGGGGAATACATGAAACGATATACCATCACTGAGATAGCGAAGCTCTGCGGTGCTTCTCCTGCCACGGTTTCGCGGGTTCTTAACAATCCGTCTCTCGTTGCTTCGCCTCTCAGGGAAAAAATTGAAGAAACTATGAGGACGGTCGGCTACAAACCGAACCCCTTCGCCTCCCGCTTGAGCTCCAAGTCAAGATGGGGGCTTGCATTATTTGTCTTTGACATATTAAACCCCTTTTTTGCGCTGATCGTGAGAAGGATAGGCCACCTTGCCATGGAACAGGGGATTCCCCTGACAGTCTGCGATACCGAGGCCGATGAGGAGAAAGAAAAAATCTACCTCGACTACCTCTGCGACAACAAGATCGGCGGGATAATTTTTGGTGAGGGGATAGCCCTAAGCACTATAGAGCAGGCGCAGAAATATACGGAAGTAGTTCTGATTGACCGGCACTACAAGGAAGGGCTGATTTCCGAGGTCTCAAGCGATAATTACAACGGGGGGAGACAGGCAACTGAGTACCTGCTGCAGTTGAACCATCGGAGTATCGGTTTTATCAGCGGTCCTAAGAACTGGCCGTCAGCTGAAGACCGCCTGAACGGGTATCGTGACGCTCTGAAGGAATACGGCATCCCTGTACGTGAGGAACTGATGTATCAGGGGGATCTCAGATTCGAATCCGGGATTGATGCAATGGAGTATTTCCTGGCCCTGCCCAAGTGGCCGACTGCCATATTCAGCGCCAACGATCAGATGGCGTTCGGAGCAATAAGTAAGGCAAAGAGTTTAAACATCTCCATTCCAGAAGATATCTCGCTGATAGGGTTTGATAATATTCCTTTCGCCAATCTCTACAACAGCAAGCTTACCACGATCAAACAGGATATAAACGCCCTGTGCGAACATGCTTTTGGCATTATGATGGAAAAATTGGGCCGCGATTCGGATACTAGTGAACACAAAAGGATAATTGTCCCGACTCAGCTCAAAATAGGTGAAACCTGCCGAAAACTTATGGGATCGTATCAGGATAGTCACCTCAGTCCCAACAGGCGACAGGATACATAAGGTAAGGTCCACAGCATGGTAGTATTTGAACTTGAACGCTACGCGACCGAGGATGGTCCCGGGATTCGTACGGTTGTCTTCCTGAAAGGCTGCAATCTCCGCTGCACCTGGTGCCAGAACCCGGAGTCCCATCTGATAAAGCCTCAGGTGATGTATTACAAAAATCAGTGCGTCGATTGTAAAAAATGCGTTGCGGCCTGTCCGACAAAATCAGTATCACACGTCATACCGTTCGGCTATATCACCGATCACAATACCTGTATTCTCTGTGGGGCTTGTGTGGATGCATGTTTCTATAATGCCAGGAAGATCATTGGCGAAGAGAAAAGCGTGGAAGCTCTCTTCGAGGAGATCATGAGAGACCGCTGTTTCTACGAGGAAAGCGGCGGCGGCGTAACGTTTTCCGGTGGGGAGCCCCTTCTCCAAGCAGACGAACTGAGCGTGCTGGCCCGGATGCTGAAGAAAGAGGGCATTCATACTGCCTTGGAGACAGCCGGGCATGTCAAATGGGAGGCTTTTCAAAAGGTGCTGCCCCATATAGATCTGGTGTACCATGATTTGAAGCATATCGACTCACAGGAGCACAAAACGTATACGGGCGTTCCTTTGGAGCAGATCCTGAGCAATATCAGCAGGCTAAGCAGGGAGCACGGGAATGTTATAGTACGTATACCCGTAGTACCCGGGGTCAATGACGATCCAGCTGCAATTACCTCAATGATGGAGTATATCACGAAAAAAACTGCGGTTCGAAAGGTGGAGCTGCTGCCGTTTCATCGGCTTGGCGCAGCAAAATATGAGGGTCTCGGATGGATCTACCAGATGGCTGCAGTGCAGAATCTTGCAAAAGAATCGTGTGAGCCTATTGCCGAAATTGGTCGAGGACTCGGTCTGGAAGTGCAGATCGGAGCAGATCAGGAAGGTCAGGAGAGCTAGGGTGAAGGGGCTTGAGCTGTCCCGCCGGTACTTTGACACCTTGGTGAAACCGGCTTTTCAGAGCGAATTTCCCGATGTGTACCCCTGCCTCGCGTTCGGTCTCGTCGGTCCCGGTTCGGAATGTTACGGGTGGGATGACGAGATTTCCATGGACCACGACTGGGGGCCGAAGGTCAGCATATGGGTTTCCGATGAGCTGTTTCAGACACGGGGTGAGGCTCTGCAGAAGCTCTACAGCTCTCTCCCGGGCGAATGCTGCGGTTACGGACCTGTACACCGAGTAGATACCGGGGCACCGCGGGACGGTGTGATCAGCATCACCCGTTTTTATGAGACGTTTCTCGGTATCGGGCATGCTCCGCGCGATCTGCTCGAATGGATGCAGGTTACTGAGGAAAACCTTTCGCTGTGTACCAACGGCTCGGTGTTTTACGACGGACCGGGGCAGTTCAGCGCTATCAGGGAGGAGCTGGCAGCGTATTATCCGAAGGATGTGTGGTACAAGAAGATTGCCTCACACTGTGTTTTCCTTTCTCAGCACGGTCAGTACAACGTGGGCAGAGCATGGAAAAGGGGCGATCATCTTTCAGCTGCATATAATCTGACGATGTTCATCCATGAGGCTGCATCTCTCAGTCTACTCCTGGAGCGGAGATATCGGCCTTTTTATAAATGGCAGTTCAAGGCATTACGGGAATCGGGCGCTTTTGGGCGCAATGCAGCACAGGCGCTTGAAGAGCTCTGCCGGGCTGAAGGGAATGACGAGAAAAGCAGGGTGATTGAAGCGTGCGCTTCCCTTCTTGCAGTGAAGATTAAGCAGACGCTGGGGGGTGTTCAGGGAAGGAAACTTCCTGCAGGATACCGGTTTTCTTGTTCAGGAAATGATAGACGACAGTTTTCTCAGGGAACATATAGGGTTTGTGCAATGACGACGGTAAAGGAGGTGCAGGAGAAGTGACCGAGAGCAAAAACAGAACAATACATAGGATCCTTGATATTGAGGTTGATATGTTCCTTCGGGTCCCTACCGGAGAGGAGCCTTCCTGTCGAAGCCATATGGAGGACATGAAGCTCCATAGAAGGGGTCAGTTTTCCACCTGGTCGGAAGAAACCTGCGAGAGTTATCTCAACGATCTGCGGGAGGCGGAACGTAAAGGTGTTAACCTTATGACTGTTAAGTATGCCCGAATGGATAATCTCATCCCGCCATACTCCGACAATCCCCTGATTCAGCCGATAACAGACCAGTTTAAGGTGTGGCAGCAGGACATGCTGCGTGATTATCCCAATGTCATGAGAGGCGCTAGAGATATAGAGGGCTTTTCAAACTATCTCAAGGGGGAACTCGAGACCTGTTCCGGACAAACCCTTAAGCTGCTCTATAAGGATGTGGAGGGTTTTGCGGCAAGGGGGAAGAACATGTCTGTTGCGGTATACGGATACCTCGCCAAGCAGTCGGGATACGATTCCCTCGAGGCTATGGAGCAGGCCCTGGCCTGCTAGTACGCTTCTTGAAGCGCAGCCTGCAGGCAGCTTCGCAGGAATGGGAGCAATCGGGCACATGTTACGGGCACATATTACGGTTTCTTTTTACGGAAATTTTCTTTTTTCCAATGTTTTTCTTGAAAAGAGAAAATTATAGTCTATAATACCGTGCATGAAAGAAAATAAAACAAACAAAAACATGCTCGCAAATACGCGGCGTCTGAAAATCCTTGAATTCATGCAGGAAGATGGAAGCGCCCGGGTCAAGACTTTGAGTGAAATATTTTCCGTTACCGAACCCACCGTTCGCCAGGATCTCGAACAGCTTGAGCGGAAGGGATATATTGTTCGCGAGCATGGGGGAGCCTACCTTAAAAGCTTATCCCGGCAGGTTAACTCCCTCTCACTTCAGCACACGGAGAACGCTGATAAGAAACGGAATATTGCATTGACCGCTCTGCGGTTCATCACAGACGGTGAAAGTCTTATACTTGATTCCGGTTCTACCGTTACGGAACTTGCCGCCCTGCTGCAGGGAAAAAAGAATCTCAGCATAGTAACGAATGCATTGAATATTGCCCTGCTGATCGGTTCAAACCCCGGATTACAACTGCTGGTGACAGGCGGGGAGTTCAAACCTCCCACGCTGTCGTTAACCGGGGAAAAGGCTGCCGGTTTCCTGGAGAATGTCTATGTTGACAAGCTGTTTCTTGCAGCGGGCGGCATATCAGAAAGCCTCGATATAACCTTCCCGAGTTTCAATGACCTGCCGGTCAAACGCGCCATGATCAAGGCGGCGCGTACCACCTATCTGCTCGCAGACTCGAGTAAATTTGGGAAAGCTTCGATTGCATCCTTGGGTCCCTTGGCACAGGTTGATCATGTTATCACGGACAGCGGTCTTCCCCGTGAATTTTACGAGAAGATCTGCGCACTTGGCGTTAAAGTCGTGGTGAGCAACGAGTAGAGAAAATACTCTTATTGGAGACGGTATGGAAAAGAAAAAAATGGTCTTTGGAGTAATAGTGGGGACAAGAGGATTCTTCAATCCTGAGCTTGCGTTAGCCGGACGAAGAGATATTCTGTCCGTACTTGAGAAAAAGCATTTCGATTACGTCATTCTCGATACAAATGCCACTCCGACCGGAGTGGTAGAGGGATATGAGGATGCCAAGATGTGCGCTGAACTGTTCAGGCGGGAGCGGGACCGCATCAACGGGGTCCTCATCATCCTGCCGAACTTCGGAGATGAGGTCGGGGTTGTGAATACCCTGAAATTAGCCGAACTCAATGTGCCGTTACTTGTTCAGGCATCAAATGACGAGAACGATAAAGTAGATGTGTTTCACAGACGGGATGCATTCTGCGGCAAGATCTCGGTATGCAATAACCTGTATCAGTACGGCATCCCGTTTACCAATACCTCAAGTCACACAGTCGATATTACCTCTGATGAATTCAGTAAGGATCTTGACCGGTTTGCTGCAGTCTGCAGGATTGTGAATGGGGTGAGGAAGGCCCGGATAGGAGCGGTCGGAGCGCGACCCGCACCCTTTCAAACAGTCAGATTCAGCGAAAAAATGCTCCAGAAAGCTGGCATCACAGTTGTTCCGGTAGATATGTCGGAGATTATCGCTTCAGCTGAAGCCTTGAAAGATGATGAGGCGACAGTTGCTCAAACACTTGACGCAATCAGGCAGTACGGAACGGTTGAGCCACGTATACCCGAGGAACAGGTTGTCAAACAGGCCAAACTCACCTCAGTACTTGAGAAGTTTGTCCAGGATGAGGAGCTCGATGCAACTGCTATTCAGTGCTGGGACAGTATAGAGAACAACTACGGCTGTGCAGCCTGTCTTTCCATGAGCCTGATGGGCGAGTCCGGCTTTCCCTCAGCCTGTGAAATGGATGTCGCAGGGGCTCTCTCCTTGTATATTCTGCGGCTTGCCGCCGAAGAGGCTCCCGGGTTCCTCGACTGGAACAACAATTTTGACTACAACCGGGATATCTGTGTGTGCACACACTGCAGCAACTATCCTGCAAGTTTTATGGGAAATCCTCTCACCTTCGGTCAGCTCGATGTTCTGGGGAATACCATTGGGAAGGACAGATGCTTCGGTGCTGTAAAGGGGAAGGTCGCTCCGGGCAGTATGACCTATTTCAGGGTCTCGACTGATGATTCACGCGGCATTATCAAAGCATACGGCGGGAACGGCGCCTTTCTCGATGAACCATACGCCATGGACGGAGGCATAGCGGTATGCCATGTTCCAGGTTTGAACAGCGTCATGGATCATATCTGCAGGGAGGGTTTCGAACACCATGTTTCCATGGTCCGAGGAGATTTTGCCGATGTGATTGAAGAAGCGCTGACTCGCTATCTGAAGTGGGAATATACCGCACTGTAGGTGAGCAGGTGAACCGAAAGAGCGGAAGACCTTCTGTTTTTATGGATTCAGGAGTTCTTCCGGCGCAGATGAGAATCGGGAGAGAGAATGGAACATGTAACGTCTCTGCAGCGAAAGGCGGCCGAAATTCGCAGGGAAGTGCTTGGCATGATCTGCCATGCAGGAACCGGCCATACCGGAGGAACGCTATCGAGCGTCGATATCCTGACAGTGCTCTACTACCATGTGCTGAAAGTAGATCCGAAAAACCCCAAGGATCCCGATCGTGATCGGTTTATTCTGAGCAAAGGTCATAGTGTCGAGGGCTATTATACAATTCTTGCCGATAGGGGTTTTTTTGATACTGAGGAGCTCAGCACGTTTTCTTCCTATAAATCAAGACTTATCGGACACCCCTCGGTGAAGGTTCCCGGGGTTGAACTGAATACCGGTGCTCTCGGACATGGGCTCTCCTGCTCTGTGGGCATGGCGATCGCTGCAAAAAAGGCGGTAAGCCCGAGCAGAATCTACTGCCTCATGGGTGACGGGGAACAGGCTGAAGGTTCAGTCTGGGAAGCCGCCATGGCCGGAGCCCACTACAGACTCGATAATCTGACGGCTGTCATTGACAGGAATTATCTCCAGATAAGTGGAAATACCGAAGATGTCATGGGTCTCGACAACCTTGGAGCGAAGTGGGAGGCTTTCGGCTGGCAGGTAGTACCTGCAGACGGCCATGATATGGGATCACTCATCAACGCCTTTTCGGTGCCCCACGATGCAGGTAAACCGAAGATCATCATCGCCCGAACGATAAAAGGGAAAGGGGTCGATTTCATGGAGGGAATCGCGGCGTGGCATCACGGTGTGCCCTCGAAAGAACAGTATAAAAAGGCCGTTACCGTGCTTGATGAACTGATCAGGGGGATGACGTGATGAGCGATACCATAACTTGTCGGAAAGCATTTACCAGGAAGCTTCAGGAGCTCGCTGAAAAGGATAAAGATATCATCGTGGTCACCTCCGAT